>NZ_JBAGRS010000005.1:0-435456 GCF_037150615.1 Alcaligenes sp. PF14 | reverse complement strand
CACGTTGGTGGCCGAGGGTCTGATCGTCGATACAAGCTTTGTGTACGCCGTGATTAGTGTTGATCAAAACAGCGTATCTGAGGGTGGAGAACTGCGTTATACCGTGCAGTTAGTTGATGGTGCGGGCAATGCGGTCACAGTGCCAGCAGGTCAAAGTATCGATGTGACGCTTGATTGGAGTGGCGCTGCCGCCAATGCGGGCGATACGGGCACCTTGCCGAATAGTGTGACTATTCAGGGTGGGACGTCCGAAACAGAATTTACTGTTAATACGGTAGATGACGTTTACAAAGAGCCTAATGAGGGCTTGCAGGTAGAGATTACGGGCGTTGTGGATGCTAATGATGCGTTCGATTATCTGTCTGTGGGTACTCAGGATTCTGCAAGTACCGTCATTGTGGATGATTTCGACCCAACGTCGGTCAGCATTAAGGCAACGGTCACGAAGACCTCGACAATTGATGTGGGTAATGTCGGGAACACTGACAGCTTTATCGTGACAGCCACCGATAAAAATGGTCAGACTACTAATGTCTCTACAGTGACAGGTACGGACCATGATGGCTTTGGTGTGTCTGGACAGGCGGGGAATGGCGACGACAAAGAGCTGGGCTATGGTGAAACACTCACGGTTGAATTCAACAATGAGGTCAAGTCCTTTGATGTTCAGTTTGCCTGGAGAGCCAATTCTGAAAAAGCGAAGGTTGAGTTCTTTGATGCAGCGGGCAATTCAGTCGGTTGGGCCATCATTTCTGGCGGTGGTTCCAACACCCAGGCCTTGGTTACGTACTACGACGCGAACGGTGATGTGACCAAGACTGAACGGGTAGCAGGCGGCTCAGACAAAGTCGATCTGGCTTATACCTTTGAGCCTGGTAGTGGTCAGAACTTTACGAAAGCAGAGTTCACAGCTCCCGGATCTACCGATGACTATCTGGTGCATTCCATTTCCTACAAAGAGGTGATCAACGATGATGCAACCAGTATTCCAGGTATGGAATCCGACGTTGTGTTTGACATTGAAACCTCAAACCCGCCTGATCCAAGCAAGTATGACTTTGAAACTACCTTCCCAACGGCCACGGTGGAGATTGGTGGTAAGGAGTATGTAGTTACCTTGGATAGGAACGGAAAGGGATCTGTGTCGGTGACAACGGATGGCTCCGAAGACCTGGTCGCCAAGGTAGTGGCGGTAGACGGTAACTTTGAAGAAGTACAGGTTCCTGTCACCTTGACGCTGTATCATGGTGACGTTGTTGAAGGCGGTAACGATGGTGGCACACTAAATGGTAGCCAGGGCGATGACATTATTCTTGCTGATGCGGGCGGCACATTGGCCATTGTGACACCGGGTAAGAATTACAACATTGCACTGGTTGTAGACACCTCGGGCAGCATGCGTAATAGCTCGGGTACGCCTGGCTTGACTCGTATGCAACTGGCTATTAATGCCTTGAAGGGTTTAGCTGACAGCCTGAAAGACCATGATGGTGTCGTCAATGTTGTATTGGTGGATTTCAATACTAATGCCACTGCCCCGATCAAACTGGATAACTTGTCTGCCGCGAATGTGCAGCAATTGATTAGTGAGCTTAACAAGCTGGTAGCGAATGGCGGCACGAATTACGAGGCGGCGTTTAACCAGGCTGTGTCTTGGTTTAACGGACAAGCAGCTAAGCAATCCGGTCAGGACTTTGAAAACCTGACATATTTCCTGACGGACGGTGATCCCACTTATTATCTGGATAGCAAGGGTAAGGTAGCTGGAACGGGTAGCTCTACCGATGCTGACGTTATGAAAGAGTCCATTGACGCATTCAAGGCGCTGAGCGATATGAGCAAGGTGCACGGAATAGGCATAGGTAGTGGTGTTAACGAGGACTATTTGCAGTTCTTTGATAACACTCAGGTTACTGGCGATACGTCAATCAATATGGGTACAAGTAGGAGACCTGTGTGGGTGACTGGCGAAGCTGGCCAGCCGGAGATCGTGCATACTGCCGAAGATCTGGCCGCTGCATTGCAGGGCGGAACTACTAGCGGTGAGCTACTGGATGTAGGTAATGATCACGTGCTGGGTGGAGCTGGTAACGACATCATCTTTGGTGATGCAATCAATACCGACGGTAATGTGCTGCCATGGTATGAAATTCCAGGTGGTCGTCCTGCTGACTTGTTCGATGGCGCTGGGTTGAAAGCCTTGAAGGTATTCCTTGAGCTGAAGAATGGGGTTGCTCCAAGTAATGCAGATTTGTATGCCTACATTAAGGAGAATCACGAAGCCTTCAACGTTGAAGGTGATACCCGTGGCGGCAATGACATTCTTGATGGTGGTGCCGGTAACGACATCTTGTACGGTCAAGGTGGCAATGACACATTGATTGGTGGTGCCGGCGATGACATCATGTTCGGCGGTGAGGGTGACGACACCTTTGTGTGGAACAAGGGTGATGAAGGCACCACAAGCAAGCCTGCCGTGGATCACGTGAAGGATTTCGGTGTGGGTAATGACACACTGGATATCGCTGATTTGCTCTCAGGTCATGAGATCAACGACGGTAACCTGAGCCAGTACCTGACGGTAAGCCGTTCGGATAGTGGCAAGATGGAAATCGGTATCAGCTCTCAAGGTAACGGCCAGATCGATCAGACGATCATTCTGGACAACATCGACTTTGACGCAGAGAAGGCAGCTCAGATCGCCAACTCGCTGAAAGACGGTACTTTGAAGTCTTCTGATTTCTAAGTGGTTCACTGGATAGGCACTACCTGCGGGTAGTGCCCGAGCCCCACAAGCCTTTTTGGGTTTGTGGGGTTTTTTTATTTCTGCAGCTTGTCGTCAGCGCCAATAGTGGGTGCTTGGCATTTGTGACTATGATCGTGAGGTGTCACAGGAAAGAGGACGCATGTAGCAGGAAGGCTGGCCAGGCTGAGCTTGTAGGCGGTGGATCTGCGGTTTGCAGACCTGCAGTTTCTTTTTGCAGGGGTAGTTCGAGACCGTTTAACAGCCAGCTCTATGTATAGAGGGTTCAGACGTTTTGTCGATTGCCAAGCGTTCACTAAATAGGCAAGCTATAACGCCGTTATAAGGGTTTGCTTATTTGGGATTGACGTGCTCTTGCCTCTTGCCTGGCTACGCCTTTTTCTTCGATCTAGGATTGCGCTGTTTGTGCTGGTCGCACTGCTGGTTTTGGTGTGGCTGCCTTTGTCGGCGCCTGCCTTGCAGTTCGAAGTCAGCAAGATTCGCCAAACCGCCGTCTCCCGCTTTGGTGCCCGTGCCGGGGCGGCTGTAGATCGGTGGATGGCCAATCTGGAGTCCGCCCGTGGTGTAAGCGAGCGTCGCCAGCTGGATGCCGTGAATGATTTCTGGAATATGAATGTGATGGCTGGCGAGGACATTCATATCTGGGGCCAGTTGGACTACTGGGCCACGCCTATAGAGACCTTGGGCAAAGCGGCGGGGGACTGTGAGGACTTTGTCATCGGCAAGTATTTTTCCTTGTTGCACCTGGGTGTACCCAATGAAAAACTGCGATTGATTTATGTGCGGGCTCAAGTAGGTGGCCAAAGTATTGCGCACATGGTTCTGGGCTACTATCCCACGCCCCAAGCTGAGCCTTTGCTGCTGGATAATTTAAGTGGCTCGATTCGCCCCGCCAGCCAGCGTCCTGATTTAACCCCTGTGTTCAGCTTCAATTCGCAAGGGGTGTATGTGGGTAATGCCCAGAAAGGTTCGGTAGACAGCATCAGCCGTTGGCGTGGTTTGCTGGAAAAAATGCGTAAGGAAGGTTTTGTTCCTTGATGATGTGCCGGCCCTTGGGCTTGAGCACCAATTGGAAACAGACCCTCAGGACACCCTTGTCGGGTGGGCTAGACCAGAATTTATGGAATATACGGAAGCGCTATGTCTTTACTTAAACAGCTCCTGCTAAGTGTCTCGTGCGCGATTCTTGCTATCTTGATTGGCACGCTGTGGTTCAGCGTCGATTCGGCAAGGCAGTATTTGAGCAGTCAATTGCAGGCTCAGGGTGAGTCGGCCGCGACTTCGCTGGCCTTGACCTTATCCCAGCCCAGCAACCAGGACCCGGTGACACAGGAGCTGTTGATTGCCGCCTTGTACGATACCGGGCAGTTTGAGCGTATCCGCTTTATTGACACCTCCGATACGGTCTTGGTGGAGCGCAGTGCTCAGCAAGAAACGCAGATCAGCGGATCTTCGCCTGCGTGGTTCGCCAACTCGTTGCCGATTGATGTACCCGTGGCCTCGGCCCACGTCAGTAATGGCTGGAATCAGATTGGCACGATCGAAGTACAACCTGCTGACGAGTACGCCCGCGCCAGTTTGTGGAAAAGTTTTGTGCGCGTCACCTTGTTGGTGCTGGGCGCCGGGATTGCCTGGGGCGTGTTTGTATTGATGGTCATGGCCTGGTTGCGCCGGGCTTTGCGTGAACATGTGCAGTTCGAGCTGCAACAGATGGATCAAAGCGAGTCTGTGCCCAGCCGCAAGAAAGTGCGCACGATCCCCGAGCTGGAAGCCGTCACACATACTTTAAGCACGGTGCAAAAACGTATCCGTGTCAGCAGCCAGGAGCAAAATGCCCGAATCGAGCAGTTGCAGTTGGAGTTGAACTGCGATCCGGTCACGGGCCTGGCCAATCGCAAGTACTTTGTGAATATGTTCCGTCAGGTGCTGCAACAGGAAGAGGGCGGCCATGTGCTGTTGTTCCGTCAGCGGGACTTGCTGCCATTGAATACCTCCTTGTCTCGTGACGCGGTGGATGCCTGGCTGAAACTGGTGACTCAGCGTTGTACTGAGCTATTGCAGAAAAATGGCATGGACGCAGGCAATCTGGCGCGCTTGAATGGCTCTGATTTTATCGTGCTGCTCAAGGGCCAGACGGGTCCTCAAGTGATGGGCTTTGCCCAGGAACTGCGTACTGCCTTGCAGGAATTGCGCCAGCCTCTACCCGATGGCAGTTTGTGCCGCTGGTCCATGGCGATGACGAACTATGAAGGTCAGGACTCGCTCAGCGCCGTGATGACCCGTTTGGACAATGCCTTGATGCGCGCCGAAGGGGCAGGGCATCAGGAAGTGGAATACCGTCCGTCTGAAGGGCTTCACTCCGAGGCGAGCTCTTCCATTGGTGAGCAGGAATGGCATTCACGTATTGAGCGTGGTCTGGAGCAAGGCCGGATTGAATTGAGTGTGAAGCCGGGCGTTGAAGTCTGGGGGCAAGCGGGCCAGATTCACGATGCAACCCTGAATTTGTTGCCCGAGCAACCGGGACAGGCCAGTTTGCCTGCCTATTTGTTCATTCCGGTGGCGGTGCGTCTGGGTCTGTCGTGGCAGTGTGACTTGCGTACGATGGAGCTGGCAAGCGACTGGTTAGCCGATAAGGAGGGCAGTTTGAGTGTCCGTGTCTCCTGGGCATCGGTGATCAAGCCTGGATTTGCAGATCAGGTGGCAGAGGTTCTGACCAAGGCTGGTGACAAGGCCCGGCGTCTGATTATCGAACTGGATGCTTATTGCCTGAGTGAGCACGATGTGGAAACGGTCGCTTTCGTGGATAAATTGCGGCCCTTGGGTGTGCAATTTGGTCTGCGTCGTGTTCTGGAGCAGCCCGAATCGATTCTGTGGTTGCACATGATGGCACTCAAATATATTGTCCTGGACGATGAGCGCGCCCAGACGCTGCAGGCCGAGGTGGGTGGCCGACATTTGCTGACAGCGTTCCTGCAGAGCCTGCAGGAATTGGGGATAGGTTTGCGCCGGGTAACCCGAGGCAGCAATAGTGCCCAGCTGGACGAGTTGTTGCGCGAAAACGCCGTCGTGCCAAGGCCTTAGCAAATAAATCCTTGTTTTTCTGGGGCTTATTTGCTAGTATATGTGGCTTACCTCTTTATTTTGACCGGAGAGGCTTAGTCGCCTATCCGGATTGAAGTTGGTAATACAACGTTTTGTCTCTCGCAAGATTTCAACCTAGGGTTCGGCTTGCCGGACCAGATCGAGATCGGGTTTACGGTATCGAACTGGCTGGATCCGAATCTGACGGGACCAAAACTGGTTGTGTGACCCAGTCATTTTGACTGGATCGTTGCAATTAAGTTGGAACAGGAAAAATCATGATTCAAATGCAGACCACGCTGGACGTGGCCGACAACACAGGTGCGCGTTCCGTAATGTGCATCAAGGTGCTGGGCGGCTCGAAGCGCCGTTATGCCGCAATTGGTGACATCATCAAAGTTACCGTTAAAGAAGCGGCCCCGCGCGGACGCGTCAAAAAAGGCGAAATCTACAACGCTGTAGTGGTTCGTACCGCTAAGGGCGTGCGCCGTAAAGACGGTTCGCTGATTCGTTTCGGTGGCAATGCCGCCGTATTGCTCAATGCCAAGCTGGAACCCATCGGCACCCGTATCTTCGGACCCGTTACGCGTGAACTGCGTACCGAGAAGTTCATGAAGATCGTGTCCTTGGCTCCCGAAGTGCTGTAAGGAGCGCGAAAAAATGCAAAAAATTCGTAAAGGCGACGAAGTTATTGTGCTGACCGGCCGTGATAAAAAACGCCGTGGCACAGTACTGCAACGCGTCGATGCAGACCACGTCATCGTGGAAGGCATCAACGTAGTCAAAAAACACGTTAAAGCCAATCCTATGGCTGGCACGCAGGGTGGTATCGTCGACAAGACCATGCCTATCCACATCTCGAACGTTGCACTGTTCAACCCAGAAACCGGCAAGGGCGACCGCGTTGGTATCCAGGTGATCGACGGTCAGAAGACGCGTGTTTATCGTTCCAGCGGCAAAGCCGTTGGCGCCAAGGCTTAAGGGGCGGATAACATGGCACGTTTACAAGAGTTCTACCGCGAAAAAGTGGTTGCCGATCTGCAAAAGCAGTTCGAGTACAAGAGCATTATGGAAGTACCCCGCATCACCAAGATCACTCTGAACATGGGTGTCTCGGAAGCGGTTGCTGACAAGAAGATTATCGAGAACGCGGTATCGGACATGACCAAAATTGCTGGTCAGAAGCCCGTTATCACGAAAACCCGCAAAGCTATTGCCGGTTTTAAGATTCGCGAAGATTACCCGATCGGTTGTATGGTGACCCTGCGCGGTCAACGCATGTACGAATTCCTGGATCGTCTGGTCGCTGTGGCTCTGCCACGCGTTCGTGACTTCCGTGGTGTGTCGGGTCGTGCGTTTGACGGCCGTGGCAACTACAACATGGGGGTTAAAGAGCAAATCATTTTCCCCGAAATCGAGTACGACAAAATCGACGCAGTGCGTGGTCTGAACATCAGCATCACTACTTCTGCCAAGACGGACGAAGAGGCCAAGGCGCTGCTTAGCGCGTTCAGCTTCCCGTTCCGCAACTAAGGGGCGCAACGTGGCTAAACTTTCCCTCATCAATCGCGACATCAAGCGCGCCAAGCTGGCTGAGAAATTCGCCGCCAAGCGTGCAGCACTGAAAGCGATCATTGACGACCAGTCCAAGTCTGACGAAGAGCGCTACGAAGCTCGTTTGCAGTTGCAACAATTGCCACGCAACGCGAACCCGACCCGTCAACGTAACCGCTGCGTTATCACCGGTCGCCCTCGTGGTGTTTTCAAGAAATTCGGTTTGACTCGCCATAAAGTGCGCGAAATGGCAATGCGCGGCGAGATCCCCGGTATGACCAAGGCCAGCTGGTAGGAGAAATACACATGAGCATGAGCGATCCAATCGCCGATATGTTGACCCGCGTGCGTAACGCGCAAATGGTCAACAAGACATCGGTCAGCATGCCCTCCTCGAAGCTGAAAGCAGCTATTGCTGCTGTGCTGAAAGACGAAGGCTACATCGAAGATTTCCGTATCGTTGGCGAAAAAGCCAAGCCAGAACTGGAAGTCACCCTGAAATACTATGCCGGCCAGCCAGTCATCGAGCGCATCGACCGCGTTTCGCGTCCTGGACTGCGCATCTACAAAGGCAGCACACACATCCCTCAAGTCATGAACGGCTTGGGTGTTGCTATCGTGTCCACGTCTCGCGGCGTGATGACCGATCGCAAAGCACGTGCAGCTGGCGTCGGTGGCGAAGTGCTGTGCTACGTGGCATAAGGAGAACATCATATGTCACGTATCGCTAAGTATCCCGTTTCCCTGCCTAAAGGCGTAGAAACGACCATTGCCGCTGATCAGATCACGGTCAAAGGCCCTCTGGGCACTTTGGTTCAAACTCTGACTGGCGACGTCACTATTGAACTTCAAGACGGTCAGCTGTCTTTTGTGCCTGCGAACGAAACTCGTCACGCAAACGCAATGTCCGGCACCGTGCGCCAACTGGTCAACAACATGGTTGTTGGCGTGAGCGCCGGTTTCGAACGCAAGCTGAGTCTGGTTGGCGTGGGTTTCCGTGCCTCCGTCCAGGGTAATGCCTTGAAGTTGCAACTGGGTTTCTCGCACGACATCGTGCACGACCTGCCTGAAGGCATCAAAGCCGAGTGCCCAACTCCGACGGAAGTCGTGATCAAGGGCTCGAACAAGCAGGTGGTTGGTCAGGTTGCCGCAGAAATTCGTGGCTATCGTCCACCAGAGCCTTACAAAGGCAAAGGTGTACGTTACGTCGGCGAACGCGTCATCCTCAAGGAAACCAAGAAGAAATAAGCCCGCAGGCAAGGACGAATCATGGACAAGAAACAATCCCGTATGCGTCGTGCAGTGGCTACTCGCCGCAAGATCGCCGAGCTGCGCGTACACCGCCTGTCGGTGCATCGCACGAATACGCATATTTACGCGAGCATCATCTCGCCCGAAGGCGACCGCGTTCTGGTCAGTGCTTCCACTGTCGAGACCGAAGTTCGCAAAGAATTGGCCGTTGGCAGCAACGTAGCGGCAGCCAGCCTGGTTGGCAAGCGCGTCGCCGAAAAGGCGAAGGCTGCGGGCATCGAGACGGTTGCTTTTGACCGCTCGGGCTTCCGTTACCATGGCCGCGTGAAAGCGCTGGCCGAGGCCGCGCGTGAAGCCGGCTTGAAATTCTAAAGGAATTATCAAATGGCTAAAGCACAAGGCAGACAGGCTCCAGAGCAAGAGCGCGATGACGGCCTGAAAGAAAAGATGATTGCGGTCAACCGCGTCAGCAAAGTCGTTAAAGGTGGTCGCACCATGAGCTTTGCTTCGCTGGCCGTGGTCGGTGATGGCGATGGTCGCATCGGCATGGGTAAGGGCAAGGCCCGCGAAGTACCCGTTGCTGTTCAGAAGGCAATGGAACAGGCCCGTCGTGGTCTGATCAAAGTGCCTCTGAAGAACGGCACCTTGCATCACACCGTAGTTGGTAAGCACGGTGCAGCCACCGTTCTGATCTCTCCCGCAGCTGAAGGTACTGGCGTTATCGCCGGTGGCCCAATGCGCGCTATCTTCGAAGTGATGGGCGTGCGCAACGTCGTAGCCAAGAGCCTGGGTTCCAGCAACCCATACAACATGGTTCGCGCTACATTGAACGGTTTGCGTGCTTGCTCGACACCTGCTGACATTGCTGCCAAGCGCGGCAAGACAGTTGAAGAAATTCTGGGGTAAGTCATGGCACAGAAACAAATCAAAGTTACGTTGGTGCGTTCGGTCATCGGCACAAAGCAAAGCCATCGCGACACCGTTCGCGGCCTGGGTCTGCGCCGAGTCAACACCAGCCGTGTATTGGTTGATACTCCTGAGGTTCGTGGGATGATCCGCAAGGTGGATTATCTGGTTACGGTCTCGGAAGCCTGAAAGGAATCGGGATGTCTGAATTGCAATTGAACAATCTCAAGCCCGCCGCTGGCGCCAAACACGCAGCACGTCGTGTTGGTCGCGGTGTCGGTTCCGGCTTGGGCAAAACCGGCGGACGTGGTCATAAAGGCCAGAAATCCCGCTCGGGTGGTTTTCATAAAGTCGGTTTCGAAGGCGGTCAAATGCCTTTGCAACGTCGTTTGCCCAAGCGTGGTTTCACCACCCTGGACGACCACCTGTACGCAGAAGTACGTCTGTCCGAACTGCAAAAAATGGATGCCGAAGTTATCGACGTCCAGGCACTGAAGCAGGCTGGCGTGGTTGGCCAAATGGTGCGTTACGCTAAAGTCATCAAGTCCGGTGAACTTTCCCGTAAAGTTGCGCTGAAAGGCATTAATGCAACGGCCGGCGCTCGCGCCGCGATCGAAGCAGCCGGCGGCTCGCTGGAATAAAAAGGGGTCACGGTGGCAAAAGCTCAGGCACAGAGTAAGTCGGGTCCGCGCTACGGCGATTTGAAACGTCGTCTCGTTTTCCTGTTGCTCGCCCTGATTGTCTACCGCTTGGGTACGCACATTCCGGTACCAGGCATCAATCCTGATGCCTTGTCCGAACTGTTTACTCAAAACCAGAGTGGTATTCTGGGTTTGTTTAATATGTTCTCCGGTGGTGCTTTAGAGCGATTCTCAGTGTTCGCACTGGGAATCATGCCCTACATCTCTGCGTCCATCATCATGCAATTGATGACCGCTGTGGTGCCCACGCTGGAAGCAATCAAGAAAGAGGGTGAGTCGGGTCGTCGCAAGATCACGCAATACACCCGTTACGGAACGGTCTTTTTGGCTTTGTTCCAGGGAGTTGGGATTTCCATCGCTCTAGAATCGCAGCCCGGTCTGGTTATCGACCCAGGGATGCTGTTTCGCTTCACGACAGTGGTAACACTGGTCACTGGCACCATGTTCGTCATGTGGCTGGGTGAACAAATCACTGAACGTGGATTGGGTAATGGTATTTCCATCCTGATCTTCGCCGGTATCGTAGCGGGTCTGCCTAATGCTTTGGGCGGTATGCTTGATCTGGTGCGTACGGATTCCATGTCGATTCTATCGGCACTGTTTATCCTCGTTTTAGTAGCCGCCGTCACGTACTTCGTCGTCTTTGTCGAGCGTGGTCAGCGTCGTATCACGGTCAACTACGCCAAACGGCAAGTAGGTAACCGTATCTATGGTGGTCAAAGCTCGCATTTGCCGCTGAAACTGAACATGGCTGGCGTGATCCCTCCGATCTTCGCTTCGTCCATCATTCTGTTGCCAGCGACAATTGCTAATTGGTTCTCCAGCACACCCGGTCTGGGTTGGTTGCGTGAAATCGAGGCTGCTTTGTCGCCGCGTCAGCCGCTTTACATTACTTTGTTCTCCGCGCTGATCATTTTGTTCTGCTTTTTCTACACGGCCCTGGTGTTCAACAGCCGCGAAACTGCAGACAACCTGAAAAAGAGTGGAGCCTTCGTACCAGGGATTCGTCCCGGTGATCAGACAGCGCGTTATATCGACAAGATCTTGATGCGTCTGACTTTGGCCGGTGCGATCTACATTACCTTGGTGTGTTTGGTACCAGAGTTCTTGCAAATGCGCTGGAATGTACCGTTCTATTTTGGCGGCACATCCTTGCTGATTATTGTTGTAGTAACCATGGACTTCATGGCGCAGGCCCAGGCCTATGTCATGTCACAACAATACGACTCGCTGCTCAAGAAGGCTAACTTCAAAGGCTCGAGCTTGCCGATGCGGTAATTCACGAAAATGGCAAAGGACGACGTCATTCAAATGCAGGGACAGGTTCTTGAGAACCTTCCCAACGCAACTTTTCGCGTCAAGCTGGAAAATGGTCACGTAGTGCTCGGATACATTTCAGGCAAAATGCGTATGCACTATATCCGGATTCTGCCGGGCGATAAGGTCACTGTGGAGCTCACGCCCTATGATCTATCCCGAGCACGAATTGTGTTCCGCTCCAAATAAGCGGCCGGTTACAGGAAACTAGGAGTCAAACCATGAAGGTAATGGCATCAGTAAAGCGGATCTGCCGCAACTGCAAAATCATTAAACGTCATGGCGTGGTGCGTGTCATCTGCACCGATCCACGTCATAAGCAGCGTCAAGGCTAAGTTGCCGAAACGCAACCGATTTAACAAGGAATAACCATGGCCCGTATTGCCGGCATTAACATCCCGCCGCATCAACACGCCGAAATCGGTCTTACCGCGATTTTCGGCATCGGTCGCACCCGCGCTCGCAAGATTTGCGAAGCATCGGGTATTGAATACTCCAAGAAGGTCAAAGATCTGACCGACGCGGAACTCGAGCGCATTCGCGAACAGATCGGCCTGTTCACCGTAGAAGGTGACCTGCGTCGTGAAGTTCAGCTCTCGATCAAGCGTTTGGCTGACTTGGGAACTTACCGTGGCATGCGTCATCGTCGCGGTCTGCCAGTGCGCGGCCAACGTACACGCACTAACGCTCGCACCCGTAAAGGTCCGCGTCGCGCCGCCGCGTCCCTGAAGAAATAATCGAGGAATAGAAGATGGCCAAAGCTTCTAGCAGCGCTTCACGCGCACGCAAGAAAGTCAAAAAAAGCGTGTCGGACGGGATTGCTCACGTCCACGCTTCTTTTAACAACACGATCATCACCATTACTGACCGTCAGGGCAACGCATTGTCCTGGGCTACGTCGGGTGGCGCGGGCTTTAAAGGCTCTCGTAAATCCACGCCGTTTGCCGCGCAGGTTGCCGCTGAAACAGCCGGCCGTACTGCCATGGAATACGGTATTAAAAATCTTGAAGTTCGCATCAAGGGCCCCGGTCCAGGCCGTGAATCGTCTGTGCGTGCTCTGAATGCTCTGGGTATCAAGATCACCAGCATTGCAGACATCACACCGGTTCCGCATAACGGCTGCCGTCCGCCCAAGCGTCGTCGCATCTAAGGGGAAGCGAAGTGGCTCGTTATATTGGACCAAAATGCAAGCTCTCGCGTCGCGAGGGTACCGATCTGTTTTTGAAGAGCGCCCGTCGCTCGCTGGATTCCAAGTGCAAACTGGAATCGCGTCCTGGTCAGCACGGCCGCACCTCCGGTGCTCGTACGTCTGACTTCGGTCTGCAGCTGCGCGAAAAGCAAAAGCTCAAGCGTATGTACGGCGTGCTGGAAAAGCAGTTCCGCAAGTACTACGTTGAAGCTGACCGCCGTCGTGGCAACACCGGTGAAACGCTGATTCAATTGCTGGAATCGCGTCTGGACAACGTGGTTTACCGCATGGGCTTTGGCTCTACACGTGCAGAAGCACGTCAGCTGGTGAACCACCGTGCAATCGAAGTCAATGGTCACACCGCTGACATCGCTTCCATGCTGATCAAGGCTGGTGACGTTGTTTCCGTGCGCGAAAAAGCTAAATCCCAAGGCCGTATCAAGGAATCCCTGGATCTGGCTACGGGCATTGGCTTGCCTCAGTGGGTAGAAGTTGACACCGCCAAGCTGTCCGGCGTGTTCAAGCAAGCTCCTGATCGCGCTGATGTCGCTCAAGACATCAACGAATCGCTGGTTGTTGAGTTGTACTCGCGTTAATTTTGTACGCGAAGACCTCTTACGCAATGCAGTAATCGCAGGCCCACTTCCCGATTTTCGGCAAGTGGGCTTTGCGATACTATCCCGCTGGCTTTGCCAGTTTCCGTCAGCCTTATCGGTGTAACGAGCCGAGGGTATTGAAAAGGAAATCGAATGTCTCAAGGTTTTTTGAAACCCCGTTCCATCGAAGTTGAACCGATCAGCAAAAATCACGCCAAGGTGATCATGGAGCCTTTCGAGCGCGGCTACGGCCACACTCTGGGCAACGCACTGCGTCGTATCTTGCTGTCCTCCATGACCGGCTATGCACCCACTGAAGTGCAGATTACCGGTGTGGTGCACGAGTATTCCACGCTGCCAGGCGTGGGCGAGGACGTGGTTGATATCTTGATGAACCTGAAGGGCGTGGTCTTCAAGCTGCACAGCCGTGAAGAAGTTACCCTGATCCTGCGCAAGGAAGGCGCCGGCCAAGTTCTGGCCAGCGACATCGAATTGCCGCACGACGTTGAAATCATCAACCCCAATCATGTGATTGCCACCCTGACCGACGACGGCAAGCTGGAAATGCAAATCAAGGTTGAGCAAGGCCGTGGCTACGTTCCTGGTAACGTGCGCGCCCTGGCTGATGATCGCACCCACACGATCGGTCGTATCGTGCTGGACGCCTCCTACAGCCCAGTGCGTCGTGTTAGCTACGCGGTCGAAAACGCCCGTGTGGAACAGCGTACTGACCTGGACAAGCTGGTTCTGGACATTGAAACCAACGGCGTGATCTCGCCCGAGGAAGCCGTGCGCCAGTCCGCTCGCATCCTGATGGATCAAATCTCTGTGTTTGCTGCTCTGGAAGGTGTGGGCGATGCCTACGAAGCTCCAGTGCGTGGCGCTCCACAGATCGATCCTGTGTTGCTGCGTCCTGTCGACGATCTGGAACTGACGGTTCGTTCCGCAAACTGCCTGAAAGCCGAAAATATCTACTACATCGGCGATCTGATCCAGCGTACCGAAAACGAACTGTTGAAGACTCCAAACCTGGGTCGCAAGTCCTTGAACGAAATCAAGGAAGTGTTGGCTGCACGTGGCCTGACTTTGGGCATGAAGCTCGAAAACTGGCCACCACTGGGTCTTGAGCGTCCATAAGTAGTAAGCAAGACAGACGTACTTAGACGCCGCTTACACTTTTTCTGGTGTTGTACACCTGCAAAAAGTGTAGGTGGCGGCTGAAAATGTGCTATAGTTTTGCGCTGTCCATCTGGTCCGCAGCTTAGCTGATAGAAGAACCGGATTTACGCATGTCGCATAAGCGGCGTGCCAATTAGATTCATTATTTAGGAAAATCATCATGCGTCACCGTCACGGTCTACGTAAACTGAATCGTACCAGCAGCCACCGTTTGGCCATGTTCCGCAACATGTCCGTGTCCCTGCTGACTCACGAAGCCATCAAAACCACCCTGCCTAAAGCTAAAGAGCTGCGCCGCGTGGTTGAGCCTCTGATCACTTTGGCTAAAAACCCAACCTTGGCAAACCGTCGTCTGGCTTTCGCCCGTCTGCGCGACCGCGATGCAGTGACCAAGCTGTTTGAAGTTTTCGGCCCACGTTACCAAGAGCGTAACGGCGGCTACACCCGCATCCTGAAAATGGGTTTCCGTCAGGGTGACAACGCTCCTATGGCATTCATGGAGCTGGTGGATCGTCCAGAAGTTCAGGAAGAAGCCGCTGCTGAATAAGCGCCGCTTGTTTCTACAGTAGTATTGAAAACGGACTCTCAGGAGTCCGTTTTTTTATTGGCGGCGCGGGGTTTTGTTCATCACGGGCTGGGCGTTTTTGGGAAGGCCTTAACCTTGTTGCTGCTGTTGCTGCTGGCCTTGTTTCCCACCTTCGTTTTGCTTTTGCCCCAGGCTTAGTGCCAAGCTTACCCCTCTTATAAGTTCAAGCGTGGGCTTGAGCCAGAGCGTGGACTCCGTTTCAGTACAGTGTGAAGGTGTAAAGCAGGGTTCATTGACCGAAAAATAGTTTTGAAAACGCGACAAGTCGCTGTTATATAAGGGTTTTTGCTAGGTTGGGTGGCCTGTAGAGCTTTAAAGTTCAAATAATTGCAGGCAATTGATAAAACCGGCAGTGATCCGATAGTGGGCCGTAAAGCCAATCCCTAAAATCTGCGCTATGTCAGCTTCGCCATGGTGGTGAGCTGTAAAGAACAACGATTTTCAGGAGACTGGCGATGGCACAGAATACATTGCTCACACACGATAAGTTTCTGCTGGGAACCTTTGCTACCAACTGCGGTGGTGGCATGACGGTATCGACCTTGCCCGATCGCTGGCAGGCTACGTGGGAAAACAATCTGAAGTTGGGCAAGCTGCTGGACGATGCTGGCATCGACTTCATGCTG
The DNA here is from genome assembly GCF_037150615.1 of Alcaligenes sp. PF14. Classification (NCBI taxonomy): domain Bacteria; kingdom Pseudomonadati; phylum Pseudomonadota; class Betaproteobacteria; order Burkholderiales; family Alcaligenaceae; genus Alcaligenes; species Alcaligenes sp. PF14. The sequence continues at coordinate 419,706 of NZ_JBAGRS010000005.1, read as the reverse complement.
CCTATCGCCCGTTGGATTGGTTACGGTGGCGAAACCGATTTCCACGGCTATGTACTGGAAACTGTCACCTGGGCGACGGCCTTGCTGGCCAATACTCGCAATATCAGCGTGTTTGCCACTTTGCACACCGTTGCGAACCACCCCGTTGTGATCGCCAAGCAGATCGCCACTATGGCGCAGATGAGCGGCAACCGTGTCGGTCTGAATATTGTGGCTGGCTGGAACAAGCCCGAGTACGACGCTTTGGGTGTGAAGTTGCCTGATGATCACGAAACCCGCTATGGCTATGCACAAGAGTGGTTCGATCTGATCAAGAAGATCTGGCACCACGACGGTCGCTTCGATTGGGATGGCAAGTACTTTCAGGCCAAAGGCGTCTACGGCAATCCTCGTCCTGAGTTTGATCCACCTATCTTTAACGCCGCTGGTTCCGGTCAGGGCCGCGAGTTCGCCAGCCGCAACGCGAACTTCCTGTTCACGCCTGCCATGGAGTTGGAGCGCTCCAGGAAAGAAGTGGCTGAACTCAAGGCACAAGGCCAAGCGCAAGGCCGCAAGGTTGATGTGATGACCTTCTCGCACGTGGTTTGCCGTCCGACGCAAGCCGAGGCCAAGGCCGAGTGGGAACGCATCATGGCCAATATCGACAATGGTGCCGTGGATAACCTGATGAATTTGCAGTTTGCCCACGCCCATTCCTTCCCGCACGAGCTGCTGGAGCAGATTCGCGAGCGTATGGCCGCGGGCCATGGTGGCTTCCCGCTGGTGGGTACGCCCGAGCAAGTGGCTGACGGTTTGTGTGCGTTGCACGAAACCGGTTTCCGGGGAACAACCTTGTCCTTTGTGGACTATGTAAAGGAATTCCCTTATTTCCGTGATACTGTGCTGCCTTTGTTGCAGCAGCGTGGCATTCGCTAAGAGCGATTTTCTGGCTATCGGGCAGGCTTGGGTTTGCTCTGGGGGATAGCCAGTTCACGTACGCCACGCAGGCAGCACCGTCCTGATGACTGTGCTGCCCATAAGATTAAAAAAGGGTGAATCATGCCTGTGGAATTGGCTTCCTTGCCGACAGACCAAGCGCTGCACGCGCCTGGAGTTTCTGCCGAGCAGTTCAAACTTGCTATGCGCCATCTGGGTGGCACGGCCAATGTGATTACGGTCGAACACCAGGGCCAGCGTAGCGGCCTGACGGCAACGTCGGTCACCTCGGTAGCCGCAGATCCGGCAGAGGTACTGGTCTGTGTGAATCAAAGCTCCTCGTCCTGGCCTTTAATGCGTGACAGTGGCCTGTTCGGTGTGAATATTCTGGGTGTCGAGCAGGCAGGCATGGCTTTGCAGTTTGCCGGTTTCAAAGGCGAGCAAGGCGATGCGCGTTATGCCGGACATGATTGGCTGCGTACCGAGCACGGTATCTGGTTGGCACGACAAGCTCCTGCCGCTTTGGCCTGCCAGATCGTGGAAGTAATTGAACGTCATAGCCATGCTTTGGTATTGGGCCGTGTCTTGCAGGTGCACCATGCCGAGCAGGCACAGGATTCGCCTTTGCTGTATTGGCAGGGACGTTTTGGCCGTTTTCAGGGCCAGTAAATCGTCGGGATCGCTGTCTCTGTCTTGGCACCTTAGCCGGGCCTAGGGATAGTCTCGATGTTGCAGTGCAAGAGGCTGTGCCACACTAAGGCACAGCTTTTTTTATCGCTTGTTGCGACGCTCATGACCACCATACTGAATCGCTATGCCCAGCTGCATTCGCAGGATGTGGACTGCGTTCAGCACTATATCTCCCAGGTTTTCTGCCCGCATAGTCTGACCCTGGCGGATACTCGTCAGCGTCTGAATGCACGCTTGTATCTACGCCAAGGCCAGGATGTGGCCTATGGTCGTTTGCGCTATGGCGCGCAGGTGCAGATTCAGCCCCAGCCACTGGACGACTTCTATCTCTTGCAAATTCCTCTGTCGGGACAAGAGCAGATTCATACGGCGCACGGACGTTTCGCGTCTACCTCTCGCCTGGCTTCCATCATCAGCCCGACTCAAGACTTCAGCATGGAACATAGTCTGGAGGCCGATAAGCTGTTTGTGCGTATTGGACGCCAAGGGCTGGAGCGCCACTATCAGGAGTATTTTGCGCAGCCTGTACGCGGCCCCTTGGAGTTTCAGCCTTCCATTCCTTTGGATGCGCCTGGCGGGGCCAGTTTGCGCCGCTTGCTGGATTGGCAGTTTGCCGAAGTGTCGGACGGCACTTTGTTTGATCAGCCCCGTCAGGTACGCCAATTCGAGCAGACCCTGATTTATGCCTTGTTCGAGCTGCACCAGCACAATCAGCCCGCCCATAAGACCGCGGCAGCCTTGCCGCATGTTTTGCGACGTGCCCTGGATTTCATGGAAAGTCAGACCGGCCAGCCCATCACGATTGGCGATATAGCCCAAGCGGCAGGTGTTAGTGTGCGCAGTCTGTATGCGGGGTTCCGGGAACATTTGGGTGTCGCACCGATGGCGCGTCTAAAGCAGATGCGTTTGGAAGCGGCCCGCCGATATTTGCAGGAAGGTGGCATGTCAGTCACCGAAGTGGCCCTGGCCTGTGGCTTTGCCCACTTGGGACAGTTCTCTGCTGACTATCGACATCGCTATGGCGAGCGCCCCTCTGAAACATTAAGCGGCCTGACTCGACCTCGGTCCAGCATCTAAGCGCCGGCATCCGGCGCTACACTAAGGGCTTGATTAGGAGCCCTGCATGTCCTCTGAGAATTCCTCCAGTTCCAAACCCAAACTGGCCTTGACCTTGCCCGATCTGGATGCACAGCAATTGGTGCTGGTGCAGACGACGGTGCCCGATATGATGCTGGCCAAGTACCTGGCTCATCACCTGGTTGAAGATGGAATTGCCGCTTGTGCGAACCTTGCGCCCGCCAGTTTGTCTATGTACATGTGGCAAGGGGAGTTACAGGGTGATGAGGAAATCACGCTGACTTTCAAAACCACAGTGGCCCGGCTACCGGAACTGGCAGATCGCTTGCGAGAGCAGCATCCTTACGAACTGCCTGAATTGATTGTGCTTCCGGTTGTTGGTGGTTTCACCGCTTATCTGGATTGGGTCCGCACCCAGACGCGTCCAGCGTGATCTCAGATAGCCCAGCCTAAAAAACCGGAATAGATTTGTGCCTTTGTCTTTGAAGCGTTCTCCGTTTTCTGCCCAGCGTCTTGGCGCGTGGTTTGCTGTTTTCTTTGTCCTGATGCTGGCCTGGCTGGCAACGCCATTGACGGCGCAGGCAGAAGAAGAGTTTCTGGACCCGGAACAGGCTTTTGTACTGACCGCGGCCATGAGCCAGCCCGATCAGCTGGATATCCATTTCCAGATTGCGCCTGAATACTATATGTATCGCAAGCGCTTCGGGATATCGACCGAGAAGGCCGAGCATTTGGGTACTCCCCAGCTTCCCGATGGCGAAAAGGTGTACGACCCTACCTTTGACGAAGTCATGGAGGTCTACCGCAACTCGGTCACTCTGCGAGTGCCTGTTCTGGCCGATAGCGGTACGGGCCAGGATCTGAAAATTGATGTAGTCAGCCAGGGTTGTGCCGATGCTGGCTTGTGCTATTCCCCCTCTACGCAAACCTTGACCCTGATCCCCACCGGACAGGGCTGGGAAGTGGCAGGCCCCTTTGGTGTGGTGTCGGTGCCTGCGCCGGGTGAAGGCTCGGATCAGAAAGCAGACACCGCAGCCACGACGTCTACGGCTACATCTGCCAGCACAGGTGGTGTCGCGTCGGCCTTGAGCCTGAGTGATGTGGGCTTGGCGGATTACCTCAAGCAAGCAGGTTGGGGGCAGATTGTGCTGCTGAGCTTTGTGTTCGGCTTGCTGCTGTCCTTTACACCCTGCGTCTTGCCGATGGTGCCGATTCTGCTGTCCATCATTGCGGGCCGTAGTCAGCCTGCGCCATCGCGCTGGCATGGTTTGAAAATGGCTTTTGCCTTTGTGTTGGGCTTGTCTCTGGTCTACACCTTGCTGGGTGTGGCGGCAGGTTTGCTGGGCGCAGGCTTGGCAAGCTGGTTGCAGAATCCGTGGGTCTTGGGCTTGTTTGCCCTGATCCTGGTGGTGCTGGCCTTGTCCATGCTGGATGTATTTACGGTGCAGGCCCCGGCAGCGCTGCAAAATCGCCTGAATGAAACCATGAACCGTTTGCCGGGCGGGCAGATGGGTGGTGTGTTCCTGATGGGCATGCTGTCTGCGCTGATCGTCGGCCCTTGCGTAGCAGCGCCTTTGGCGGGTGTGCTGCTGTTTATCTCGCAGACGGGTGATGTGGTTCTGGGCGGCTCGGCTCTGTTCGCCTTGGCCTGGGGGTCGGGCGTGTTGCTGCTGATTGTGGGCGCGGGTTCTGGCAGTGTGTTGCCCAAGGCCGGTGCCTGGATGGAAAGTGTCAAAACCGCCTTTGGTGTTTTGCTGTTGGCTACGGCCTGGTGGATGGTCTCGCCCTTGATGTCCGGCACGATCGCGGTCTTTGGCTGGGTCGTTTTGGCTTTGTGGGCCGCGGCCTTGCTGGGTGCGTTTGGGCGCGGTACGGCAGCGCGCACACCTTGGTCGGGTTTGCGCCAGGGCGTAGGCATGATGTTGGCGGTCTGGGCCATCATGATGATGATCAGTATTGCCCTGGGTCGTCCTAGCGTGATTCGTCCACTGGAAGGGCTGAAATCGTCCGGTACGGTGGCAGCCGCTCAAAGCAAAGTGGAGTTTCAGCGCGTACTCACCTTGCAGGAGCTGGAAGGACGGCTGGCCAAGACCACCCGTCCCGTCATGCTGGATTTCTACGCAGACTGGTGTGTGTCCTGCATTGAAATGGAGAATTTCACGTTCAGTGATCCTGCGGTTGCACAGCGTATGGCACAGTTTGATTTGCTGCAGGTGGATGTGACAGCCAACACTCCCGAGGACAGGGAGTTGCTGAAACATTTCCGCCTGTTTGGCCCTCCCGGCATCATGTTTTTCGATTCCAAGGGCAAACAGCTGGAACAATTGCGCGTGATCGGTTTTCAGGATGCCAGTCGCTTTTCCAAGGTGCTGGATGAGGTTCTGGCCGGTGCCTGAAGTTCCTGATTTGCCCCGAATAGGGCTTATCAGGGCTTAACAGACGACAGATCGTCGCGTACACACAACAAAAAACGCAGCTCACAGGCTGCGTTTTTTGCGTTCTGATTGATGTGAATCAGCAGTTCTGTTCGCGCATCAGCTTGGCGGCTTCGATGGCGAAATAGGTCAGAATGCCGTCGCCACCAGCACGCTTGAATGCCAGCAGAGACTCCATCATGACCTTGTCGTGGTCCAGCCAGCCGTTCTGGGCGGCGGCCTTGATCATCGCGTACTCGCCGCTGACTTGGTAGGCGTAGGTTGGCATGCCAAAGGCGTCTTTTACGTCGCGCAGGATGTCCAGGTAAGGCAGGCCAGGTTTGACCATGACCATATCGGCACCTTCGCGGATATCGGCGGCCACTTCGCGCAGGGCTTCGTTACGGTTGGCGGGGTCCATCTGGTAGGTGTTCTTGTTGGAGCGGCCCAGATTGGCAGCCGAGCCCACCGCGTCGCGGAAGGGGCCGTAGAAGGCGCTGGCGTACTTGGCCGAGTAAGCCATGATGCGGGTGTGGATGAACTGGTCCTTGTCCAAAGCGGCGCGGATGGAGCCGATGCGGCCGTCCATCATGTCGCTGGGGGCCACAATGTCCACACCAGCCTGGGCTTGCGTCTGGGCCTGGCGGATTAGCATGGCGACCGTCTCTTCGTTCAGGATGTGACCGGCTTCGTCCAGAATGCCGTCCTGGCCATGGCTGGTGTAGGGGTCCAGAGCCACGTCAGTCAGCACGCCCAGCTCGGGGAATTGCTGCTTGAGCATGCCCACAACGCGCGGAATCAGGCCGTTCGGGTTGGCGGCTTCGCTGCCATCCGGCGTTTTGAGGGACGGGTCGATGGACGGGAACAGGGACAACACGGGGATGCCCAGCTCCAGACACTGTTCGGCCACGCGCATCAGTTCATCAGGCGAATAGCGCATAACGCCGGGCATGGAGCCCACTTGCTCCTGAACTTTCTCGCCTTCACGCACAAAGACCGGGTAGATCAGGTCGTCTGTGGACAGGCGGTTTTCACGCACCAGACGGCGGGAAAACTCGTCGCGGCGGTTACGGCGCAGGCGAGTGTTTGGAAAGTCGGCAGGAGGAATAAAACGAGTCATGGAACAACCTTCGGAGAAATCCAGTTTTCGATGCATTCGGTCGCTTCGGGCAAGCCGATACGATCAGTGGAGGAGAAGGGCAGCGCATGCAGGGCGCCAATTTCCCGGAGTTGGCGGCGCACTTCGGCCACCGCCTTGATGCGTTGACCATACGGCAGTTTGTCGGCCTTGGTCAAAAGAGCCAGTACGGGCTTGCCGGTAGGTGCAATCCAGTCGGCCAGACGCATATCCAGGTCGGTCACGCCGCGTCGGATGTCGATTAGCAACACAATGCCGGCAATCGAGGGGCGGGAGACCAGGTACTCGCCCAGAATTTCGGCCCAGTCCTGCTTTTCGTGGCGCGCCACGGCGGCGTAGCCGTAGCCGGGCAAGTCCACCAGGTGGCCCAGAAAGTCGCCCGGCGAGAGCGGGTCGGGGATGCCGAACATATTGATCAGGCGTGTTCGTCCCGGCGTTTTACTGGAAAAAGCCAGTTTCCGTTGGTTGGCCAACACATTGATGGCGGAGGATTTGCCCGCATTGGAGCGCCCCACAAAACAGACCTCTGGCGGTCCGGGAGGAGGCAGCTGATCGATCTGAGCAGCTGAAATCGTGAAGTGAGCGCGGTGCAGTATCGACATGGTTGCAGCGTAATTCCATATTGGTTCAGCGCCTATTGTATAATCTCTCGATTTGAAACAGTAATGTCGTAGTCCACTGGGTACTGACCAGCGGCTTACGGTGGCTTTTGCGGGGCGCATGCGGCACCCCGATTGATTCGCGATTATCGAGGTCCAAATGAAGCGTGCGCTTTCCCGAGTCGTTATCGCAAGCAGCCTGACGATGGCTTGCTCTGTGGTTTTTACCGCTAACGTGGCCAATGCAGCTGGTCTGCCCAAGCCAGATGCCGCCAAAGGCGAGCAGCTCTACCTGCAAGGTGAGATGTCGCGTGGCGTGCTGGCCTGTGTGACCTGTCACGGGGATGGCGGCAACAGTATTATTCCGGTCAACCCGTCGCTGGCTCACCAGCCGTACGAGTACCTGGTCAAGCAGCTGCACGATTTCCGTGCCAAGGACGAGAAGTCTGTGCCTTCCCGTCGCGGCCCTGAAGGCGCCAACAGCCTGATGACCGCCATTGCTGCTGGCATGACCGAAGAAGACATGCAAAACGTGGCTTTCTTCCTGTCCCAACAGCCCGTGAACTGGGATCAGGCAGCTAACGCTACCAAAGAAGACACCATGGAACGTGGCCAGAAGATCTGGCGCGGCGGTTTGCCCGAGCGCGGTGTTGCGGCCTGTGCCGCTTGCCACTCGCCTGATGGCGCTGGTATGCCCGGTCAGTTCCCCCGTCTGGCTGGCCAGCACCCTGGCTACATTGCCGAACAGCTCAAATTGTTCCGCAGCGGCGACCGTGCCAATGGCCCGATGATGCATGACATCGCGGATCGCATGTCGGACGCCGACATTGCAGCCGTGTCAGATTTCGCAGCTGGCCTGCGTTAATCAGTCCAAGGGGGCCATTGGCCCCCTGACTGTCTGAAGCCTGACATTCGCTTTTTGGCCCCAGCTTCCTGATAGTCATGGCAGTTTGGGAGCCTTAACAACGGGCAGTGCCGATTTGGGCCGGGTCTCGTGTTGGTGTTTTGTCCAGCGATCGAACTTTGTGTGCGTTCTGCGTTCAAAGTCTGGATGTTTCCGGTGAAACCCCCCACCTCCTAAGCTAGCCTTTGTGAAAAAAGTATCCCCCGTACGTCGCTTTGCGGCCGATTTCCTGGAATTGCTCGGTTCGATGCGCTTTGCCATCAGCTTGCTGATGTTCATTTGCGTAGCTAGTCTGATCGGCACTGTTCTGGCGCAAAATCAGCCCGCCAATACGTATATCGATCAATTCGGGCCGTACTGGTTTGAATTTTTCGACCATTTTTCGATCTGGTCCATCTACAACAGTGGCTGGTTCATGGTCATCATGACGTTTCTGGTGGTCTCGACCACGCTGTGCGTCATTCGTAATGCCCCCAAGATGATCCGTGAAATGCGCACGTTCAAAGAGCATGTGCGCGGCGGCAGTCTGAAAGCCTTTCCCCACCGTATTGAACTGGAAAGCGCCGGTGCTCCCGAACATAATCGCGAGCAGGTGCAAGGCTGGTTGCAGTCCCAGGGTTACGCCGTGCGCGTGCGTCAGGATGACGACGGCAGCATGATGATGGCAGCCAAGAAGGGCAGCGCCAACAAGCTGGGTTACATTTTTGCCCACTTGGCGATTGTGGTGATCTGTGTGGGCGGCCTGCTCGACAGCGAATTGCCCGTGCGCCTGCAGGTGTGGCTGGGTGGTAAACAGCCCATTACTGAAAACATGCTGATTTCCCAGGTGCCCGAGTCGGGTCGACTGGGCTTGGGCAATCCCAGCTTCCGCGCCAATATGCTGGTGCCAGAGGGAGCCCGTACGGCTACTGCCGTGGTCAATTCCGGTGAAGGCGTCCTGATTCAGCCTCTGCCTTTTGCCCTGGAACTCAAGCGTTTCCTGGTGGAGTACTACTCAACCGGCATGCCCAGCAGCTTCAAGAGTGAAGTGGAAGTTACCGATCCCGTCACGGGCGATACGTTCGAGCGCACCATCGAGGTGAACGAGCCGCTGCGCTACAAGGGGGTCACGGTTTACCAGTCCGGTTTTGACGATGGCGGCAGTATCCTCAGCCTGAAGGGCTATCCCTTGGTAGGCCCTGGTTCCAAGACCTTTGCGCTAAATGGCAAAGTGGGCGAAACCGTAGGCATTGCGGCCCAGGAAAGCCCCAACGAACACGCTTTGACGGTTCAGTTGACCGAGCTGCGCCCCATCAACGTGGAAAACCTGAGTGAGGGTGATCCTCAGCCCAAGGCCATGATTGAGCACGTGGCCGCTGTTACTGGTAGCGCTGCCAACAAGAAAGATCAGCATCTGAAGAACGTCGGCCCCAGCGTGAACTATCGCTTGATCGACGATCAGGGCCAGTCCCGCGAGTTTGTGAACTACATGCTGCCGGTGGAGCTGGATGGCACCCTGGTGTTTCTGGCCGGTATGCGCTTTTCGCCCGCCGAGCCGTTCCGCTATGTGCGTTTCCCGGCTGACGACAAGGGTTCCTTGAAAGAATTCATGGATTTGCGTGCGGCCACGCAGAACGAGGCCCTGGTGACCCAGGCGGCCGAGCGCTTTGCCGAGCGTAACTCTTCGTCGCCCGAGCAAAAAGAGTTGATGCTCTCCGCGTCCAGAACTGCTTTGCAGACGTTTGTGCGTGCCGGTTTTGATGGCTTGATCAGCCGTGTCCCCGAGGCCGAGCGCGAGCGTATTCTGGGTTTTGCAATTCCCATGATTCAGTTCACACTGTCGGAATTGCGTGACTTGATCAGGCAGCAACAAGGTTTGCCGGAGTTGGATTACAGTCAGGAAAATAGCGATGCCAATCGCTGGATTCAGTCTGCTGTACTGGCGTTTGCCAACCTGCCTGATTACCCGGCACCGGTTATGTTGACCTTGGACAGCTTTGAGCAAGTTCAAGCCAGCGTATTCCAGGTGGCGCGCAGCCCAGGCATGTACATTGTGTATTTGGGTTGCTTGTTTCTGATTATTGGCGTGTTCTCGATGTTCTATATCCGGGATCGCCGTGTGTGGGTCTGGATTCGCCCTCACAACCAAGGCAGCAGTGTCATGGCTGCCATGACATCTCAACGTCGCAACTTGGACTTTAACCTCGAGTTTGATCGCCTTAAAGCGGCGTTCAACCGGCTATCTGTCTGACAAGGTGTAGCTACTATGGCGCAGACCCTTTCTTCGGCCACTCCCTCGATGTGGCAAGACAATATCGCTTCCAGTGGTGACCGGCGCGGTATCCGTGGCCGTCCGGACTGGACGGATGTGCTGTTTCTGGTGGCACTGGCTTTGGGTGCGGCGTATGCGCTCAATGTGTACAGCACCAGCATGGATTACTACGAAAAGATCATTCTGGTGGCTTTCGTGCCGTTTGTGGCCTGGCTGGGGTGGTTGTGGCGTCCGCTGCGCACGCTGCTGGTGTTGTCTGGTTTGACGGCTTTGCTGGCGGTCTGGCTGTACAGCACGGGTGATGGTTTGGGCACCGGCGATATTGAAAAGGCCGATTCGGTTTTTCTGCTGAAGTATTTGTTCTCTTCCCAGTCCGCCATTTTGTGGATGTGCGCGCTGTTCATTCTGGCTACGGTGATGTACTGGGCTGGTTTTTTCAGCAATACGGCGGCCTGGATGGGGTCGGGGCTGACCTGGGCGGCGATCTATGCCGGGATGACAGGTTTGCTGGTACGCTGGCGCGAAGGTCACTTGTTGGGTCCGGACATCGGTCATATTCCGGTCAGCAATTTGTATGAAGTGTTTGTGCTGCTGGCGCTGATTACGGCCTTGTTCTACATGTATTACGAGCGTCGTTACAACACGCGAGCCTTGGGTGGCTTTGTGCTGTTGGCGATCAGTTCGCTGGTTATTTTCCTGCTGTGGTATTCCTTCACGCGTGATGCGCATCAGATTCAGCCTTTGGTGCCTGCGCTGAAAAGCTGGTGGATGAAGTTGCACGTGCCGGCCAACTTTATTGGTTACGGTACGTTCTCGTTGGCGGCCATGGTGGGTTTTGCGTATCTGGTTAAGGAAAATGGCGAGACGCGTTCGCGTGCCAAGCTGATTCCGGTGTTTTTGCTGGGTGCGATTCTGTGTGCCGAGCCCATGATTTTTGGTTCGCGCGAGTTGTCGCCTACCTGGATGCTGTATTTCGGTATCGGTAGTGTGATCGTGGGTACGATTCTGTATTTCCGTGGTCCGATTTCGCGCAAACTGCCTTCGCTGGAGGTGCTTGATGACATCATGTACCGGGCGATTGCGGTGGGTTTTGCCTTCTTTACGGTGGCAACGGTGTTGGGGGCCTTGTGGGCCGCTGATGCTTGGGGCACTTACTGGCAGTGGGACCCGAAAGAGACTTGGGCTTTGATTGTGTGGCTGAACTATGCGGCTTGGTTGCACTTGCGCTTGCTTAAAGGGCTGCGTGGCACGATGGCAGCGTATTGGGCGCTGGGTGGGCTGCTGATTACCAGCTTTGCGTTCCTGGGCGTGAATATGTTCTTGTCGGGGCTGCATTCCTACGGGGAGCTGTAAGGTTTCTGCTGTTCTGGGGGGCTTGTGTTTGGGCTTCGGAATGGCGGTTGTAGAATTGGGAAACCCGAGTTTGGCTGAGTGCCGGACTCGGGTTTTTTTGTGGCTGTTTATTTGTTCTTTTAGGGGCGGGTGCCTGGTAGGGGCTTGAATGGTGCTTTGTGGGGTGACATAAGCGCTGGGAGACGCCGCTGGTGTGCGGGTCGGGGTGTCGGGGCTTGAGCGCTTGCCGGTGCTGCGCACCGGTGCCCTTGGCAGAAGATCGCGTAGGGCGCATCCTGAACTCGCACGATGGTTTGTCCCCCGGACAAACCATAAGCGTCGTGCTCAAACAGCAGGATGCTTGAACCCCTACGCGATCTTCTGCCCGCGGCAAGCACTCTGAATCGCCCCGGCACCCCGACCCGCACACCAGCGGCTCACAGTGTTTATTTATGAGCCATCCCTATCTGTGTATCCAGAGCTGGGTTCAATACAGGCTTATTCACCTGCAGGGTTGCCAAAGAAATAGCCTCTGTTGCTTTAATCATGTCTGAGCTTGTGTTGCACGCTGCGGCTGATTCGAAGTGGGGCTTGGAGCTGGATTCGCCTATTTCTTATTGTTGAGCAGTCAGGCCCTCTGTGGGCCTTGGGTAGCTATTTGAGTTACATGGCGGGCGGGAACTTGTCCTGGGATTCGATCAGGAACTGTCTGGCGGCGGCGTCGTGGACCAAGTCGGTCATGGCTTGGGCTTTGAGCAGGTCTGCAGGGGTGCAGGCTTTGGAGATGATGAAGCCTTGTACGTAGTCTACGCCCAGTTCTTGCAGGGCTTTCAGGGTGGGGACGTCTTCGACCCATTCGGCGATGCTGATCATGCCCAGGTTGTTGGCCAGTTCAACAATGGTTCGGACAATGGCGACGTTGGTTTCTTTTTTCAGCATGTCGCAAATCAGGGCACCGTCAATCTTGATGGCATCGGCGGGCAGTTCGCGCAGGTAGGAGAAGGAGGTGTACCCTGCTCCAAAGTCATCCAGTGCGATGCGCACGCCCATTTTCTGCAGGCGACGCATGAAATTACGTGTGTGCTCCAGGTCGTCCAGCGCGACGCCTTCGGTGATTTCTACACACAGTCGGCGGGCCAGGTGTTCGAATCGGGCCAGGATGTCGAAGAGCCATTTGATGAAGGTGTCGTCGTTCAGGGACACGCCGCTCAGGTTGATGGTGACCCATTGGGTCTTGCTCAACTGGGCTTCGTGTTTGGACATCCATTCCAGGGTGGCGGAGAACACCCATTTATCGATGATGGTGATGGTGCCGCTTTCTTCTGCTGCTGCGATGATGCGGCCGGTAGGGATGAGCTGGCCAGAGGAGTCGCGCACGCGCAGCAAGGCCTCGAAGTTCAGGCTGTCCATGGGGCGACGCAAGGCAGCGATAGGCTGCATTTCCAGGTATAGCGCGCGAGAAGAGCCACCTTCCAGCTCTTCAAATAAACGTAGTTCTTCGGCGTGTTCTTGCAGGACGTTGGAGTCCTGCCCGTAGATAATCATGTCCTGATGCAGGCGGCGGGCGTCGCGGGCAGCTCGGCTGGCGGCGGAGATGGCTTCTTGCGGAGCCATGCCGGGGGCGACTTCGACCAGCCCCAGTGTGCTGCGCAGGTTGAAACTGCGGTTGCCAGCCAGCAAGGGGCTTTTGTTCAGCGATTCCAGCACGCTATTGGCCAGAGTGCGAGCCTGGTCGGGTTCGCAGTCTTCAAAGATGATGACAAATTCGTCGTTGCCGATGCGGCCAATCTTGTCTTTGCTGCGCAGGACGGATTCCAGTTGCTCGCAGACTTTCAGCAGCAGGGCATCACCCGAGGAATGGCCGAAGGTGCCGTTCACATATTTGATGTGGTTCAGGTCCAAGTAGGCCAGCAGGCAGGGTTTGTCGTCCTGGCTGCGGCTGAGCAGGCCGTCCAGTGCTTTTTCGATACCGCGCTGGTTCAGGACATTGGTAACCGGATCGTTGTCGGCCATCAGGCGCAGTTGGCGGTAGGTCTCGGCACGGGCGGTGATGTCTTGCAGAGATCCTTCAATGCACTGATTGACGATGGCCACACGCAAGGCAAATTGGCAGGGCTGGGCATCGGCGTCGTAGTAGGTAATGGTCACGTCCTGACCATTTTGTGTGTTTTGGGCGACAGCTTTCCAGTCTTGTTCGGGAAAGAAATTGGTCCAGTGTATGGTGCTTTCGTTCGGGTCTGCGTCTATGTTGAGCATGCGCGCCAGAATGGGACTGATGCGCAGAAAGACGCCGGATTCGTTCAGGGTGAACATGCCGACGGGAGTCAGCAGGTAGTGGGCCATGAGTTCGTTACGGGCGCGCAGGGATTCGCTGCGGTCTTCTCGCAAGCGTTCACCTACGGCCAGGGCCACCATCAGATTGGAGAGCAGGAAGGCGATGACACCGTTGAAGTTCTCTACAAAGCTGGAGCGACCAAAGGTCACCAGAAAGATGGCTGAAATCAGCATGCACAGGGCCATGCTGAGCAGCACCAGCTGCCAGAGCAAGATGCGCGAGCGGGTGTGCAGGAGGATGGACAGCAGCACGGCAGACACGCAGCACAGCGCGTAGATGGTGCTGACCCACATGACGGGCTGGAACACGGACGCCGGGGCCAGCAGGGACACGGGTAACAGGATCAGGCCCAGTATGCCCACCGTAGGCAGCAAGCGTTGCAGGCGGGCGGTGGTAATCGAGTTGCCCAGCAATACCGTAAACAGGGAATAGCTTAGGATGAAGTAGCAGGCGATGGTCACCTGACGCAGCACCGGCATGTACTGCGAGGGCAGAATCTGGCCTAGCCACTGGGTATCCCAGCCCATGGCCATCGAACCCAGGCGCAGGTTGCCAATCAACCAGACTGACAGCAGCAGGTAGATCCAGGCGCGGTTGGTGGCGGCCAGCACCAGCATGAACATGGCCATGGTCAGCAAGCCGCCTTCCAGCAGCCCTATGCCACGGCTAAGACGGATCGAGGAGTTGGTGACGTCAGCGCTGGCCCAGAGCTGAGCTTGCAGGAGGGTGGGGCGGGAGGTCTCGACACGGCACAGCACGGTGTCGGGGTGGTTCGCCTGGCCTAATTCCAGGGTGTAGCTTTTTACCGGGGCGGGTGACAGCGGGGTAGGCGGGTCCAGCTCACTGTTACGCAGGGCTTGGCCGCTGCGGGCGTCTTGGCAGTGCAGCGAAGAAATCGGGGAGGCCGGAAAGTGCAGGACCTGGTCCTGCTGGGGGAAGGGGGCGGGCAGGGTCAGCAGCAGCCAATGGGGCTCGCTCAGGTGCAATCGTTGCCGGGTCGGGGCATTTTCCAATTGTGTCAGTAACTCTGGATCCGCATGCTCTTGCTGGCTGGCCAGCGCCTGAATGCCCAAACTTTGACCGGGAACGGTAGGGTAGCGATTCGGCAGGAACAGTAATGCCCATAAAGTGAGCATGATCAGAAACAAAGGGATGACGTAAAGACTCAAGCCGCGAATCAGGCGCTCGCTGGCCGAAGTAACAGGCTCAAAGCCGTGTGTCGGTATCCCTGGGGTGGTCATGATGGTGGTACAGCCTCCAGCGCTTACCATCGAACTGTCTGGCCACTGACAGCGAAATCTGTGCGTTCCTGGCTAGGACAGTACGCAACAGGCCGGGACTGCGATGCCTGCTGATGGCAGCGCAGTCCCGGCCTGTTTTACGGTCAGATTCGAGAGTTCTTTAAGGCTGAATGGTTGTTACCTGCATTCTTGCCCGCCTTTAAGGGAGCAATCGTTCGGTGGCAAACAAACTTTCCAGGCTTTCGCGGGGGCGGATCACATGAACCTGATCGCCGTCGACCAGAATTTCAGCCGCACGGGGGCGGGTGTTGTACTGGCTGGCCATGGTAAAGGCATAGGCACCGGCGGACATGATGGCGATCAAGTCGTCCTGTTCCAGCGCCAGTTGACGGTCACGTGCCAGCCAGTCACCGCTTTCGCAGATAGGGCCAACCAGATCGTAGCGGGGGGTCTCCTCGGTCACTGGACGAGGCTCTACCGCTTCCACACTGTGCCAGGCATCGTACAGGGTGGGGCGAATCAAGTCGTTCATCGCGGCATCAATGATGGCGAAGTTTTTGGTCTCGCCATGCTTGAGGTATTCCACGCGGCTTAGCAGCACACCGGCATTGCCCACCATGGAGCGGCCGGGTTCCAGCACGATTTCCAGATGGCCCAGGCCATTCTTGTCCAGAGCGGCGAATACTTCGGTCAGCAGCTGGGTTGGGGTCACCAGGGTTTCGTCGGTGTAGCGAATGCCCAGACCGCCGCCCAAATCCAGGTGAGTCAGGTTCACTCCTTGCTCTTTCAGGGCCAGGATCAGCTTGATCAGCTTGTCCAGCGCATCCAGATAGGGGCTGACTTCGGTAATCTGCGAGCCGATATGACAGTCGACACCCACAATATTCAGGCTGGGCAGCTCTTGGGCGCGTGCATAGATGCGGGGAGCCTGATCAATAGGCACGCCGAACTTGTTGTCTTTCAGCCCGGTGGAAATGTAGGGATGGGTGCGAGCATCCACGTCCGGATTCACGCGCAAGGAAACAGGCGCTTTCACATTCATGCGTTCAGCAACCTGTGCAACGCGCTCCAGCTCGCCTTCGGATTCGACGTTGAAGCACTTCACGCCTGCTTTCAGGGCAGCTTCAATTTCCCAAACCTGTTTGCCGACACCGGAGAACACCACTTTGCCTGGATCGCCACCGGCGGCGATGACACGGGCCAGCTCACCGCCCGAAACAATGTCAAAGCCGGTACCCAGACGGGCGAATTCTTGCAGAATGGCCAGGTTGGAATTGGCCTTCATGCCATAGCACACCAACAACTTGCGGTCCTGGCCTGCCACTCGATAGGACTCCCATGCGTCGCGCAAGGCTTGGCGGGAATACACATACAGGGGGGTGCCGAATTCTTCAGCCAGCTTGTTCAGGGGAACTTGCTCGGCGTGCAGCGTGTTGTTCTGAAATTGGAAGTGAGGGGCAACGGTCATGGTGTCGTCAAATAACAGAGGTTAAGCGAGCAGGGCGGAAATCAGCGCGGCGCTGTTTGGGCGTCCGCTGCTTCCTGCGCAGGAGGGTGGTACAAGGGGCCTTTGTAGCCGCAAGCGCTAAGAAAAACGCTAAGTGCCAGCAAGGCCAGCAGGCGGGAGGAACGTAGTTTGTTCATAAGGTGTTGAGCTAGTGCGGACAATGCAGAGCATTATGCCATTGTGAGGGACAAAGCATAAAAAACGCCGGCTAGGCCGGCGTTTGGGTACTGGATTTAGAAGGGGACGAAGGGCTGGGCTTGCGTGCCCGAAGAACCGGAGTCAGAGTCCAGTTGTCGCAGCAGGTCGCCAATACCATCGCTTTGATCGCTACCGCCTTGTTGCAGGGCACCGTCACCTGGAGCGGGCAGACCAACACGGGCAATCGCTTGTCCGGGTGGGAATTCGTCAAAGTAGAAGTCCCCGTTGATGCGCGACAGGCCGGAAGGCATGGGGCCTGGAGGCACGATAGGCTTGTCTTTCAGCGCGGCGCGCATGTAGTTGATCCAGATAGGCATGGAAGCGCCACCGCCGGTTTCACCCGAACCCAGGCTGCGTGGCTTGTCAAAGCCCATCCAGGCAATACCGACCAGATCTGGCGTGTAACCGGCAAACCAGGCGTCCTGGGAATCGTTGGTGGTCCCTGTCTTGCCACCAATGTCCGTACGCTTCAATTCGCGCGAGGAGCGGGCACCAGTACCGGAAGTTGCCACACCGCGCAGCAAATCGTTCATGACGTAAGCCGTACGGGGGTCGATGGCACGGGCAGCCGCATCACCGGCCACAATGGGCTTGGCACGCATGATGACTTTGTTGGTGCTGTCGGTTACGTAATCGATCAGGTAGGGCTCGGTGCGGTAACCGCCATTGGCAAAGACCGAGTAGGCACCGGCCATTTGCAGGGGCGTTACGCTACCGGCGCCCAGAGCCAGTGGCAGCACGGCGGGCTGACGGGCTTTGTCGAAACCAAAGCGGGTCACGTATTCCTGCACGTACTTGGGACCGACGGCCTGCATGATACGGATGGACACCATGTTTTTGGATTTATACAAGCCTTGGCGCATGGTCAGCATGGGCTCGTAGGTGCGACCGTAGTTCTTGGGTGTCCAGGGCTTGGAGCCGGTCTGGGCAGCCGTCAGAACAAAAGGTTCGTCCGAAATCTGCGTGGCTGGAGTCAGACCACGCTCCAGCGAGGAGGCGTAGATGAAGGGCTTGAAGGCCGAGCCGGGTTGACGCCAGGCTTGCGTGACGCGGTTGAACTTCCCGTCCGAGAAGTGGAAACCGCCCACCATGGCCTGGATAGCGCCGTCTTGCGGGCGTACCGACACAAAAGCCGCTTGCACCGCAGGCATATTGATCACTTCCCAGTAATCGCCATTGCGGAACAGATAGACCACGGAACCGCGCTGAATGCGCACGTCTGCCTTGGCGTTTTTCACCAGGCCACGAGCGACAATCTTCAGGGCGCGCTTGTCGTTGACATCAATAATTTGCTGGGCGGTACGGGCCACGCGAATCTGGTTGGGGCTGGCATCGAGCACCACACCGGTCAGCAAGTCGCCTGTGTCGGGGTACTTGTCCTGCAAGTCATCCAGAATGGAGTCCAGCTGGGCGTGATCGTTTTCAATACCGGCAGGCAGATCCACCTGGCCTTGCGGGCCGGTGTAAGGAGCACGACGGGTGTAATCCAGAATACCGTTGCGTACGGCCAGGTAAGCCGCTTCCTGGTCGGTGGACTTGATCGTGGTGTAGATATTGAAGCCGCGCGAGTACACATTGTCCTGGTAGACGCCGTACAGCAGTTGGCGAGCCAGTTCAGCTGCGTATTCACCGTGGATGGCGTAGCCACCTGCAGGCGTACCCAGAGCCGATTTCACGACGATTTCCTGTGCCATCGCGTCCTGGTATTCCTGCTCAGTGATGTAGCCCAGGGTACGCATGCGGCCCAGCACATAGGCTTGGCGAGTTTTGGCACGCTCGAAGTTGGCAATGGGGTTGAAGCGCGAGGGGGCTTTGGGAATACCGGCCAGCATGGCGGCTTCTGCTGTGGTGATTTCGCCCAGTTGCTTGCCTAGATATGTTCGTGAGGCTGCGGCAAAACCATAAGCACGATGTCCCAGATAGATCTGGTTCATGTACAGATCCAGGATCTGGTCTTTGGTCAGCGTGGCTTCAATCTTGAAGGTCAGCAGCAGTTCGTAGAACTTGCGGGTATAGGTCTTTTCCGATGACAGGTAGAAGTTACGCGCTACCTGCATGGTGATTGTGCTGGCCCCCTGGGTCTTGGACATATGGGTCATGTTGGCCAAGGCAGCGCGGCCAACACCCATCCAGTCAATACCGCCGTGTTGGTAGAAGCGATCGTCCTCGGCCGCCAGAATGGCCGATTTCATGACATCGGGAATTTCGTCAAAACGCAACACATTGCGGCGTTCTTCACCAAATTCGCCGATCAATACCTTATCCGCCGTGTAAATGCGCAGCGGCACTCGGGGGCGGTAGTCGATCATGGCGCTAAGGTCAGGCAGGTTTGGCCAGGCCAAAGCCAGCGCAAGCGACCCGAGCAGGACGGCACACAGACCAAGCCCCACAAAAAAGACCGAGGTCTTGATGATGAGGCGGGCAAGCCAGGAACCGGAGCTTTGCTCGGGTTTAGAATTGGGGGAGCGGGAAGAGGAACTCATTAGGGCTGATTTTAAAGTCCAAACGCAGCAGGACTGGGCCTCAAACCAAGTATCAATGTAACAAAATAATACTAAGCAAGCGGACTGTGCTTAGGGAAGGCTAATGGGATAATACACAAATGAACCACTCTTTACCCGCTGAGCTGATGCCTGTAGAACATCCTGATCCCTTAACAGACGCCGAGCTGCTCCATTTACAACAGACTGGCCCACGCCCCATTATTTTGGTAGGCATGATGGGAGCCGGTAAAACGACCATTGGTCGCCAATTGGCGCGGGAACTCAAGCGCGAGTTTATGGACCTGGACCACGAGCTGGAAGCCCGTAGCGGTGTGCGAGTGGCCACTATCTTTGAGTTCGAAGGCGAGCAAGGGTTCCGCAAACGCGAATCTGCGGTGCTCGATATTTGTTCGCGCCAGACCGGTATTGTGCTGGCAACGGGGGGCGGGGCCATTTTGTCCGAGGCCAATCGCCAGATCATCAAAGATCGCGGTATCGTAGTGTACTTGTGTGCCACTGTAGACGAGCTGTACCGTCGCGTGGCCCGAGACCGTAACCGGCCGCTGTTGCAAACAGCGGACCCACGCGCCCGCATCCAGGAACTGTTGCAAGCGCGCGAACCCCTCTATGAAGAAGTGGCGGATGTCCGCTTTGAAACTGGCTCGGCGCCAGTTCATCATGCGGTGCGCCACTTATTGTCCCTGTTGAAAGAACGAGGTTGCTAAATGTCTGTAGTGCATGTTGACGCCCAGGGTGGCGCTTATCCCATCCATATCGCCGCCGGGCGTCTGGCGCATCTTGCAGACACGGTGCCAGCCGATACGTCTGCCATTGCAATCGTCACCAATCCTACGGTGGCCGCCCTGTACCTGGCACCTGCAAAGGAAGCCCTGGCTGCAACCGGCAAGCCTGTTCATGTGATCGAGCTGCCCGATGGCGAAGCCTACAAGAACTGGGAATCCCTGAACCTGATTTTTGACGCGCTGCTGGGCGGTCACCTGGATCGCAAGGCCCTGATTGTGGCCTTGGGCGGTGGCGTTATCGGCGATATGGCCGGTTTTGCTGCGGCCTGCTTCATGCGGGGTGTGCGCTTTGTGCAAGTGCCGACGACCTTGCTGGCGCAGGTGGACTCCTCGGTGGGCGGCAAGACGGCGATCAACCACCCGCTGGGCAAGAATATGGTGGGCGCGTTCTACCAGCCTATCGCTGTAGAGGTGGATACGGACGTACTCAAGACTTTGCCTGCTCGTGAGATCTCCGCCGGTCTGGCGGAGGTTATCAAATACGGCATGATTTACGACCTGGACTTCTTCAACTGGTGTGAAGAGCAGATTGCGCCCATGCGTACGCTGGAACAAGAACAAATCGTCTATGCGATTCGTCGCTCCTGCGAGGTCAAGGCTGAAGTCGTTTCTCAGGACGAACGCGAATCTGGTCTGCGCGCCATTTTGAACTTTGGTCACACTTTTGGCCACGCGATCGAGTCCGGCATGGGCTACGGCCAATGGCTGCATGGTGAAGCCGTGGGCTGCGGCATGATTATGGCTGCCGAGCTCTCCGCCCTGGTTTGCGGCTTGCCCGCTCAGGATGTGGCCCGTATCAAGGCCCTAGTGCAAGCCAGCGGATGTCCGATCACTCCACCACAATGGCCTGCGGACCGTTGGCTGGAATTGATGCAGGTGGACAAGAAAAATGAAGGTGGCCAGCTGCGTTTTGTGCTGCTGGATAAATTAGGCCATGCCAAGGTGCAGGCGGTCGCGCCTGATGTGGTACGCCAGGCATTGGCCCGCTTTACAACGGTGGAACAGGAGTAAAACCTATGCAAATGCTTGCCGCTTATGCCTGTCACCCTGAACAGTCCCGCGGTCGGCGTTATGCAGAGGCAGCGCCCCAAGGCCGTAACGCCTTTCAGCGGGACCGCGACCGGATCATTCACTGCAATGCCTTTCGCTTGTTGGAATACAAAACCCAGGTTTTCATTAACCACGAAGGTGATTTATTCCGAACACGATTGACGCATAGTCTGGAAGTGGCCCAGCTGGCGCGGGCCATTGCCCGCAATCTGGGTTTGCACGAAGACCTTATCGAAGCGATCTCCCTGGCCCATGATCTGGGCCACACTCCTTTTGGCCATGCAGGTCAGGACACCTTGAATAGCTGCATGCAAAGCCTGCGTCCCGAGGCCGGGGGCTTTGAGCACAATCTGCAAAGTCTGCGGGTGGTGGACGAGCTGGAAGAGCGCTATGCCGCCTTCAATGGCCTGAACCTGTGTTTTGAAACCCGCGAGGGGATTTTGAAGCATTGTTCGCTGAAGCACGCCCGTGAATTGGGCGAGGTCGGCCAGCGCTTTATTGATCGTACCCAACCGTCGCTGGAAGCTCAAATGGCCAATCTGGCCGATGAAATTGCTTACAACAATCACGATATTGATGACGGTTTGCGCTCCGGCCTGATCCGCTTGGAACAATTGCTGGAACTGCGCCTGTTCAACAGTCATTACGAGCATGTACAAGCCCAATATCCGGGCTTGAGCGGTCAACGTTTGGTGGCGGAGATTATCCGCGGCATGATCAACACGCTAGTGGTGGATTTAACGGAAACCACGCGCGCCAAGCTGGAAGAGCATCGCCCGGACAGCGTGGATGCGATTCGTCATTTGCCCCGTTTGGCCGGATTCTCGCCAGAGATGCGGGCGCAGGCTGATGAGCTCAAACGCTTCTTGCACGCGAATCTGTATCGCCACTACAAGGTGGTGCGCATGATGAGCAAGGCGCAGAATATTGTGCGTGAACTGTTCCACGCTTTTCTGGATGATCCTCGTTTGCTGGCGGCGGAGCATCGCCGTGAAGACCCGATTGCTCAGGCCCGTGCCATTGCTGATTACATCGCTGGCATGACGGACCGCCATGCCATTCGCGAGCACGACGCTATCTTCAAGATGTAGCTCTTGCAGCCTGTGGTGGAGTTACGCGACCTGCTATTGGCCAGTAGCCGTGTGCTGTTCAGGAGCTCTTCTTCATTGATAAAGCGCCAAAAAACCATGTTTTGGTGCTCGAGGCCTGAACAGCGTGGTCTTTTAAGAGAGACAGCCTTTAGCGCTGCAATAAAGGCTTCAGATAGCGCCCGGTATGGCTTTGCTCGCAAGCGGCAACAGTCTCCGGGGTGCCTTGCACCACAATCTGCCCACCGCCCTGGCCACCTTCCGGTCCCATGTCCACAATCCAGTCTGCCGTTTTGATCACATCCAGATTGTGCTCAATTACGACCACGCTATTGCCCGACTCAACCAGTTTGTCCAGCACTTCCAGCAAGACAGCAATGTCCTGGAAGTGCAGGCCGGTTGTGGGCTCGTCCAGCACATATAAGGTTTGACCGGTACTGCGCTTGGACAGCTCCAGTGACAATTTCACCCGCTGCGCCTCACCACCAGACAGGGTAGTCGCGCTTTGACCCAGGCGGATGTAGGACAAGCCCACATCAATCAAGGTAGTCAATTTACGCGCGACCGCTGGCACCGCATCAAAGTATTCCAGCGCCTGCTCAACCGTCAGGTCCAGCACTTCGCTGATATTGCGGCCTCGGTAGCGAATGTCCAGCGTTTCACGGTTGTAGCGACGGCCCTGGCAGACATCACAAGGCACATAGACGTCCGGCAGGAAGTGCATCTCTACCTTGACCACGCCATCGCCCTGGCAGGCCTCGCAGCGGCCGCCTTTAACGTTAAAGGAGAAGCGGCCTGGGTCGTAGCCACGCAAACGCGCCTCGGGCACGCTGGCGAACAGCTCACGAATGGCAGTGAACATGCCCGTGTAGGTAGCTGGATTACTGCGTGGGGTACGACCAATCGGGGTTTGATCGACGTTGATGATCTTGTCGAAATGCTCCAGGCCTTCCATACGATCGTAGGGCGCCGGTTCGGCATGGGCACGGTGCAGCAAATGCGAGAAGGCGGTTGCCAGCGTGTCGTTGATCAGCGTGGATTTGCCCGAACCGGACACGCCGGTAATGCAGACCAGTCGTCCAGCTGGAATCGCCAGATCAACAGACTTCAGGTTATTGCCGCTGGCACCATACAGACGCAGCCAGTTCAGGCTGTCATCAACAGGACGTCGTTTGGGCACGGCAATCTGACGCTTGCCAGACAGGTACTGACCGGTCAGAGAGTCGGGGTTCTGGGCCAGCTCTGCGGGCGAGCCTTGAGCGGTAATTTGGCCACCATGTTCACCTGCGCCGGGGCCCATGTCGATGACATAGTCGGCGGTGCGTATCATGTCCTCGTCGTGCTCGACCACGATCACGCTATTGCCCAGGTCCCGCAGGTGCTGCAGGGTCTGGATCAGTTTGTCGTTATCGCGTTGGTGCAGGCCAATGGAAGGCTCGTCCAGCACGTACATCACGCCGGTCAGACCGGAACCGATCTGGCTGGCCAGACGAATGCGCTGGGCCTCGCCACCGGAAATGGTGTCGGCGCTGCGGTCCAGAGACAGGTAGTTCAGACCCACATTGTTCAAAAACTCCAGCCGCAGGCGGATTTCACGCACGATGCGGTCGGCAATTTCTTTTTTCGCACCCGTCAGCGACAGGCGCTCGAACCAGGCCAGGCAGTCGGACAGGGCCAGGGCTTCGACTTCATAAATGGCCAGTCCTTTGGCTTGTCCTTGCGCTGCGGAGTGAGTCTGCGTGCACTGTGCGGCATTGTCAGACAGCTGGTCGACATTGAGGGTTGCGGAGTGGGCAGACGCGGTGCCTGCATGATGCTTGCACCCAGTATGGCTTGGAATCGGATCATCCCCGATACGGACGTGACGCGCCTCCAGACGCAGACGTGCGCCATGGCAGGCCGGGCAGGTCTGGGTGCGACGCAGCTTGTTCAGTTCCTCGCGCACGGCGCTGGAATCGGTTTCCGCCCAGCGACGCTGCAAATTCGGAATCACCCCTTCAAATGGGTGCGTTTTTACCGTGGTGCGGCCCTTCTCATTCAAATAGAGAAAGGGAATTTCCTCCGCGCCGGAGCCATACAGCACGGTGCGGCGCAGTTCTTCGGGTAGAGACTCGAAGGGAGCCTCTATATCAAAGTGATAATGAGCCGCCAGACTGGTCAGCAAGGTGTAGGTAAAGGCATTGCGTCGGTCCCAGCCCGCAATGGCACCGCCCGCCAGACTCAGTTCCGGGAAGGCCACCACGCGTTCAGGATCAAATACATCTACTTGCCCCAAGCCACTACAGTCCGGGCAGGCACCTGCCGGATTGTTGAAGCTGAACAGGCGTGGCTCCAGCTCGGGCAGGGAATAGTCACAGACCGGGCAGGCGTAGTGGCTGGAATAGGGCTGCTCCACTCCATTGTCCAGATTGACCACCAGACAACGGCCATTGCTGGTGGACAGGGCGGTTTCCAGGCTTTCTGCCAGACGTTGCTGGCTATCGGGCCGAATGCGCAGACGGTCTATGACCAGGTCCAGGTCGTGTGCCTGTTGGGCATTGAGTGCAGGCAGATCTTCAATGCTGGAGATCTCGCCATCGACGCGTACCCGTACAAAGCCTTGGGCTTGCAGGCCGCGCAGTTCAAGCTGCAGGTCACCAACCAGGCCACGGTGCATGGGTGCCAGCACAGCAATACGGGTTTCAGGTTCCCATTGCAGAATCTGGTCTACCATCTGGCTCACGCTATGAGCCTGCAAGGCCAAGTGGTGTTCCGGGCAGTAAGGGGTCCCGACCCGCGCGTACAATAGGCGCAAATAATCGTGGATCTCGGTAGTGGTCCCCACGGTGGAACGCGGGTTATGGCCTGCTGCCTTTTGCTCGATGGCAATGGCAGGCGACAAACCTTCGATCAAGTCCACATCTGGCTTGTCCATCAGTTGCAAGAACTGACGTGCATAAGCGGACAGGCTTTCCACATAGCGCCGCTGGCCTTCGGCATACAAGGTGTCGAAGGCTAGAGAGGATTTCCCAGAACCGGACAGCCCCGTCAGCACGACCAACTGGTGGCGTGGCAGGTCTACGGAGACATTTTTCAGGTTGTGGGTACGGGCACCACGAATGCGGATGGCTTCCATCGCTTTATTTAGGCTTGTCAAAAGGCAACTTGCTACTATAGCGCGTTGCGTCAGAATTTATGTGAACGGGTATCCGGGCTCTCTGCTAGCCCAGTTGTGACAGAGTATTAAATGAGTACACACCAAACCATGAATACGGCCGGATCGCGCCCAGCGCGCCTGAGTCTGACTCAGCAAGAGCGCAAGGCCAGCATCCTGCTTGCCCTGTTGTTTGCCTGTCGAATGCTGGGTCTGTTTTTGCTGACCCCGGTCTTTGCAGTGGCCGCGCACTCCTTGCCCGGCGGTAATGATGCCGCCCGTGTGGGTCTGGCATTGGGGGCCTATGGTCTGACGCAGGCTGTCTTGCAGATCCCCTTGGGGATGGCATCGGATCGCTTCGGACGCAGGCCGATTATCGTCATCGGCATGGCCTTGTTCGTGATCGGTGGGGTGATATCCGCGCTGGCTCAGAATATTGACTGGGTGACGGTAGGCCGCTGTATTCAAGGTCTGGGGGCAGTTTCAGCAGCCATTTCCGCCTGGGTTGCCGACTCCACCCGTCCCGAAGTGCGCACACGTGCCATGGCGATGGTGGGTGGCTCCATTGGGCTGTCTTTTGCTGTCTCGCTGGTGCTCTCGCCAGTGCTGGTGGGGCAATTTGGTTTGTCGGGACTGTTCTGGGCCATCAGTTTGCTGGGCTTTGTCTGCTTGTTGATTGCCGCTTTTGTCGTGCCCAGCGCGCCTAAAGCACCAGCCTCGATTGTGCAGGTTACCGCCGGACAGGTGTTGCGTCATTTGGACTTGCTGCGCCTGAACTTTGGCGTGTTCTGTCTGCACTTTATCCTGATGTCCCTGTTCATCGTCGTACCGGGCATTCTGGCGACCTTGGGTGGCTACGGTACTCAGGATTTGTGGAAGGTGTACCTGCCCGTTATTCTGGTTTCTTTTGTGCTGATGGTTCCTGCGGTGTTCTGGACAGAGACCCGCAAGCGTCACAAGCATGCGCTGGAACTGTCTGTGTTGCTGCTGATTGTGGTGCTGGCCGTGATGCCATGGGCGCGCGATTCGCTGGTTCCCATGGTGGCCGCGCTGACGTTTTTCTTCATCGGCTTTAATGTGCTGGAAGCCTTGCAGCCTTCCTTGGTGTCGCGTGTGGCGCCACCAGAATACAAAGGATTGGCGCTGGGTTTTTACAACACCTCCCAGTCCCTGGGCGTGTTTGCCGGCGGCCTGATCGGCGGCATCCTGGCAGGGCGAGGGCTCACCCAATGGGTCTTGTGGACCGGAGCTGCTCTGGCTTTGCTCTGGTTGCTGACAGCGCGTGGTTTCAAAGACAAATATTAAAAGGCATTGCCTGTTACGCTTGTGCAAAGACGTGGCAGGCAGCAACAAGTAAAGTGGCTGGATTGGCCGCAAGAATCAAGAGCTGGGCGGAACAGGTGACACCATCAGGTGCTTAGCCATATACGCCGTTCAAGGTGCCGTAACAGGATCGATGGCATGGATAAAACTGCCCTTCCCGGAGCGGGGAGGGAGTGTTAATTAAGGCACGAATCCACGATAATACGGCTTGATTTAGAATTTTTGACTACAGGATTTTTTCATGGCATCGGTAAATAAAGTCATTCTGGTGGGCAATCTTGGCCGCGACCCAGAAGTACGCTACAGCGCAGAAGGCTCGGCCATCTGCAATATTTCCATTGCCACGACTTCGCAGTGGAAAGACCGTACCTCTGGCGAACGCCGTGAGGAAACCGAATGGCACCGTGTGGTGTTCTACAACCGTCTGGCTGAAATTGCAGGTGAGTACCTGCGCAAAGGCCGTCCCGTCTACGTAGAAGGTCGTCTGCGCACCCGTAAATGGACAGGCCAGGACGGTCAGGAGCGTTTCACCACGGAAATCATCGCCGAGCAAATGCAAATGCTGGGCGGCCGTGATGGTGGTGATATGGGCGGCGGCAGCATGGGTGGTGGCGAATACGGTGGCGGCGGTGGTGTACCTGCGCCGCAACGGGCTCAGCGTCCAGCGCCTCAACAACAGCAGCAACAACAGGCCCCACGTAATAACGCTCCTATGTCGGACAATCTGGCCGATATGGATGACGATATTCCGTTCTAAGGCTTAGCCCTTAGGGGGACTGAAGTTCAAAAACCCCGGCAAGCATCGTGCTTGCCGGGTTTTTTTTCGTTCGTACAAACACTAATGTGTACCGATATTCAATCTTGTATACAATCTATAAAAAATGAATGCAAAATAGGAAAGCAATGACCACGATCAAAACAGCAAGTCACAGCGATGGGGTGTATGAGTCGGTGCGTGCTCACGTTCTTGGCCTGGTGAAAAACATTGATGAGCCCGTGCGGGTTCGGGAGGAAGAGCTGGCCAAGATGCTCAATGTCAGCCGCACGCCGGTGCGCGAAGCACTGCTGCGTCTGGGGCAGGAAGGCATTTTGACCATGGAGCCTCGGCGCGGTGCCTTGCTCTCGCCCTTGACCAAGCAGGACTACATCGAATGGCTGAAGCTGCGCATTGAACTGGAGGCCTTTGCGGCGCGTGAAGCCGCCTTGAATGCCTCGCAGCGGGATGTGGATGCTTTGCGCGCGCTGTTTGCGCCCTTCAATCAAGACAATGTGGAAGAGCGTGTCAGCGAATATGCGGCAGCCAATGTGGAATTCCACGCGGCCATCATGCGTCTGGCTGCAAATAGCTTGCTGGAGAAGGTATGGAAGTCCTTTGGGCACCGCGACATGCTCAAGACCAAAACCATCGAGCGCCTGAAACGTGCGCACGAGTCTTTGGCCGAGCACCTGGCCATGATCGACGCGATTGAAAAACGGGACGCAGCGCTGGCAGATCGTCTGGCGCGCGAGCACGTTCAAGGGCTGCTGACGCAAACCTTGAACAGTTCCAACAACATCCGATAAGGAGGTTTGCTGTCATGAAGTTACTGACCTTTGTAGCCGCAGGGGAAACGCATTTGGGCGGCATGCTGGACGATGATCGGGTGGTGGATCTGACACAGGCCTGGGGGATGTACGAGCATCCTTTACGTGCTCGGCAGGCTCCCACTGAAGTCATCGACGCTATTTTTATGGGCGATGAGATCCTGATCAGCCTGCAGCTTTTGATGGAGCAGGCAAGCCAGGCCAAGGCTCCCGTCCATGCTGCTTCAGATCTGTGCTTTCTGGCTCCTGTCCCGAATCCGGCCAAAAACATTTTCTGTGTGGGGCGCAATTACCGCGCCCATATCGTGGAAGGCAATCTGGCACGTGGTCGTGCGGCGGATGACTTCCCCAAAGCCCTGGAGTTCTTCAGCAAACCGCCCACCACGGTGGTGGGGCATCAGGCCCTGGTCAGCCGCCATGCGGCTCACACAAAGATGCTGGATTATGAAGTGGAGCTGGGCATTGTGATCGGCAAGGAAGGCCGGGACATTCCAGTTGAAGACGCGTTGGATTATGTCTTTGGCTACACGGTGATCAACGATATTACGGCGCGTGATCTGCAAGCGCTGCATGGTCAGTGGTTCAAGGGCAAGTCACTGGACGGCACCTGCCCGATTGGGCCGGTAGTGGCATTGAAGACCTCCATTGCCGACCCCAACGCGCTGGATCTTGAATTGGAAGTGAATGGCGAACTGCGCCAATCGGCCAATACGTCGGACATGTTGTTCGATGTGCCCAACATCATCGCCCAGTTGTCGGCGGGCATGACCTTGGAGCCAGGGGACATTATTGCAACAGGCACGCCCTCCGGGGTTGGCTTTGCCATGCAGCCTCCACGCTCTTTGGAACCAGGCGATGTCATCAAAGCTCGTATCCCCGCTATAGGCGAGCTGGTCACTACTATTGAGTAAGGTTGACGACTATGCGCTTTAAATTAATCCTGTCAGGCGTGGCTGTATTAAGCGCTTTAACGGCTGTGCCCTCGCTTGCGACGGCACAGGAATATCCCACCAAACCCATCACCATCATTGTTCCGTTCCCGGCGGGCGGCACGCTGGATAACCTGACCCGCAGTCTGGCGCAGAAAATGTCGGATGACTTCAAACAGCCCGTCATCATCGACAACAAGCCCGGTGCCGGTACGGTGATTGGTACGGAAATCGTGGCCCGCGCCGCGCCGGATGGCTATACCTTGGGGATGGTGGCAAACAGTTTTGCCATCAATCCCAGCCTTTACAACAACTTGCGTTACGACACGGTGAAGGACTTTACGCCGGTTAGCTGGGTGGCCTACACACCGCACCTGCTGGTGGCGAATCCGGATGTGCCGGTCAAGAGCCTGGCGGATGTCATTGCTACAGCGAAATCCAAACCGGGCGAGCTGTCCTTTGCGTCCTTTGGTGCAGGTACATCGCCGCATATTGCCATTGAACGCTTGAAAGCAGAAGCCAAGATTGATGTGCTGCATATTCCGTACAAAGGCCAGGCTCCGGCGTTGAACGATTTGCTGGGCGGTCATGTAGACATGATGTTTGCTAACACGCCTGATGTTTTGCCCCACGTGAAATCCGGCAAGCTGCGTGCAATTGCCCTGGCGAACGATACTCGTCTGGAATCTATCCCCGAAGTGCCTACTTTCAAAGAAGCAGGCGTGGACAATATGAACTCCAACTCCTGGTACGGCGTGATTGTGCCTTCCGGTACGCCAGCACCGATTGTGGAGAAGCTCAGTGCTGAATTTGTCCGTATTGTGAACCTGCCCGAAATTCGTGAACGCTTGTTGGCCCAAGGACTGGAACCTGCGGGTACGACGTCGGCCGAGTTTGCCGAGTATCTGAAGTCTGAAATGGAAATGGCCGCCAAAGTGGTAAAAGCCTCCGGCACCAGCGTGCAGTAAACCCTTAACGAATACGAAAGAGCCCAGAGAGCTCAAGCTACTAATCAGGAGATGAATATGATCAAAGAAATTATCCGTTCCGACAAAGTGACTCCCCCTCGCGCCCCCTTGTCGCCTGCTGTGCGATCCAATGGCTTTGTGTTTGTGTCGGGCCAGCCAGGCTTTTTTGACGATCGCCAGATTGCTGAAAACGATTTCGACGCCCAGATGCATCAGGTCATGGCCAATGTGAAAGCCCTGCTGGAAGAGGCGGGCTCCACCTTGGACCATATCGTCAAAGCCAATGTGATTCTGAAGAACGCTGGTGACTTTGCTCGCATGAACGAGATCTATCGCACTTACTTCAAGGACGGCGAATACCCGGCCCGCACCACGATTGCTGCGGATATGGGGAACCCCTTGTTCCTGCTGGAAATTGAATGCATCGCCGCCGTCGCGGAATGATGAAATGAAAAAAGGCCGACATGAAGTCGGCCTTTTTTATTCAAAACGCTCCCTGAGCGGAACGTCGCAAGCTAATCAAACCTAGGCCAGTTAAAACCGCAAAGATTGCACCAGCGGCAAAGGTGCCTTGGAAACCTATGGTATCCCAGAGCACGCCGGCAATGACGCTGGCCAGCAGCAGGGCGATACCGGTGAGCAGGTGGAACATGCCAAAGGCGGTGCCGCGCAGTTCGGCAGGGGCGCTGTCAGCGATCAAGACGTTGAACAGGCCTTGGGTAAAGCCCATATGCAGGCCCCACAAGGCAACGCCCAGGCCCAGACCCAGCAAGCCGGGCACGAAAGCCAGGATCAGGTCCGCTGCGATCAGCAGGGCCACACCGATCAGCAGCAGGTCAGTTTTACGCATACGATCTGACAGCACACCGGCGGGGTAGGCGGACAGAGAAAAAGCCACACTCATGACGACCAGGACGGCAGGGGCCCACATGGGGGGCAGGCCGCTGGATTCACCCCGCAAGATCAGAAAAGCTTCGCTGAAACGGGCCAGGGTAAAAGCCAGGCCAATTGCGACAACCCACCAGTAGCGGGAACCCAGGCGGCCCAGGTCTTCCCGGTTCAGAGGCAGTTTGCGGGGGCGGGTGGTGGCCGGGATTTTCGGTTCGCGTACAAAGAACACCAGAACGGCGATGGCCGCAAAGGCAGGCAGCACGGCAACCCAGAAGATCAACTGATAGTTGTTTGCCGTCCACCACATCAGGCCGATAGCCAGCAAGGGGCCAACAAAAGCACCAATGGTATCCAGGGTCTGACGCAAGCCGTAGGCGGCACCTCGCATTTCCGGCGGGGTGACATCGGCGACCAAAGCATCACGCGGCGCACCGCGTATGCCTTTGCCGATGCGGTCTACAAAGCGGGCACCGACCAGCCAGTCCAGCGAGTTCGCCAGTGGAAAAATGGGTTTGGTCAGGGCGGCCAGGCCATAGCCAATTACTGCCAGCAGTTTGCGCTTTCCAAAACGGTCGCTGACCGCTCCGGAAAACACCTTCATGATGGAGGCGGTGGCCTCGGCAATGCCTTCAATAAAACCGACCGCCAGTACCGATGTACCCATGACGGTGACCATATAAATGGGCAGCAGGGCGTGGATCAGCTCCGAGGAAATATCCATGAACATGGACACAAAGCCCAGTGCCCAGACGCTGCGGTGGATTTTGGCACGGGAGGCGTCGGCCGTCGGGGTAAGCGCGGGATTAGCGGTTTTCTTCATGAGCGTCATAGACCATTTGGGCATACGCATCCAGCCGTGCCTTGCACTCTTGCAGGCGCTCTTGAGCAACCTGTGCCAGGGGGGCGCCATAAAAATCCAGTTTCTGGATTTTCTCGTACCAGTTTTCCAGCTTCTTCAGATCGGTTTCTTCTTCGTCCAGTTCGGCGTAGGTGAATTTCTGAATCGAAATTTCCTTGTCGATTTCGGCCTCGAAGTCTTTGCAACGGCCCAGCAGTTCCTGGTACTGCTCGTTGCGGTCGTCCGTAAAACGGGCGATGACTTTGTCCTCTTGTGCCTTGTCCAGAGCAATGGTCTCCAGCAAGACGCATTCACCTTCCATGGTCGTGATGTCGTTTTCCAGCACCTTCAGACGGCGCACATGCTCGTCGGTTTTGGGCAGGACACATACCCCGTTTTGCAGATACACCGCACCCAGCGCTTTCAGGCGCCGCCATAAGGCCAGCCGTTTTGCACTAGGTTCAGGGGGGACTTTATAGGTCAGTAACAGCCAGCTCATTGAAGTCATATTCTTGATTTTAAAGTAACGGCCGTTTCATATTAATTGAATTGAATGAATACAAAAAGAAGCAGTGAGGTATGAGCGCCGACCCCGGTTCTGCCTGCTGCCGTCTGAACGGAGGCCGGATTCTGTATCCAAGTGTTTGGTCTTGTATCTCTGCTTGAACAAGAACGCGGCTCTTTATCTTGGGGAAAACCAGTAAAAAATTTCGTGCCAAGCCCGCATGCCGTGTGAGGTTGAACTGTTTTCAGACGGCCTGGTTTGTGGGTTTCTGGCCTTGAAAGGCCGGTCTGTTTGCTACTGGTAGCCGCGGTTTTGCGCTTTCCAAGCCAAGGAGCAATCGCTACCATGACAACACCTATCCACTTTGTTCAGTTTCTTGCACGACCGGTCTCAACCACAAGCAGCGTGCAGACTTCAAGCCCAGGTTTAGGTAAAGCGCTTGTCCTTGGACAAGCTCTTGTTGGTTATGAGGTCAGTTGGTTATGAGGTCAGTGTGTTCGTTTCCGGTTGTTGCGCGATACAGCGCCGCACTTTCGCGGTGGGAATCAATACGGAGGAATGCAATGAGTAAGCAGAAAGCAGTCCAAGCAAGCCAAGGTCCAATCGATGTTGCCGCTATCCGTGCAGCTGCCAAGAAGTTTGTGGACGACGGGGCGGTGGCATCCGGCTACAAGGGTAATCGTGAAGAAATCATTCAGATGCTCAATGAGGCCCTGGCCACCGAGCTGGTCTGTGTGATGCGCTACAAGCGCCACTACTTCACCGCTACCGGCTTGAACAATGAGCCTATCAAAGCCGAGTTTCTGGAACATGCCCAGCAAGAAGCCGAGCATGCCGACCGCATTGCCGAACGTATTGTGCAATTGAACGGCGAGCCGGATTTCAACCCGGCCAATCTGGTCCAGCGTAGCCATGCAGAGTACGACGATAGCGACGATATCAAATCCATGATTCGCGCCAACCTGATTGCCGAGCGTATTGCGATCGAGTCCTATCGTCAGATGATCGAGCGCATTGGCGACACCGACCCGACCACTCGCCAGATGCTGGTTGAAATCATGGCGGTGGAAGAAGAGCACGCCGACGATATGGGCGATCTGCTGGATATCTAAGTAATTTGCGCAGGTGCTCACCAAAACCCCGGTATTTTCCGGGGTTTTTTTCTGCCTGAATTCTGAAAAGGAGTACAGTATCGGCTTTCCTACCTATCGGTAGGTAGTTTTGATTGACATCGCTATATACGGGGGTGTGAGCGTGTTTGAATTTCTGTTCTTCCGCACTGTAGAGGGTGTGACATGAGCGAGCTGTCGCGTGCCAGAAGCCTGGCCTGGCCCTTGATCTTGTTGCTGGCCTTGTTGACGGCATTGGATGCCATGGCCATTGATATGTATTTGCCGGGCATGCCTGCTATCGCGCAGGAGCTGGGGGCTTCCCCTGGCCGGATTCAGCAAACCTTGTCGGTGTTTCTGGCAGGCCTGGCCTTGGGCCAAGGTATTTACGGCCCTTTGCTGGATCGCTTCGGGCGTCGAGTGCCCTTGCTGCTGGGTGTGGTTATTTTTGTGGTGGGCTCGGTTTTTGGCGCTTTGGCCACATCGGTTGAAGCCTTGTTGGCGGCGCGTTTTATCCAGGCGTTAGGCGCCGCAGCGGGCTTGGTCACACCGCGTGCCATTGTGGCGGACTTGTGCGATGTCAAAGAGTCGGCAAGCATCTTTTCCCTGCTGATGCAGGTGATGATGATTGCACCGATTGTGGCCCCCATTCTGGGTGCCTACCTGTTGAGCCATGCAGACTGGCGTGCCATTTTCTGGATGCTGGCGGCATTAGGGACGATGGGGCTGCTCTGGGGACTTAAAGCCATACCGGATTCGCTGCCCGTGAGCCAGCGTGTGCCTTTGAACCCCGGTCATATTGTTCGCGCCTACGGTCGCGAGCTGGGTAACAAGGCTTTCATGGCATATACCGGCTCCGGTGGTTTCGCACTGGCTGCCTTGTTTGTCTACATCAGCGGCTCGGCTTTTGTGTTCACGCAGCATTTTTCCTTGTCGCCGGCCGTATTCAGCTATGTGTTTGCCGGTAACTCGGTGGCGCTGGTTCTGGGTGGGGTCGTCAGCAATTATTTGTTGAAGGCCGGGATGCCCACCTCTCGGGTGCTGGCTTTGGGACTGATTGTCCATACGGCCTCGGCTCTGCTCCTGTATGTGGTGGTGCAAGCTGATGTCGCGGGCCTGATTCTGTATGCCGCCTTGATTGCTGTTTCGGTGGGCTCTTTAGGCATGGTGTTTGGCAACGTGACGGCCTTGACCATGGATGTGGCTGGCCCACAGGCTGGGACGGCTGCAGCCTTGATGGGCATGTTCCATTACCTGATTTCGGCGGTGGTGGGCTATATCGTCAGTCTGGCCATGCCTGGGCCGCAGGTTTTGCCTGTGGCAATTGGTGGCTGCGGTCTGTTGGCTATTGTTCTGTATGTTCTGGCTGGCCGTTGCCGCACGGTGACCCGATCAGTCAGTGAGCTGGGGGTTGTAAAATAGGCAGTTGCTGCGGGCCGCGAAAGCGGCCCTGATCATTGGCCTTTGACTGAGAGCTGTTGGACTGTGAGCAAAACCACGACTGAAAAACTGCAGGATGCCGCGTTGGCGCGCTTTGCTGTTCAGGGCTTCGATGCCACCACCATGAACGAGATTGCCGCTGATGTCGGCATCAAGAAGCCCTCGGTCTACGCCCATTTCCGCAACAAGGACGAGCTGTTTCTGAACCTGATTCCGAAGATTGTGGAAGATGAGCTGAACCACGCCCGTCAAGTTCTGCAGGGAGGCGATGACATCAAGGAGCAGTTGCGAGCGTACCTGGAAGGGATACAGGAGCGCTTTGAGCAATCACATCAAGTGCGTTTCTGGATTCGCACCTTGTTTGCGCCGCCTGTGCATTTGTACGATGTGGTGATGCAGCCCATGCATGTGTTCATGGACGATCTGGAACGCATCATCCATCAAGCCTTGGCACAGTCCGCTTTGGCCAAATCGGAAACAGGTTTGAGCGTGGAGACCCTGGCCATGACGTACATGGCCTTGATCGACAGTCTGCAAAGCGAGCTTCTGTTTGGTGGTGCGCACAAATACCAGCGGCGTCTGGCATCGGTCTGGAGGGTATTTGAGGCGGCCTTGAGAGCAGGCCGCCCGGCCTGATCAGGTTTTCTCGCCGTTCTGGGCGTCCTGATAGGCTTTGGCTGCATTGTGCACGTGTTGGGTGGCCAGCAGGTTGGCCAGATCACCATTACCGGCCACAACCGCATTGAGGATCTGGGAGTGATCTTCCCAGTTTTGGCGGATGCGCTGCAAATTGCTGGGCGCAAATAACAGGGCGGTGCGGTCACGCAGGGAGCGCATGAGCTCGGTCAGAACAATATTGCCCGACATGGTGGCCAGGGTTTCATGAAACTGGCGGTTCAGGGATTTGAGCAAATCCAGATTGCCGGCATCCATGGCTTCATGGCCCTGGCTCAGAATGGTTTGCAGCTTTTCGATATTGGCTGGGTCCCGGCGTTGGGCGGCCAGTTTTGCATTCAATCCTTCGA
Source organism: Alcaligenes sp. PF14 (assembly GCF_037150615.1). Lineage (NCBI taxonomy): Bacteria > Pseudomonadati > Pseudomonadota > Betaproteobacteria > Burkholderiales > Alcaligenaceae > Alcaligenes > Alcaligenes sp. PF14. Next base: position 383,936 of record NZ_JBAGRS010000005.1, on the reverse strand, counting down.
GCGTGGCGCGCACTTCAGCCATGTTGTAGGCAATCTCGGTCGACAGGATAGCCACTGAGGCCCCACGTCGTGGTTCGATCGTGACCAGACCTTCGGAGGCCAGCTCGCGCAGGGCTTCCCGTACCGGAATACGCGAGACGCCCAGTTCGCTAGCCAATTTACCTTCTACAAGGCGATCCCCCGGATGAAATTCTCCGCTCAAGATACGCTCGCGCAATTGGTCACGGATAACCGCAAACAATGACGCATGTTGATCGCCCAAGCGACGGCTTTCCGCGCCGGAAAGGGTGTTGGGAAGGCTGAAACTGGGGATATTCATGGTGCGACCTGTGCAATTGGGCAAAAGGGCCAGCCACGATTATACGGTGTGAGCGCATTTTTCTGAATATGGTATACAGTTTGCGGCCTAAGCATCCTCATCACACGCTGCGGGCGATCAAGACCACGGCGCTTAGCGAACAAATCCCCAATAGCAGTCTACGCATTAGCGGCATGCTGACTTTATGACGCCATCGTCCTGATAAGGCGAAGCCCAGCAGCATGAAGGGGTAGAGCACAATGCTGAGCATTGCCTGTTGCCAGGAGAACAGGCCAGCCACCATAAGCAGGATCAAGGACAGGCTTGCCCCTAAAAACAGAATAAGACCCAATGAGGCGCGTAGCTGTGCAGGAGCCAGGTTTTGCATGGCAATTGCCAGAGCGGGAGCGCCTACCGAGGTCAGGGTTCCCATGATGCCCGAGGCAATGCCCGCCAGGATCATGTTTCGTTTGGAAGGCAGGATGCGCAAGCCCCAGGCACTCAGTGCGACTGCGGCCAGAATGGCCAGGGCAAAACCCAGATTCACCGCCTCTATGGGTAGTTGTGTCATGGCCAGTATGGCAATGATCGATCCGGTGGCACGGCCACCCAGTGCACAGACAACCACATCGGGCACGATATGTTGACGCTCTCGCAAGGCCGCCAGCAAAGAGACGCTGCCACCCAAGGCCAGTAGAGGGCCTGGAACCAACTGCGGAAATATCAAGGCGGCAATCGGCGCGACCAGCATTGCAAACCCAACTCCGCCAACGCCTTGCAAAAAGGCGGCCAACACAACCAGCAAAGCCATGAGCAGCCAGGAGAGCGGGTCCACCAGATCAATCAAAGCCGCCATAGTTTCCTCTTCATTTGTATAAGGTATTCAATCTAAGTGTTTCAAACATAAAATTCTTAGAGTTTTCCCCAGTTTTTGATAGTTTTTTCTGATTCGAAATCACAATTGAAGATAGTATACCGTTTCAGATGTGCTCGATATTCAGAAAAAAGAGAAGGAAGGGGGATACATGCAAAGCGACGTGGTGCTCAGTGCGGCGCACTGGGCTTATTTGATCAGCGTTCTGGTCATCATCATTACGATGATTTTCCGGGCCAATGTGGTGGTGCCATCGGTTATTGGCACCTTGGCGGTCGTCACCGCCATGACTGGCAGCCCTATCCAAGGCTTCATCAGTATTTTTTCAGCCAGCTTTGTGGCGGCCCAGGAACTGTTCAATATTTTCCTGGTAATCACGTTCATGACTGCCCTGCTGAACTCGTTAAAGAGGCTGGAGGCCGATGTGAAGATGGTGGCCCCCTTCCGCAAGGTCATGGTCAATAGTGCCTCGTCCTTTCTGATGATTGCGGCGGCTACCTACTTTATTTCCCTGTTCTTCTGGCCTACACCCGCTGTACCTCTGGTGTCGGCCATTTTGCTGCCGGCGGCGATTGCGGCTGGCTTGCCTCCCCTGGTCGGGGCGATGGCTATCGCCATCTGTGGGCAGGGCATGGCGCTGTCGTCCGACTACATCATTGGCGTTGCTCCTGGCATCAGCGCCAAGGCAGCCGGTGTCGGAGCCGATGTTGCCGTGCTGGCGGATCGTGCGCTGGTGCTTTCCTGGATTACCGGTGGCGTTGCGCTGACGTTGACATTTTTGCTGATGCGCCGCTATTTCAAACCGGCAGATAGCCGTTTGCTGGATGCCTGGATGCGCCAGGCGCCGGATAGCACCCTGGATGAAGTGGAATCCCAAGGCACGTATGACAAGGCCGAGATTGCTCGTGGCACGGCGGGTAATGAGCACACGGTGCATCCCGGCCTGAGCCCCAAGGAAGAGCGCTATTCGCGCATTCTGGCCTGGATTACGCCACTGGCGTTTCTGGCGGTGATTGGCATCATGCTGTTGCCCCGCTTTATCCCGTCCTTGCCTGTCCTGCGGGGTGGCGACGCCGCCGGTTTGGTAGGGGGCGTGGCCTTTGTGTTGATGATGATTGCCACCTGTATGGCAGAAGGGCCGCGTCGCATGCTGGACACCTGCCCGGATCATATGACCGATGGTTTTGTATTCGCCTTTCGTGCCATGGGTTCGGTGCTGCCCATTGCCGGTTTCTTCTTCCTGGGCGCCAGTGAAGCAACGTCTGCCATTTTGGGCACCCCACTGGAACAAACACCCAGTCTGCTGTTCGAGCTGATCTCGGCGGGGCAGCATCTGATTCCGGACAATCATTTTCTGGTGGCTTTTGGTGTTCTGTTGGTGGGCATGATCTCGGGCATTGATGGCTCGGGCTTCTCGGGCCTGCCATTGACAGGAACCCTGGCCTCGGCCTTGAGCCCGGTATCCGGGCTGGAGGTTGAAACCTTGGCTGCGGTAGGACAGATCGGTGCTATCTGGACGGGCGGTGGCACTTTGATTGCCTGGTCTTCATTGATTGCCGTGGCGGGCTTTGCCCGAGTGCATGTGCTGGATCTGGTGCGAGCCCTGACGGTTCCTGTGCTGGCGGGGATGGCCCTGTCAACAATTTGCGCTGTGCTGGTGTTCGGATGAGCGATATGAGTACGACAGCCTATCGCGCCGGTGAAAAGCAGGGCTTGGGGAAACATTGGGCCGTTGCTGCCGGGCACCCCTTGGCGGTGCGGGCCGCGCAGGCCATGCTGGAACTCAAGGGTAGTGCAGTGGATGCGGCTATTGCTGCCGATGCTGTCATGGGGGTTGTCGAACCTATGGCGACAGGCATTGGTGGCGATCTGTTGGCCATGATTGCATCGCCCGACAGTATGCCAGTGGCTTATAACGGCAGCGGAGCGGCGCCCCTGCTGTTGAAGGCTGAGCAGGTTCAGGCTTTGCCTGTGGGACGGATTCCGGAGCGTCATGTGTTGTCCATTACCACGCCTGGCCTGGTGCGAGGGTGGTGGGATATGCACCAGCGCTATGGCCGTCTGGACTGGGCCTGCTTGTTTCAGCCTGCCATTCAGGCAGCCCGGGAAGGTTTTGCGGTAGCGCCGGTGGCAGCGCGTGAATGGCAGATCTTTGATTTTGTACTGCACCGCGATCCCGTGTGTGCCGCGCTGTATAGGGCGGGCAAGCCTCCCAAGGCGGGGGAGCAATACCTGAACCCTGAACTGGCAGCTGTCTTGCAGGACATCGCCACGCAAGGCCCCGATGCCTTCTATCTGGGGCGTCCCGCGCAGCAGGCAGAGCAGGCAATGGAGCAGGTACAGGGGCTGTTGAGGGCTGAGGACTTTCGCCGCCATAAAGGGTTCTTTTGCGAGCCTGTCAGCGCATCGCTGGGAGAGTTCAGTCTCTATGAATGTCCCCCCAACACGCATGGGGTGGCAGTCCTGGACGCCGTGCAAAGCGCCTGGAAACGCCCGGTTGACCAGGATGCGGCGGAGCTGGAACTGGTCAAGGCGACCGAAGCGGCGATGGCTCAGGCTTCACGGGTCGTGTGTGATCCGGCAGGCAATACGGTCTGCACGGTTGTGGTCGATGCAGATGGGTTGGCGGTTACGTTCATGTCCAGCATTTTTAAACGATTCGGTTCTGCGTATGCCGTGCCCGGCTGTGGATTTGTGCTGCAAAACCGGGGTTTCGGTTTCTCCGAGCCTGGGCATGTGAATGGCCCTGGGCCGGGAAAACGCCCTTATCACACGGTTGTTCCGTCTTTGGCCTTGAAGTCGGGTCAGTTCCATATGGGGTTGGGTGTGGTGGGTGGTTTGATGCAACCCCAAGGCCAGATACAGATATGGACTCGTGTTCTGCGTGATGGCTGGCCTTTGGAGAAAGCCTTGTTTGCACCGCGCTGGCGTTTGGAGGGGGCGGGGCGGTTGGCCCTGGAAGACGGCTTTGATGCAAGTCGGGCGGCCTTCCTGCGTGAACACGGGTACGTGCCACCCGATAAAGGCGTAGGCGAGCTGGCTGGTCGCAGCGATTTTGGCGGCGCTCAAGCTGTTGAGCGCTTGGTGGACGGCCGTTTGCAGGCTGTTTCTGACCCACGCAAAGATGGTTGTGTGGCGCTGGATTGATAATCAGGCAGGGTTATTCCCTACTTTCTAAAATAGTAGACGGTATACAATATACTTAAATAGTCCAAACCTCATCTTTCGTCGGCTGCTGTCAGGGCGACGTCTTTCAACAAGGAAACAGTCATGGAAAAACTGCTGAATCGCGATGAATTTCGCACCGCATTGGAAACCGCCATTAAAGGGAAAAGTGCCAATACTTCCCCTTTCAGCATTGCCTGGGCCAGCGGCAAATTAAGCCGTGAGCATCTGGCTCGCTGGGCTGAAAACCATTACCACTATGTCGGCCCTTTTGCTGACTACCTGGGCTATCTGTATGCCCGCACCCCCGCCGAATACGTAGAAGCCAAAGACTTCTTGCTGGCCAATATGTATGAAGAGGAAATTGGGGGCGACCGTCACACAGACCTGTTGATCCGCTTTGGCGAAGCGTGTGGCACGACACGGGCTCGGATCGAAGATCCTGACAATATGAATGCCACCACCCGCGCCTTGCAGGCTTGGTGTTACGCCATTGCCATGCGTGAAGACCCCGTTGTTGCCGTTGCAGGGCTAGTCGTGGGTCTGGAGTCTCAGGTGCCCTCCATTTACCGCAAGCAGACACCGACCCTGCGTGAAAAATACGGCTTCACCGATGAAGAAGTGGAGTTTTTCGATCTGCATATCGTGTCCGACGAGATTCATGGCGAGCGCGGCTACCAGATCGTTCTTGAGCACGCCAATACCGTAGAGCTGCAACAGCGTTGCCTGCGCATCTGCGAAATTGGCGCCGAGATGCGTCTACTGTATACCACCTCCTTGTACAACGATTACGTCAAAGACGAAATCAGCCTGCAAGAACTTCAGCTGGAAGCAGCCTGAGCCAGACAGCCGAGCGGGCAGATGGGCTGCCCGCCGACCTAGAAACAAGGAAGTACAGCGGTGGACAATCTCAAGGACGTCGTTTTCGACAATTACATTGATGGGCAGTGGCTGCCCAGCCAGAGCGGGCGTACGCAGCCCAATCTGAATCCGGCCGATCGTGACGATGTAGTGGGGGCTTTCCCACTGTCCACGGCTGAGGACGCAAAGGCAGCCGTTGCTGCTGCTCAGGCTGCCTTTGCAGGCTGGCGAGCCACGCCTATCTCCGCTCGAGCTCGTGTGCTGAATGCGGCGGCAGCCTGGCTTGATGCCAATGTGGACCGTATCGCTCAGGGCCTGACGCGAGAAGAGGGCAAAACGCTGGCGCAAAGCAAGATGGAAGTCGGGCGCTCGGCCCAGACCTTGCGTTTTTATGCGGTTGAAGGCCAGACCTATACCGGCGAGACCTTCCCCCAGGATGATGCGCAGCAACTGGTGTACACCCAGCGTGAACCATTGGGCGTGGTGTCCGTGATTGCGCCCTGGAATTTCCCTATCTCCATCCCGGCACGCAAAATTGCCCCCGCCTTGATCACCGGTAATACCGTCGTGTTCAAGCCTTCATCCGACACACCTTTGACGGGCTATTACCTGTGCGAAGCCTTTGCGCAAGCCGGGATTCCGGCGGGTGTGCTGAATCTGGTGCATGGCAGGGCCAGTGAAGTGGGGCCCACGCTGGTGCAATCTCCTCAGGTACGCGCTATTTCGTTTACTGGTTCGACCCAGGCGGGTGAAGACATTTGTCGTCAGGCACGCATGAGCACCCGGACTCAAATGGAGCTGGGTGGCAAAAATCCCTTGATTGTCATGGAAGACGCCGATCTGGATCTGGCCGTCAAACTGGTGGTTCAAGGCGGATTCTCCTTGAGCGGCCAGGCCTGCACAGGAACCAGCCGCGTGCTGGTGCATCGTCAGGTCAAAGAAGAATTCACGCGGCGCCTGGTAGAGAAAGTCAGCGCTTTGACCGTGGGTAATGGTTTGAATGGCAACCCCGATCTGGGCCCGATTGCCACCGAAAGCCAACTGGAAAGCATTCTGGAATATGTGGCCATCGGCAAGCAGGAAGCCACCCATTTACTGGGCGGCGAACGTTTGACCGAAGGTGACTACGCACGGGGCCTGTTCATGCGTCCGGCTTTGTTCACAGACGTGACCCAGCAGATGCGTATTGCCCGCGAAGAGATTTTTGGCCCGGTGATTGCCTTGCTGGAAATCGATTCCTACGAGCAGGCGCTGGCCATGGCCAATGACACCGAATACGGCTTGTCGGCCGCCATTGTGACGCGCAGTGCCGACTATGCGCATCGCTTTGCCAACGACATTGAAGCCGGGACAGTCAAGATCAATCGCACCACAACCGGCAACTTGATCAATGCTCCCTTTGGTGGACTGAAACAGTCCAGCACCTCCACCTTCCGCGAGTCGGGCCGGGCGGGCCTGGAGTTCTATACCCAGATCAAGACCGTGTATCGCGGTATCTGAATTTTATTAACCCGAAATACTGAGAAGACATATGAAAAAGATCCTACGTCTCGAACAGCGCGAAGCGCGCTTGATGGTGGACGCGGCGATTGCCAAATCCAAGGAGATTGGCGTGCTGGAGACCGTTTGCGTGGTTGACGAAGGGGGCTACCCCATCGTGATGGAGCGCATGGATGGGGCACGTATTACCGGCGCCCAGATTGCCTGGAACAAGGCGTTTACCGCTGCAGGCCACAAGCGCTCCACCCACTTGTTCACCACGCCGCCTAATGGCCCCGCCTTGCCGGGTAACGAAGCCTTCGGGATTCAGTTGAGCTTTGAAGGTCGCTTTGCTGCTTTTGTAGGCGGCTACCCCATCGTGGTCAACGGCGAAGTCATTGGTGGCATAGGCCTGAGCGGTGGTAACGGCGAGCAGGATACGGCAGCCGGTGTTGCTGGCTTGCAGGCCTTGGCCGAGGCCTTGAAGGCAGAGGGTCTGGACGTGCTGGTTCAGGCGGACATCAAGAAATAGTGGCATCAGGAGGACGGGTCATGGCCCATCGTGTCGATATCAAGGAAACCGGCGAGCAGTTTTGGGTAGAACCGCAAGAGACCATCTTGCAGGCCGCCCAGCGCCAAGGCGTGCGCATTTATAGCGACTGCGAGTTTGGTGGCTGCGGGACCTGCCGCATTCAGGTCACCCGTGGGAAGGTTTGTTATGAGGATGACTGCCTGCCCATGAGCATTGCTGATGAGGAACACGAGCAGGGCCATGCCGCCGCCTGCCAGGCACGGCTCGATGCCGATATTGAGATCAGTCTGGCCGCACATCGAGATGACTTGCCTGAAACCCGGCAAGTCCGGGCGCAGGTTCACAGCGTGGAAAGGGCATGTCAGGGGATCTGGCGTCTGATTTTACAGTTGCCGCAGGACGTGCAAGTGTCGTTCCGTCCAGGTCAGTATCTGAACATCTTGTTCGAGGACGGGCATGCACGCAGTTTTTCCATGGCCAATGCCGATGCCGCACAGGGGCGCATTGAATTGCATGTGCGGGAAGTGGAGGGTGGGCGTTTCACCCAGGTATGTTTGCCGACCCTGAAAGCCGGCGACGAGCTGCTGCTGGAACTGCCCTTGGGCGTGTTCTATTGGCGTGAGCGCGACTGGCGACCCATGGTCATGGTGGCAACCGGAACTGGCATTGCTCCCATCAAGGCGATTCTGGAGTCCCTGCTGGACAAGGATGATTGCCCGCCTGTCAGCCTGTATTGGGGAATGAATCGGCCCGAAGACCTGTATCTGGCCCAGGAGATTGAATCTTGGGCTGAGCGCTTGTGCGAGTTCCGTTTTGTCCCTGTGCTCTCCCATGCTGACGAGAGTTGGCAAGGCGCGCGCGGCTATGTGCAGCAACAGGTGTGCCGGGATGAACCTGACCTGTCAGAGCATGCCATTTACTTGTGTGGCTCGCCCGTGATGATTGAGCAGGCCCGTGGTTTGTTCAAGGAGCATGGCGCCAATGAGCAGTTCATGTATGCCGACGCCTTCAACTTTCAGTCTGATCCCAGCTCGGCAGAGCCTTCTCTTGTCTAGGCTCGGTGTGGGAGTTGGTCCTGACCGGCTTCGGGGTCGCGCTTCTTGCGGCCGCCAAACAGTTCAGTCAGCGAAGGCAGATTGATGAGCGGGATACGACGGCGCAGATGCTTGCGCTGGGCCAAGTGTGGCAGCAACTGCTCGCCGACGGGACGCTGCAGATAGCGAAGTTCGACGGGGGTTTTCATGATGATCTCGTTAATGGGTTTGAATTGAATTAAGTATACCGCAATAGGGGTTTCTACTCAAATTGACGGATATTTGTGTCTAAAAACAAGAAAAACTGTTGATTGAAGGTTGCGGTTTTTATCTTGGTATACCGTTCTTGGTTTTTTCAGGCGGTCAGGGCTCGCAATCCGGTCGCATTATCGGCAGCCAGCAGGAGGTTTCATGCCAACCATTACTTTTCATAAAAACGGCCAGACGCATGTGGGTGAGGTGCAGGAGAACACCAATCTGGTGGTCCGGGCGGGTATCAAGCAATTTCCCTTTCCGCATTTGACCTACGGTTGTGGCATGGGCAAGTGCGCTAAGTGTGCCTGCCGTGTTCTGGAGGGGGGCGAGCATTTGCCAGCGGCCAACTGGAAAGAGAAAAAACAATTGGGCGAGCGACTGGATCAGGGCTGGCGGCTGGCCTGTCAGCTATGGATTAATCAGGACATCGTTCTGGAGCAAGCTGAAACACAGGAGGTGCAGTGATGTATGTGGTGCTGACCAGCAAGCCAGGGGAATACCGCACGGAACCGGGCGTGGGCGTGGAGATGGTGGCGGCCTATGAATACCATTTTCAGGGTCGTTTCAAGGCGGTGTTTGTCATTGCGCGTATTCAGGAAGGTTCGCGCGTTCGCATTGTGGAAGAGACGCCAAATGGCACGGTCAATGACATCCCTACCCGGCAAATGGAAAAGTTTGCAACAGTCGAACAGGCTTATGAAGAACTGGCCGGATTGACGCACTTTGGCAGCATACAAGCCGAATTGCGTCAGTGTGAGCTTGACGGACACCAGGCAGGGGCACAGACCCCGGCACAGCAGCAATCCTGAGGTAGCAGAATATGGTTCAGATTACATTTGCGTCGAATAATGATTTGGTGGTGTCTGCCGCCGAGAACAGTAACTTGCTGCGGGTTTCCATCCGTGAGCGCGGTGGCATCCCGTTCAAGTGCGGGGGCGGGATCTGCGGCACCTGCAAATGCCGAATTACGGAAGGGCTGAGCAATACGGATGAGGTCAAGGCCAAGGAACACAAGCATTTGTCCGAGCAGGATCTGGCAGAGGGTTTTCGTATGGCGTGCCAGACCTTTGTTCGTGGTGATGTTACGGTGAGCTGGTAAAAGGAGCGGCCATGCTGCATTTGACCGATCAGCAACTACACGAGCTGCTTGATGCGCCTGCCGTACAGGAGGTGCTGGAGCAGGCTTTCATCGAGTTTGGGCAGGGCCAGGCGGCCCAGCAGCGTCGTGTACGCACGCAGGTGGGCGATACCCGTTTGTCGACCTTGGGCGCGGTCATCCCAGGCCAGCAAGTGGCGGGTGCCAAGATTTATACGACCGTGCATGGCGCATTCAATTTTGTCATTGTGCTGTTTGATGCACTGAGCGGACAGGCTTTGGCCACCTTGGATGCTGGCGCCATCACGCAGTGGCGTACTGCAGCCTGCTCGGTACTGGCAGCACAGCGTGGCGCCAATCCCCATTCGCAAACCTTGGGAGTGCTGGGTCTGGGTGCCCAGGGGATGGCGCATGCCCTGCAGTTTTGCCAGACCTTTGATTTGCAACGTGTGCTGGTGTGGAGCCCGAATGTCGATGAGAAGCGCTGCCACCAGCTGGAGCTGGAGTGTGGTGTGCCTGTGCGAGCCGCCCGAGCGGAAGAGATCGCCGCACAGGCGGATATTCTGGTCACGGCCAGCCGCAGTCGCGACCCCCTGTTTGATGGACGCAGCCTGAAGCCAGGCTGCTTTGTCGCCGCCGTTGGCTCCAGTTTGCCAACAGCGCGGGAATTGGATGATGCCTGCCTGCAGCGGGCAGGCAAGATTGTGGTGGAGTGGGGTGAGCAGACTCTTGCGGAGGCGGGGGACCTGATTCTGGCCGCGTCCGATTGCGGCGTTTCGGACAAGTTGTGCGAGTTAAGCGATTGGTTGCAATTAGACCGGGGACAAGGCTACGACGCACAGGGAATTTGCGTGTATAAATCAGTGGGTGTGGCGATTGAAGATATTGCCGTCGCTGGGTTGGCGTATCGCCGCCATCAGCTTGGCAAGACAGCGCAGGAGGCGCTTGCCGCACACTGAAAACGACAATAATTCAAGCATGTTGGGGGTAGGCAATGGGGATGGCAGGCTTTTCTTCTTTAGGCGAATTCAAGCAGGCACTGACCCGGGACTACAACCGCATCAACAGCAGTATTTTTGCATCAGGTGTCGTGACGCTGAAGATTGATGTGCTGGAGGATCGGATCAGCATGTTGGCGGTTCATAAACGCCAGCCTGCCTTGCAGACGTTGAGCCGTGAAAATGCACATATTGCTGATCTGGCGGATCTGTATCTGATCAAGGCCTTCAAAAAGGAGATGAAGCAGGTTTTGGTGGATGAGTATGGCCTTGATGTGGTGGCCATATTCAAGGACTACGACGCCGCGGCGCAATTGTCTTCCACCATGGTGTTGTTGCAAAAAGGAGTGTGAATGCAGTGGCATTGGTGAGAACCGTTGCCCTGAATTCCGAACCGATAAAAAGAAGCTGACTGGTAGACAGTCTTGTTGTCCTTCCGTCCGAAGTGGATTGCCGGATGTGCAATTTGCCCTGGAGCCAAGCTCAGGCCCTGACAGGTCCGCTTGGGGAAGTTGCCGACAGGAAGTGCTCGCATACCGCCGGCCTCGGACTCTGGGATTTCCCAGGGCCCGAGGCCGGCTTTTTATTTGGAGACAAAATCATGGCCTATGTAGCCGATTTGCTGGATGCATTGAACGTAATTACGGGGGGACGCATGGTGTCCTGTATGGATGAGGTCAAATGCGGCCACCATCCCTTCGTGATCTGGAAGTCCTCTGGAATTTACGGCAAGGAAGTACTGGAAATTCCAGGGCTGATTCATGGGGACCCTAACAAGGAAGTGCGCAAGGTGGCGGTGTGCATGACCATGTCCGAATTGAGCATTGAGCTGGCGGGCGCAACCGGGGTGGACGCCATTGTTGCGCATCATCCGATTGCCGATGCCGCCAGTTGCGGGGGCGTGACCCTGAAGGATTACCTGGACCTGTATGGGGTGGCTGCCCTGGAATGTCATGAGGCGTTTCATGGTCTGCATCCGGGCATCGCGTATCTGCATGGCCACAAAGTAGCGAAAAGCGATATTGCCTATGGAGGCATTCATGGCAATGTGATGTTCGTGGGCGAACCATTGGATGGGGTGAGCACTTTGGGCGACATGCTGGATCGGCTTGACGGCTTCATGGGGCTGGATCTGGAGGATCAGGTCTTGCAGGCCGAACGCCGCATCAAGGGCAATGAACACATTCTGGAGACCAGCACCTTGACGCGTGGTGCGATTCGGCTAGGGGAGCGCAACAGTCGCGTCGGTCGTATTTTGCACATTTTTCCGCATACGGGATTCAGCCCCGACCATCTGCGTCAGGCGGTGGCCGAGAACCCGGGCGTTGACACGGTGCTGGCCTCTATCAGCCGGGTCTACGACGGTCATGCGCTTATCGAATGTGCTCGTGAATTGGGTCTGAATTTCCTGGTGGGCAATAGCCACGTGCTGGAGATCCTGGAGAATGGCCTGCCCTTGGCCTATGCCTTGAGTGCCTTGCTCGATGGCGTCGAGGTGGTCATGTTCCGTGATCGGGTGACGTCCACGCCTGTGCACCAGGTGGGCGGGGCCCGCCTGCGTGAATACGCCCAGCATTTTTCGACGGCTCATTTGATGGGCAAGAACGTGTTGAGCTTCCAGTAGGTCCAGCTTCCTGAACGGAGAGAGACATGGATAACAAAACAATAGAAATAGACAAAGTAGTGCATGTAGCGCCTGCGGGCCGTCGGCCCATGGAGCGTATCGAGGCGGTGGGCCTGGGCTTGCTGCTGCTCGCCATGCTGACGCTGTTTTTCTTTCCCGCTACCTTGTCGGGCGCGTTTGATACGGTGCTCAACAAGGTCAAGCCCGTGGTGGTGGATGTATTTTTGACCGGGCAGGTTGGGGTGGCTGTCATTATCAGCGTCATCATTGGACGCTTGCTGGAGCGTTTGGGTTTTACCGATGCCATGATGCGAGTGTTCATGCCGGCGATGCGGGCCATTGGAATCAATCCGGCCGTCATTATTCCCAGCGTGTACAACATTTTTGGCGATATCAACGCCGCTGGTCGTATTTCGGGGCCTTTGTTGCGGCAGGCTGGTGCAACCAAGGACGAGCAAAAGATTGCGGTAGCCACGATGGTGCAGTCTCAGCAGTCGTTCTCGACATTCATGCTGGGCATGATGGCTTTGACCTTTGCCGGAGTGAATGTTTTTGCCGTGGTGCTGATTGCGATCTTCGGCCCCTTGTTGCTGTCTCCCTTATTGCTGTCGCGGCTGGTTTACCGCAATGTTCGCTCGGTGGATCTGTTGGCAGCCCCCCGTTTCACACCGAATATCGATTTTGCGCCCATGCTGTTCAAGGCCGCCCGCGAAGGGGTGGAATTGTTGCTACTGGTCCTGATCCCGGCTGTGGCCCTGGTGTTCTGTGTCATTGGTTTGCTTGAACATATCGGCATTTGGGCACCTATCAGTGATGTGCTTGAGCGCGGTTTGCTTGCGCTGAATATTCACCCTGAAACGGGCGTGCTGGCGATGCTGGTCAGCCCCACTTTGGCAATGGGCAAGTTGCAGGCGATGGCTTCCACACTGGATCCATCTCTGGTAGTGGGTTCATTTGTACTGGCGTCGTCCGGTTTGCCCTTATCGGCTGTCTTTGGACAGATTCCGGTGGTCTGGGCTGAATGCTCGGATCTGAATGAAAAAGAAGTCATGCTGGCCGCCGTTCTGGGCATTGTGATGCGCTTGTTGACGGCAGTGGTACTGGCTGTGTTTCTCACGCCTTTGATTGTCTGAGTTCCTGTTTGTAGTTCCCCCACTTTAGGAGCGCTGATGTTGGCGCTCTTTTTTTATTTTGTCTGTTTTCTCCAGGCGTGGTGACTGCCATCGAACTGCCATAAAACTGTAACAGGGCTGAAAGAACACTTGTTTAACCTGAGCCTGTCGTAGTCTTTTTAAGGCAGGGCACTTCGGTGACTCTGGTTCTTTAAGTTGATGCCTTTTTCTGTCCGGCAGCGTGCGCTGCGGCCCATTGCGCTTATTGATGCTTTGCTTTTGTGCACGGTGTTGTGCCGTGCCGCAAAGCAGGATGCCGGGTGTGGCTTGGCGATGTACTGGCCTGAATGCCTTGTAGGGGACGGAGCATGAACCAGACCCTGGTGACGGTGTTAAGCGGCTATGGTGGCAAAGCGCCAGCCGCCATTCTAGTGCAGGCATGTGGCTTGCGATTGCTGCTGGATGCCGGCGGGCCTCTGTATCCTGGACAGGTGTGCGACTGGTATCAAGGGCTGGAGGTAGACGCCATTCTGGTGACGCACGATCATCAGGATCATATTGGCTCCTTATCCAAGCTGCCTGAACACATACCTATATATGCCACGGCCTCTACGGCGCGCAGCCTGCCTGCTGGGCGGATCTGGCGTGAGCTGCCAACCCGTGGCACGACCTATATCGGCGATATTGCCGTGCGTACCGGCTTGTCCGGCCATGCTTTGGGGGGGGTCTGGCTGCATCTGGATGTGGGCGGTGGGCTGTTCTATAGCGGGGACTTTTCCTGCGAATCCCTGTTGTTCCCCTTCGATTTGCCACCACCTGCGTATCTGGCTTTGCTGGATGCATCTTACGGTTTGTACGATCAGTCTCATCACGTGGCCTGGAGCATTCTGGAGTCTTTGCTGGAGTCGCATCCTGCCTTGTTGCCCGTGCCGCCGTCAGGTCGGGCGATAGAGATTGCCTTGTGGCGCCAGCAGCAAGGTTTTGAGGACTGGAGCATGGACGCGTCCTGCTACGAAAACCTGACCCGCATGATCAGCCAAAGCAGTGACTTGTTGTTGCCGGGTGTGCAGCAATCCTTGCGTGAGTTGATGCCGCGTGCGGCTACGTTTGATCCGCAAGCGCACCTGCTGCTGGCCGGTGAGCCGGACGGCTGTCAGGGCAAGGCAGGGGAGTTGATTCGCGAGCACCAGGCGCGGGTTGCGGACCCCAATGCCCAGTCTGGCGAGCGCTTGTTGATTCACACCGGCTATGTGGCTCCCCATGCACCACGTGGCACGCATACCTTGTGCTGGAATGTGCATCCGCGTTTGACGGATTTACGCTGGCTGGTGGACATGGTGCAGCCACGCTATTGCATGCCTTTGTTCACGCAAATGCATGATTTGCCGACCTGGCGCAATGTGATGGGACCGGCCCTGAGCCTGGAAGGTCACTGGGAACTACCAGCGACCTCCGTAGGCGTGGTTTAAGCGGTGTAGCGTTCCAGCAAGGCTTCGCGTCGAGCGGGGCTGAGCTTCAAGGCGTTCTGGAGGAAGTTCTCCAGATTGCCATGCGTTTCATCAATCGTCTTGAAGGCGGTTTCCAGAAACTCGGGCTGGACGCCCCAGAGAATATCCAGCACTTCCTCGCTGATGCCACGGTTATCGGGCAGATTGGGGCGGCGGAAGAACTGATTGGTCAGCAGATAGTCGTGCATCACATCATCAGGGTGTACGCCAGTGGCGCGGTGCAGTAGGGCGACGGCAAAGCCGGTGCGATCTTTCCCCGCCGTGCAGTGCATGACGACAGGGGTATCGGTTTCCAGCAACTGGTCAAAGACCCGTCCAAACGTAGCGGCATGACCAGTCACGAATTCCGTGTAGGTCTTGTTCATGGTGCCGTAGGCAGCTTTGACGTCCACTTCGCCTTTGGCAAGCATGTCCAGAAAATCAGGCAATACGGTGGGTTCGACGGTCAGCGCATGACTGGTCAGAAAACTGTACTGGTAGGGAGAGCGTTTGCGCTCATGTGCACCCCGGAAATCCAGTGAGCAGGCAATACCCAGCTCTTGCAGGGTGTCCAGGTCCTGGCTGCTTAAATCCGCCAAATGGTCCGAACGGTAGACGCGACCTTTACGAAAGGAGCCGGAGTCTGTGGCATAGCCGCCAATATCACGGAAGTTGCTGGCCCCTTCTAAAGGGCAGGATAGGGAACTGGGCAGCGGCGATACGGACACGGCGGACTCCTGTTGAAACGGTGAAAGTCCCATGTTAACGGTCTTGGACGGGATCTGCATATGACAATGCGGTGACAGCTGGGGAGTGCGGGAGGACCGAAAGCACAATGAATGCAAGTGCACGGTTCTGTATCCTCAGAAAGCCATGTATATTCTTTGCTGGCAAGGCCCAGGCAGACAGGCTGGTACACCGCGTTCACGTTCTTGAGGCTTCGGTTTGCTGAAAATGTGAAAAGACTTCAAGGTGACGCTGGCGTTTGACAGCCTGCACCGACTAGACAAGAACAGGTGCCGTGCCGAGCCAAGGGGGGACAAGTCTGATGACGCATTCACGCATCGCTCGCGTGCTCATGTGCTGCAAAAAGAGCCCCAGGATATTGGCTAAAGTAGGCCCAAGGTATAAGGTCAATGGTTATTTGAATAGACCGGCGATCAGCCCGGGCGGCCCACAACCGTAATTTTTCAAGGAACAAGCATGTTTGAGCATTTGCAGGCCTATGGTGGCGATCCGATTTTCCGTTTGAACGAGGCATTTCACGCCGATCCGCGCGATCGCAAGGTCAACCTGACCATTGGTTTGTATTACGACGACCAAGGCCGTCTGCCTTTGCTGGATGTGGCTCGCCGGGCTGAAGAACAATGGGCGGCCAAGGGCCAGCCCCGTGGCTATCTGCCTATTGAAGGTTTGGCTTCCTACCGCAGCGCCGTGCAAAAACTGGTTTTTGGCGCCGACAGCAAAGTGCTGCAAGAAGGTCGTGTTGCGACCATTCAGACATTGGGCGGTTCGGGGGCCTTGAAAGTGGGTGGCGACTTCCTGCACGAAGCCTACCCCAATAGTGAAATGTGGATCAGCGATCCAGCCTGGGATAATCACCACTCCATCTTCCGTGGATCGGGCATTCCTACCCACACCTACCGTTATTACGATCCAGCCACGCGCGGTCTGGATTTCACCGGCCTGATGGAAGACATTTCCGTCCTGCCCGAGCACAGCATTGTCTTGCTGCACCCCTGCTGTCATAACCCCACCGGGGCTGATCTGAGCGACGAGCAGTGGCTGCAACTGATCCCTGTGCTGCAACAGCGCAAATTGATCCCTTTCCTGGACATGGCTTACCAGGGTTTTGGCCGTAGCCTGGACGAAGACGCTTTCGCCGTGCGCGCCATGGTCGATGCTGGCCTGACGTTCTTGCTGGCCAACTCCTTCTCCAAAAACTTCTCCTACTACTCCGAGCGCTGCGGTGGCTTGTCGGTGGTGTGCCAGAGCGCGGATGAAGCCGATCGTGTTCTGGGTCAGCTCAAGGCCGTGGTGCGTCGCATCTACTCCAACCCGCCATCGCACGGTGGTCAGGCCATTGCCACCATCTTGTCCGATGAGTCCTTGCTGGCCGAGTGGACGGCAGATGTGGAAACCATGCGTCAGCGTATCGCTGCCATGCGTCAGCGTGTGCACGATCGTCTGAAAGAGCTGGCTCCCCAATACGACAGCAGCTACTTCGTCAAACAGCAAGGCATGTTCTGCTACACCGGCCTGACCAAAGAGCAGATCCAGAAACTGCGTGACGATTTTGGCGTGTACGTGCTGGAGTCGGGCCGCATCAGCGTGCCAGGTCTGAACCAGTCCAACGTGGATTACTTCGCGGAGTCGCTGGCTGCTGTGGTGGCCTAAGACACTGACGTCTTTCCAGCAGGATTAAAGAGCGTGTTTATGGCCCCTTCTGGGGCGGTAAACACGCTTTTTTGTTGATGCTGGAAATGCATCCGCAACTGCGTGGATTGCGTGGTAGAAAGCGCTTATGCGTACTTGTCTGATCCAGGCGCTCGACTTGTTTTGCTCACCTGGCTGGGTGCTTGAGCCTGAACTGAAAAGTGGAACGGTGTAGAGCTAAGCCATCGAACAGCCCTGCGCTTATATAGCTGAAGCACTCAATGGTTTAGTGCTTAGCCACGGCCAGGCGAGCAAGGTCTATCGGCAATCCAGCCGTGTTTCGTCGTGCTGCGACATTGCTCAGGCTAATGCTTGCAGCAGCAGTTCCTGATTGATCTGCTCCTGCTGCCGCGCCCGGTTCAACAAATAGCGATGGAAATCCTGGCTATGAGGTGACTCAAATGCACCCGCCCGTCGGGTCAGCACATAGGGCCAGGGCAGAGGCAAGGAATGGGAGAAGGGCAGGATTAGCTGCCCGCTGCGTACTTCCTTTTCTATCATCGAGCATTGCGCCAATACAAAACCCTGACCGGCCACCGCAGACTCCAGCGCCATGTGCGACAGAGAAAAAACCCGGAAGCGGTCCAGGGGCGTATCGCCTATGTCTATATCCAAAGACTCAAACCAGTCGCGCCAGGATGGCGGCGAGGTAAAGCGTGGCTGCCAGTCCGAGGACAGCAAGGGATAGTTCAATAGATCACGAGGATGTCGCAAGGCGGCTTGCCCCTGGAGCAGGGTCGGGCTGCAGGCGGGAACGACACGGTCTGTATACAGCTCGGTAAAGCTGCGGGGGCGGGCGGCGGCCTGACCGTAGGTAATCCGAAAGTCGATTTGCTCGGCTTCCAGATCCGGCTCGGCATGGCTGCCTTTCAGATGCAGTGTCAGCTCCGGGTCGTACTGCTCCTGCCATTGAAATGCCAGCGGAGCCATCCAGGTTTTAAGCATGGACGGCAAAGCGCTGATCGAAAGCAGGCTGGTGTTGCGCGACCGCTCCATTTCTTGCTGGCCGTCGCGTAATAGCTCAAATGCCTGTGTACAGATTTCATGAAAGCGCACCCCTGCCGCTGTCAGTCGCAAGCGTTTGCCTTCTTTGTAAGTCAGGCTGCAGCCCAGCGAGTCTTCCAGCAAACGTAATTGCTGGCTGATGGCACCGGGAGTAATTTTCAGACGACGGGCGGCTTCTTGCAGGCTTTGGCTATGGCCCAGCGTCTCAAAGACTTGCAATGCACGTAAGGGAGGCAAGGTATCCATGATGATCAGACCCCGTCCAGAAAAGTAATTTAACTTTAGAAATTCTAAACGATATGGATAGTAGGCTGAATTTGATTGCGACTATCATGACAAACAAGAGAACATGAATGGGCTCGTTCAGCCATCATGCACCGCATTTAGAGTTGGGGGTAAATCATGTTTGTACGCAATGCCTGGTATGTAGGCGCATTGGCTACACAGCTCGGTCGCAGCTTGCAGCCTGTGCGTATGCTTAGCGAAAACCTGGTGCTGTATCGCCGCGAAGACGGCCAGCCCGTGGCCTTGGAAGATTCCTGTCCACACCGTCGCCTGCCTTTGTCCAAAGGCCGCTTGATTGGCGACCAGGTGGAATGTGGCTACCACGGCCTGACGTTTGATTGCAGCGGCTCCTGTACCAAGGCACCCGGTGTGGCGCAAATCCCTAGAAGCGCGGTGGTGCGCAGCTACCCCTGTACGGAGCGTTTTGGCCTGGTCTGGGTCTGGATGGGTGATCCTGAGTTGGCTGATCCGTCCAAACTGATCGACATCCCCGAGTGGGAGAATCCCGAATGGGGTGTGAACCGTGGCGACGCCATGGAACTGGACTGCAATTACCTGTACGTCACGGACAATTTGCTGGACCCTTCGCACGTGTCCTGGGTACACCAAAGCTCGTTTGGTAGCCCCGACATCATCGGCCTGCCCTTGACGGTGAAGGTTGAGGACAATGGCGTGACGGTCTCGCGCTGGTCCAAAAATGTGGAAGTTGCGCCGTTTTACAAGCAGTTTGTGAAATTTGAAGGCAATTGCGACCGCAAGCAGCAATACGAAGTGCGTTTCCCGTCGCTGGCCGTGATCAAGGCCATCTTCCTGCCCGCCGGTGCGGCTACCGAGGAGCCCAGCGAGTACCACCAGGACGTTTTCCTGATGGACTCCTATAACTTCCTGACGCCTATCGACGAAGAACACACCCGCTACTTCTGGTTCCAGCTGCGCAATTTCAGCCCGGATGACGAGGCCATCTCCAAGATTTTCAACGAAGACGTGCGCCACGCTTTCCTGGAAGACAAAGTGGTTCTGGAAGAAGTGCATAAAGCCCTGAAAGAGCGTCCTGCCGCTTTGGACTTGCCCTTGGATTCTGGTCCCTTGCGCTTCCGTCGCAAGATCAGCCAGATGATCCAGGCTGAACAAGCTGTCGCCAGCGAGACAACAACGGCTTGAGTGCGATGAATACGACTGCATCACCTGTGCCCACCGAAGCCGCAGCCAACCGACGTTTTCGGGACTATCGGGTACTGGAAAAGCTGCGCGAAAGCGACGTGATTACTTCGTTTGTGCTGGAGCCAGTTGACGGTGTTGTGCCACCTTATCAGCCAGGCCAGTATCTGGTGTTCCGTCTGGAGATTGACGGGCAAACTGTGCTGCGTAATTACAGCGTGTCGGGGGACCCAGACTGCACGGATCGTTTGCGTATCTCCGTCAAACACGAGAAGGCTCCGGCAGGCTTGAACGTGGCCGATGGTGTGGCTTCCACCTGGCTGCATCAACACGTGCAGCCAGGTGATGTGTTGAATGCGGCCGGCCCTATGGGCGAGTTCGTGCTGGACGAGAGCAGCCAGCGGCCTGTGGTGTTGCTAAGCGGTGGCGTGGGCCAGACCCCTTTGCTGGCCATGCTGCATCGTCTACTTAAACGCAGCCAGCGTAAGGTGTATGTGATTCATGCATGCGATAACAGCGCGGTGCATGCCTTTGCCGATGAGATGCGTGAGCTGGTGGCACAACGCGAAGGCGTGCAGCTTTACTTCTGCTATCGCAACCCGACTGAACATGATGAGCAAGCAGGTTTGCACCATGTGGCGGGACTGATTACACGTGAGCAGTTGCAGAGTTGGCTGCCACTGGATGATTACGAGTTTTACCTGTGTGGGCCCAGTGCCTTCATGCAGAGCAATTATGGTGTGCTGCGTAGTCTGGGTGTGGCACGTGAGCGCATTCACTACGAGTTTTTTGGCCCGGCGACGGTGCTGGAAAACACCTTGGCGGATGATGGTGCAGCCAGTGCGGTTCAGGATCATGTCCAGCCTGCCCCCTCCAGTCGTGTCGATGCGAATGTGTTGGAGCTGGATTCGCCTGTAGAAGCAGTAAGGGGAGACGCGACAGCAGGGGAAGATGCGGCGCAGACGGTGACATTCCTGCCCGATGGCCGCCAGGCCCAATGGCATGAGGACTGCCCCTCCTTGCTGGATCTGGCGGAAGAAACGGGCTTGAGTCCGGACTTCAATTGTCGCGCAGGCCTGTGCAATACCTGCATGTGCACTCTGGTGTCGGGCGAGGTCGACTATTTTGAAGAGCCGCTGGACCCGGTGCCAGAGGGCAAAATCTTGTTGTGCTGTTCCCGTCCCCGTGGACCGGTGGCCGTGGAATTACCTTAAGAGTTTTTCAATTGCTTGTTGAGGTTTGCCCCGTCCTTTTGGGGCGGGGTTTTTTTCAAAAAAATCATATGCTTCCTTGTTGGAAGTCAGGCGGATTGTCGATGTCTGGAGCAGGGGGTGTGGACATGAGGACTGTTGAAGTGGCGGTCCTACATAGGCTGGCTACCTTGCTATAGCTGGGCTTGTTCGCTTATCCAATCACTAAAGGCACGGACCTCTGCTTTTTGTGTCGCATCGGGCAAGGTCACCAGGGAGTAGGCAAAGCGGGCTGGCCGTTCCTGCGCTGGATTACGGCGCAGGACAATGTATAGGCGCGCAGGCTATACGATGGTTTGACTCAGGCAACAGCGTGGGTGACGTATGACTTGAGTTTGGGGATGGCTGGCGACACACAGAATTGAGTACGTCTGATTGCATTGTCGTCCGCCGTAGCTCGCTCCTGACATTATTCATGAACAGTGACGACGGGTGATCTAAATGAAGGGAAGGCTTATCGAAAGCCTTCCTTTTTTAACCTTAAACCTCGCGTTTGGGCCTTGCCTCCAGCAACATCAAAGCAAGCAAAACCACACTGCTCATTCCCAGCCCAAAGACTACCAGCGGCCACGCAGTGTCCCCATCCAGCAAGGTCACTGCCAAGGTGCCGATCACGCTAACGATCAGGCTTTCCACGCAGAAGTAGATTGCCACGGCGGAACCGGCTACATCATTGAACTGGGCCAAGGCGCCATTGGCGGTGACGGATACCGTCATCACAATGCCCATGGCGGCTAGCCACATGGGCAGGATAAAGCTGCTAAAGGAGGGTTCCAGCAGGAGTTGTCCTGCTGCCAGCAACAGGGCGGCTAGGGCGATCAAACCCATACCGCGTCTCAGGCTCCCGGCCGTTCCCCAGCGAGCCACAAAGGTTTTGGACAGGCGGGTGGTGGCAATCATCACTAGGGCAACACTGGCAAAGGCCAGGCTGAAATTCACTTCTGAATAGCCAGCTTGTCCGATCAAGACTCGGGGCGCGGTCGAGAAGTAAACAAAAAATGTCCCCATCCCGGTGGAGAAGCCCAGGGTATAGACCCAGAAGGCCGGACTCTTGAAGACGGCCAGTGCGCGCTGCTGGGAATGCAGCGGTTTGGCAGGTCGGGTCTCCTGCCATCTGCACAGCGCATGGATCCAGGCTATGAGCCCCATCGCTGCCAAACTCAGGAAGATGGCTTGCCATCCTCCCATACGGGCAATCAGAGCACCTGCAATAGGCCCCAAGGCGGGTACGAATGCCAGGATGGAGCTGAACAGGCTATAGATCACTACCCCTTCGGGGCGGTCTGCATACACATCGCGCACTGTGGCAAACAGGGCCACAAGGGTGGCCGAAGCCCCCAGTGCCTGCAGCACCCGAAAACCAACAAAAGCCCAGGCGGAACTGGACAAGGCAGCGGCGGTTGAGGCCAACACGAACAGGGCGGCCCCTGTCAGCAAAACAGGTCGTCGGCCTATGCGATCCGAAAGGGGGCCAAAGATCAGTTGCCCCGCACCCAATAGCAGCATGTAAAGGCTAAGGGTCAGCTGGATGATGCCTGGGGTCGTACCTAGAAGTCCCGGCATGGCCGGGACGACGGGCAGGTAAATATCCATCCCCAGGGAGGCGAGGATGTCAAAGGGCGCCATCAGCAGCAGGGCAGCCGGCAGCGTATAAGCCCAGGAAGAGCGTGAGGAAGACATAACAAAATTACCACTCGAAAAAGAAATCGGGCGGCGTCTGTTTGTTATCAATCAGCGGGATTGGAAGTACAGAACGCCGCAACAAGACCAGAGCTTGTTGCGGCTTACTCAGTTGCTGACTTAGTGCTCGTCATGCAGACGGCTCCTCTCATAATCGTTTGTTGGTGTGTCGCGGATTGGATACTTTAAGGTGGCGGCTGGCCTGGCCTTGCTGCGACAACTGCTCATTATAGGGGGAGGTTCTTACAGCCTTGAAGCGTCAGCTTGTGGTGGTTGTTTTTATGCCCGACACCGTTTTGGCAAGATGCGACATCGCTGCTCTGGAGCCGCTGGTCTTGTTCTTCTTTACCCGGATGGCGGCGGCTTTCAGCAAACGCTGGAATGTCGGGCACTGCGTATGGTTGGCGGCGGGGCAGTGCGCGGCGTGGCGCAAACCTTCGCTCATGGCTTTCAGGCGCTTGATGGTGGCATCCAGTTGATCGGCCTTGGATAGCAGCAATTGCCTGTCCACCTGCGCAGAACCATCGGGAGGCAGCATGGCCCGTATTTCTTCCAGCGACAAACCGCCCGCTTGCCCCAAGGCAATCAAGGCCAGTTGATCCAGCACTTGGGGCGTAAAACGACGCCGTTCTCCGGGGGCGCTGACTGCACGGATCAGGCCTTCTTTCTCGTAGTAACGCACGGTGGAGGAGGGTAAGCCGGTTTGCTTGGCAACTTCTGAAATATCCATCTTGTACCTGTTGACTTGAAGTTGACTTCAACTTCTATGATTGCTCAAAAACAAAGTGCTTATCAACGGAAAGGATTGCCAATGTTGTCGATCAATGAATGGGTGCATGTGATTCTGATCGGAGTCGGAGCCACTATTTTCATGGATATCTGGGGCCTGATTCAAAGGGCGATGGGCGTTGCCACGCTGAACTACGCCATGGTGGGGCGCTGGGCCGGGCATTTGCTGCGTGGCCAGATCGCACACAGCAGTATCGGCAAGGCTGAGCCGATTGCGGGAGAGTCTGCCTGGGGCTGGTTCATTCACTATGCTGTGGGCATTGTTTTCGCCTTTTTGTTGCTTGCGGTTTACGGCACTGAGTGGCTGCAAGATCCCCGCTGGTTGCCCGCCGTCATGGTGGGCATGGCTACGGTCGTGATGCCCTTTTTTGTCATGCAGCCCGCCATGGGAGCCGGAGTGGCGGCCTCGCGTACCCCCACGCCTTGGACCAACCGCTTGCGCAGCCTGCTGACACACGCGGTTTTTGGTTTGGGCATGTACCTTGCGGCCTTGCTGATCAAGCAGGTGGTTTAAGGATATGTCATTTGTTGGGGCCTCTGTCATGGGTGGCCTGCTCTTTTTGTGCGTCAGCCAGTCCCAGGATGCCGCTTCCGAGCTGACCGGGGACTGAGCAGGAGGCACTAGCAGTATGTGTTTGGTTAGGTCTGGAAAACCGCCTCGCTCATGCAATCAATAAAGGCGCGCAGCTTGGGCGACAGGTTGCGGCTGGCAGGCCAGACAATCCACAGTGGCACGGTGTTATGGGTGCATTCATCCAGAATGGTTTGCAGCCGTCCGCTGCTTAAATGCTCGCCCACGGTGAAATCTGGCAGGCAAGCGATGCCTTGCCCTTGCAAGCTCAGATGCACCCGCATTTCCACGCTATTGCAAACCAGTGTGCGGGGCAGCTCGGGTATGTCCTGAGTTTCGGAAATTGGCCATTGTTCCAGCCGCCCGGTATTGGGGAAGCGGTAGTGCAGGCAGGCATGGTGTTGCAGATCTTTGGCGTGCAAGGGGCGACCATGCTCTTGTAGATATTCGGGGGAGGCAGCCAGGACGCGACGGAACGTGCACAGACGGCGGCGCATCAGGCCGGAATCACTCAAGGCGCTGGCACGGATGGCAGCATCAAAACCTTCGCCAATCACATCGACCAGACGGTCAGAAAAGTCCAGATCCAGTTCCACGGCCGGATAACGCTGCATGAAGTGGCTGATGGCCTGCTGAAACAGGCCGCTGTAGCGCGGCAAGCTGATTCGCAAGGTGCCACGCGGCATTTCACTGGCTTGGGACATTTCCAGTTCTGCCGCTTCGATTTAACTCAAGATGCGTCTGCAGCGCTCCAGAAAAACTTTGCCATCGGCAGTCAGGGCCAGAGTGCGGGTGCTGCGGTGAAACAGGCGCACTTTCAGCCGCTCTTCCAGGCGGGCGATGGACTTGCCTACTGTGGAGGGCGACAGGCCGGATTCGCGGGCCACGGCCGAAAAGCTCAGGCGTTCCGCCACGCGTACGAACAGGCCGATATTGCTCAGGTTTTCCATCATGGTGCCGACTCTATTTAAGAATTTATTTCCTAAGTATTAATAACTGTAGTGTATTTTTCTTTGATGGGGTGACGCTTAAGCTCCTGAAATCGACCCCGATCATGCGGGTATTTCACGCCGTGTTCATTTCTGTTGGGCACGCACGCTTTAGCAGTCAATGAGAACCATGCTTTCCTCTTCTTCATCGCCGGCCATGCGTCGGCTGCAATTATTGTCAGCCTGTTTAACGGCTTTATTGATCCCCTTGTGCTTCACCGGCCCGGCAGTGGTGCTGTCGGCCATCAGTGCAGAGTTAGGTGGTAGTGCCGCCCAGCTGAGCTGGATCATGAACGCGTACATCCTGAGTTACGGCGGTGCCATGATGGTGTCAGGCAGCCTGACGGACATTTACGGCCAGCGCCGCATCTGGCTGATTGGCATGCTGTGGTTTTGCGCCTTTACCATTGCCATTCCTTTCATGCCCTCCGTGTTCTGGATTGATATTTTGCGCATGATGCAGGGCCTGGGCGGTGCCGCCGCTTTTGCCGCTGCCATGTCCTCCCTGGCTCCCTTGTTTGAAGGACGTGCACGGGCGCGGGCGTTCAGCTTGTTAGGCACGTCTTTCGGGCTGGGGCTGTCTTTTGGTCCCTGGTTTTTCGGCTGGATTGTGGAGGCGCTGCAATGGCAAGGCGTGTTCTACGCGACCGGGGCTATTGGCGTGGTCGGTTTGTTGCTGGTTCTGATCAGTACCAAGCCCAGTCAGGGCGGCTCGCAGGGTGCATTGGACTGGCCGGGTGCCATTAGCTTTACGCTGGCTTTGGGCCTGTTTACTTATGGCATGTTGCTGATCCCGGAACGGGGCTGGTCCGATAGCTGGGTGCTGTCCACCCTGCTGGCGTTTGTTGTCGCCTTTGTGGGCTTTGTCTGCATAGAGCGCCGCGTTACGCAGCCCATGATTGATTTGAGTTTCTTTCGTGACCCCGGCTTTGTGGGTGTGCAGGCTTTGGCTGCAGCCCCTGCATTCCTGTTCATCGTGCTGATTGTGTTGTTGCCCGGTCGCTTTATGGGTATTGATGGTTACGGTGCATTGCAGGCCGGGCAGATGATGGTTTGGCTGGCTGCGCCTTTGTTGATCGTGCCTTTTGTGGCGGCCTTGCTGACTCGCTGGCTATCGGCAGGCACCTTGTCCAGCCTGGGTTTGCTTCTGGTGGCCGTGGGTTTATGGACTCTGGCTGAAGGCTTTGAGGCAGGTGGCGGTCCAGCACTGCATCTGCCTTTATTGCTGATCGGCGTGGGTATCGGTTTGCCCTGGGGCTTGATGGACGGGATGGCGGTCAGTGTGGTCAGCCCGGATCGGGTTGGAATGGCGACGGGTATCTTCAATACGGTGCGAATCTCTGCGGATGGTGTGGCCATTGCCGTGGTCAGCGTGCTGCTGGCTACCTTGATTCAGCAGCACCTGAGTGTGGGCAGCACTACGTTTACACAAGCAGCGGTTTTGGAAGCGGCCAGTCGGGCGGCTTTGGGTGAATTGCAGTTGGCCGCGCAACAGCTGCCTGGTTTGGAAGCGCAATTGACTGCCAGTTATGCCGCTTCATTTTTGACGGTGCTGCATGCGCTGGCAGGCCTGGCGGCCTTGATTGCCGGTCTGCTCTTTGTCTTGTTGCGACAGCCCAAGCACGCTTTGCAAACGGCCTAGAAGACACCGCGTGCGCTGCACGCGATGCCCAAGGTGAACGGGCCCCAAACGCCTGGGACAGGTATCCAGGTTTTGGGGGCCGTTCTACACCCACAGCAGCGGTGTGGGCGTGGGTTACGACGGGTGTTCAGGCCTGTTGTTTGGGCAAGGACAACCATTCTTCAGCAGTAATGCGGCTGATGTGCTCAGTCCGGTAGTCCTGCAGGAACGGGTTGTACTTGTTTTCCTCGGTGTGATGATGGCGAAAGCCACACTTGCTTTGCGCGATCTGCGATTGGGCATTGTTGGCAAAGTAGCCGCACCACAGTGCTTTCAGCTTCAGCGTTTCAAAAGCGTGTCGCATCACTTCGTGCATGGCCTCGGGGATCAAGCCCTGGCCCCAGTAGGGCACGCCAATCCAATAGGCAATTTCGCCTTCTTCTTCGCCGATCTCGAAGTTGCTGTTCTTGCCGATCAGGATGCCGATGCAACCGACAGCCCGGCCATTATCTTTGTGCTCGACGGCATACACTTCAGGCATATTGAAAACTGTGCGGATAATTTCGGCACTTTCCTCAACGCTGGTATGCACCGGCCAACCTGCAATCGGGCCGACTCGCTCGTCTTTGGCGTATTCGTACAAGTCCTTGGCATCGGTGTCCTGCCAGGGGCGTAAAATAAGTCTTTCTGTTTGAAGTGTCATTTTCTTTACTCACCATTCATCAGAAAACAGAATAGAAGCTGGCTGGTTTGGCGAACAGAGCAGGACCTTGGTAGTTTCGGTACTTTTAGCAAGTCCTGTCGGTTGCCGGGCCGTGAAGGGCAGAGGAACACCATGCATCAGATTCCACAACTATTCAGCGCCAAAGATAGCTGGCTGACAGGCCAGACCACGCTGGCCGAAGGCGTGGGAATGCCTTTGTCTTTCGGTCATGCCTATATGACCTTGATGATCTGCCTGTCGGGTCGTGCTTTGGTGAGCTTGAACTTCAAGGATCAGGTCGTACGGGCCCATGATGTGCTGGTGCTGGCCGAAGATACGATTACCTTGCTGAGACGGCGCTCACGCGGTTTCAAGGTGTTTTTTCTGTTGATGCCCAAGAACCTGGCGTCAGAAGTGGCTTATCAGCTGCCTAATTCCTTGTTCGTGTTCCTGCACGACAATCCGCGGTGTGTGCCTCCGCAGAGAGATCGAGCTTTACTGGCGGCCTGGTTGCTGCAACTGCACGAGATTGTGCAGACCAGCACGCTGCATCAGCACATCATGCTGCGTAATCAGCTGCAGAATTTCTTTCTACATATTGCCCAGCAGATTCCGTCCGAGTATCAGGGCGGCCAGCCGTTCAGCCGTCAGGAAATGATCAGCTGGCGGTTTTGGGAACTGGTTGGCCAGCAATGCCGGCAGCACAGAGAGGTGAAGTTTTATGCCGATGCGCTCAACATCACCCCGTTTTATCTGTCCCAGCTGAGCAAACAGTTTTTTAACGACAGCCCCAAGGCCTTGATCGACAGGCAAGTGGTTCTGGAGATCAAGGCGCTGCTTTCCTACAGCCAGCTGGCGATCGGGCAGATTGCTGATCAGCTGAATTTTGAGGATCCCTCTTATCTGTGCCGGTACTTCAAGCGCCATACAGGCTTGTCGTTGACCCGCTATCGCCAGCATGAGCAGGCTCGTTCCGGTGTGCTTGGCAAGTGATCAGCTCAAGGGTTAGTTATGCCAGGTCAATGCGACAAGAAAATGGCGATGGTGTATGACTCAGGAGGCCAGAAGCCTGTGCGCCTGATCGATGCGTTTGGGAGTCAAACTCTAGGCAGAGCAGATTTACGGCTCACATCTTGCCAGTGAATTTGTAGCGATCCCCTGGATGCCACAGCCTGGCGTGAGTTGTGAACTGCTCGCTGGAAAAAGTGCGGCGGTCCATCACCAGACAGGGTTGCTGCTCTTTCATGTGCAGGGCCTGCGCGATTCCGGCGGGCGGCACCAGCACTTCAATGCTGTAAAAGCCGGTTGGCAAGGGGGCAACGCGCACCAAGTACTCATTAGGCGTGATCTGGCTCCAGTCCTGCTCCATGTAATCCGGCGCCATTTGCGCGTCCACCAGACGATCTTCGTACTGGATAGGCAAGCCGTTTTCGGCATGAACAATAATGGAGTGAAACAGCGCTGCGCCCGGTGCAATGCCATATAGCCGCGCTTGAGCCGGGCTGGCCTGCAGCCGCTCCATGCTCAGCACCTGACAGCTGTGTTGGTGGCCGCGCTCCCGTATGTCTTGCGCGATGCTGCGTATCTCGATCAGGGTGGACTGGAATTTGGGCTGCGCGACGTAGGTGCCCGAGCCTTTGATGCGGACCAGCAGCTCATCATTCGTCAACTCCCGCAGCGCGCGGTTGACCGTCATGCGCGACACGCCAAATTGTTCGCATAAAGCCAGTTCAGTGGGGATCAGATCACCTTCACGCCATTGGCCGGACTGGATTTTCTCCAGCACAAAATTCTTGATTTGCAGGTAGGCGGGCATGCTTGGTTCAGTTGACGAATGGCTCGTCTGGGGGACATCCATTTTTATGCTTTCCTGTAGGACGTGTTCACACTCAAAAGAGTCTCGCGCAGGCCAGATCTGAGGTCGTGCACCAGGCCGCGAGTGATGCCTTCCCATGCTCGCATTCACGAGCTTATGCAAGGCTCTTTTTTATATGTATAGACAACTTGGAAAAATGACTATACATTGGCATGAGCTTACAAGAAAACCGTTGTTTTGTCGGCGCCAGAACCTGCCCTTCGGGTGTGGAAACAGCCTGCCAGATAGAACCAGCGCGTATCCAGAGACACCTCAGATGGAGGACATCACCATGCCTGATCATCGCTCTTCGGCGGCCAGCCACGATCCTCGCTTCGATCCTGCGCGGCAGATTCATGCCCCTACGGGTACCCAGCTCAGCTGCAAGAACTGGGTGGCGGAAGCTGCGTACCGCATGATTCAGAACAACCTGGACCCGGCCGTGGCCGAGAACCCCCAGCATCTGGTGGTGTATGGCGGCATCGGGCGTGCGGCCCGGAACTGGGAGTGCTATGACCAGATTCTGGCCAGCCTGCGCCAGTTGGAGGATGACCAGACCTTGCTGATTCAGTCCGGCAAGCCGGTGGGTGTATTCCGTACTCATAGCGATGCGCCGCGTGTGCTGCTGGCCAACTCGAATCTGGTGCCCAAATGGGCTACCTGGGAGAAGTTTCACGAGCTGGATCAGGCCGGTTTGTTCATGTATGGGCAGATGACGGCGGGTAGCTGGATCTACATTGGTAGCCAGGGCATTGTGCAAGGCACGTACGAGACTTTTGCTGAAGCAGGTCGTCAGCATTTTTGTGGTTCGCTGGCCGGGCGCTGGATTCTGACTGCTGGTCTGGGCGGCATGGGCGGCGCACAGCCTTTGGCGGCGACCTTTGCCGGGGCTGTATCGCTGACGATTGAATGCAAGCAAAGCAGTATCGACTTCCGTTTGCAGACCCGTTATCTGGATAAACAGGCGCGGGATCTGGATCATGCGCTGGAGTTGATTGCCCAACACACGGTCGCCAAGGAAGCGGTGTCGATTGGCTTGCTGGGTAATGCTGCCGATGTACTGCCCGAACTGGTGCGACGTGCCCAAGCGGGTGGTTTGAAACCTGATCTGGTGACGGACCAGACCTCTGCCCACGATCTGCTCAATGGCTATTTGCCGTCAGGCTGGACGGTGGAACAGTGGCAGGCGGCGCAGAAAGACCCGGCCCAAC
The DNA here is from genome assembly GCF_037150615.1 of Alcaligenes sp. PF14. NCBI lineage: Bacteria > Pseudomonadati > Pseudomonadota > Betaproteobacteria > Burkholderiales > Alcaligenaceae > Alcaligenes > Alcaligenes sp. PF14. The sequence goes on along the minus strand of NZ_JBAGRS010000005.1, from coordinate 353,568 downwards.
ACGTCCGCATTCAACAAGCGGCTGCCAAGTCTTGCGCAGTTCATGTACAAGCCATGCTGGATTTCCAGAAAATGGGTATTCCGGTTGTGGACTACGGCAATAACATTCGCCAAGTTGCGTTTGATGAAGGCGTGGCCAATGCCTTCGATTTCCCTGGCTTTGTGCCTGCCTACATTCGCCCCTTGTTTTGCGAGGGCAAAGGCCCGTTCCGTTGGGTGGCCTTGTCAGGCGACCCGGAGGACATCTACAAAACCGATCAAAAAATCAAAGAGCTGTTCCCCGACAATCAGCACGTGCATCGCTGGCTGGATATGGCGCAGGAACGCATTGCTTTCCAGGGCTTGCCGGCACGCATTTGCTGGTTGGGTCTGGGCGAGCGTCATCGTGCCGGTTTGGCCTTTAACGAGATGGTGCGCAAGGGCGAGTTGAAAGCGCCCATTGTGATTGGCCGCGACCACTTGGATACAGGTTCGGTGGCCAGCCCCAACCGCGAAACTGAAAGCATGCGTGATGGCACGGATGCCGTGTCGGACTGGCCTTTGTTGAATGCCTTGTTGAATACCGCCGGCGGGGCCAGCTGGGTTTCGCTGCACCACGGGGGCGGGGTGGGCATGGGCTACAGCCAGCATGCTGGCATGGTGATTGTGGCCGACGGTAGTGAGCAGGCTGCGGCCCGTCTGGAGCGGGTCTTGATTAACGATTGCGCCAGTGGTGTGATGCGTCATGCGGATGCAGGCTACGAGCTGGCGATTCAAACGGCCAAGAATTTCGGGCTGACATTGCCCATGATCAAGTAAGAAAAACAGGACAGATAAATGAGCAAGAGTATCGAGCTTTCTCCCGGCGCACTGACTTTGGCACAACTGCGCCAAATCTGGCAGGAACCGACTGTTCTGACTCTGCCACCAGAGGCGATCGGGGCCATGGATGCGTCCTCGGCCATTGTGGCCAAGATCATCCGGGAAGGTAATCCGGCTTATGGCATCAATACCGGCTTTGGCAAGCTGGCCCAGCAACGCATTCCCGACCATGATCTGGAGCAACTGCAAAAGAACCTGATTCTGTCGCACTCCGTGGGGGTGGGCGAGCCGGTGTCCGATGCAGTGGCCCGCTTGATCATGGCCATGAAAATTGCCAGCTTGGCACGGGGCTTTTCGGGCATACGTTCGCATGTGGTTACGACCTTGCTGGATATTCTGAATGCGGGCGTGGTGCCTTTCATCCCGTCCAAGGGTTCGGTGGGCGCATCGGGTGATCTGGCGCCCTTGTCGCACATGACCTTGACGCTGATCGGGGAAGGACAGGCCAAGTGGCAGGGCGAATGGATGCCAGCCCAGCAGGCGTTGGCCAAGGCGGGTATCACTCCCATTGTGCTGGCTGCCAAGGAAGGCTTGGCACTGATCAATGGCACGCAAGTGTCTACGGCTCTGGCCCTGAACGGCCTGTTCCGCACCCAGACCTTGTTCCGTAATGCGATTCTGGCCGGTGCCTTGAGCGTGGACGCCGCCAAAGGCAGTGATGCGCCTTTTGATGCGCGCATCCATGAGGTCCGTGGACAGCCGGGGCAAATATATGCGGCTCGCCTGTACCGGGAGCTGCTGGCTGGCAGCCAGATACGTCAGTCGCATCGCGACAATGACAACAAGGTGCAGGACCCCTACAGCTTGCGCTGTCAGCCCCAGGTCATGGGTGCGATTCAGGACCTGATCACACAGAACGAACGCAGCCTGTTGACGGAAGCCAATGCTGTTACGGATAACCCGCTGGTGTTTCCCGGCAAGAATGGCGAGCCGGATCAGGTGATTTCCGGAGGTAATTTCCACGCCGAGCCGGTGGCGTTTGCTGCCGATGGCTTGGCTCTGGCTATTGCTGAAATTGGTGCCTTGGCAGAGCGTCGAGTCGCTTTGTTGATTGATGCCAGCATCTCTGGTTTGCCACCGTTCCTGGTGCCTTCTGCGGGTTTGAATTCGGGCTTCATGATTGCCCATGTGACCGCAGCGGCCCTGGCTTCGGAAAACAAGTCGCTGGCACATCCTGCCAGTGTGGATAGTCTGCCTACTTCGGCTAATCAGGAAGACCACGTCAGCATGGCAACCTTTGCAGCGCGCCGTCTGGAAGACATGGCACAGAACACGGCCGCGATTGTGGCAATTGAATTGCTGTGCGCGGCACAAGGCATTGATTTTCATGCGCCCTTGCTGACTTCCGAGCGCTTGAAAAAGGTGCAAGACGCGATTCGCCAGACCGTGCCTTTTTACGATCAGGACCGTTACTTGGCTCCCGATATCGAGGCCTTGAAAGCCTTGGTGCTGGATGAGAGCCTGGCGGCGACGGCGGCTGATCTTTTCTAGTTTTCATGAAGTACTGCTGATTGTTTTTGTCTCCACGAACTTGTCCCTGGCATGGGTCCCCACGCCAGGGATTTTTTTGCTTCACGGCGACCCAGCATTGCATTTCTCTGGACTACGCCCTGCTGACATAAGTCCACGGCTGCTGCGTCCCCTACGTAGGCAGGCACGGTATCTGTTATCGAGCGACGGCCTGTATTGCCAACTGAGGCGTGCCAATCAAGATGGATATAAAGCTCACAAGTCATATGGCTGTGGCGATGTGCATGCGCTATGTTCACAAGGAGGATAAGCCCGCGTGGGATGGGCGAGCGGATGGCGAATTGGCTGCTCCACGACGAGAGATTGATAAGTGTGCCCGATACGGGTATAGTTTGGAGGTCGATATGACGCGCGTTCTCAAGCGCAAAGACTTTGCGCGATGGCAGGCGGCCGAGAAGCTGCCTGATATTGCCTTGTGCAAGGCAGTTCAGGAGATGGAAAGCGGTCTGATCGATGTGGACTTGGGTGGCGCCTTATACAAGAAGCGGGTAGCTCGCCCTGGTGGTGGCAAAAGCGGCGGCTATCGCAGCTTGCTTTCGGCCAGAATAGGTAGCCGTTATGTGTTCCTGCATGGGTTCTCCAAGAGCGACAAGGGGAACATCACGCCGGATGAGAAGAAAGCGCTGCAATTTGTAGGGAAGGTGTTCCTGGGCTTGTCGCCTGAAGCCTTGTTGAATGCATTGCAGGCTGACGTGTTATTGGAGGTGCATTGTGAGCAAGATCATCGAATCGCTACGCGGCGACCTGGAGGCGCTCCAGGAGGCAGGAGCGATCGGCAAGGTGACGATGCGCGAGTTTGACGCAATTTGTCCACCGCCAGTTCGGGAGTTCGATGCGGCCGACATCAAGCGGCTGCGAGAAGGCTTGAAGTTCAGCCAGCCGATATTTGCGCTTTATTTGCATACTACGGCATCGACCATACGCAAGTGGGAGCAAGGTGAAACCCATCCCACTGGCCCGGCACTCAAGCTGCTGAATATCATTGCTGACAAGGGCTTACAGGCCATCATTTGATTTTTTTGTACCTAAGCCTTGTTCAGTAGACTGCTCAATGTTTTTTTATAAGCCGCAAATGCCGCCTCTTCCTGAGGATGATGGCCCTCTGTCACACAGGCCTTACCACTGACGAATACATCACGAATCGGGTTGGCGTGGGCGCGTTCGGAAAAGACCAGAGCCGACAGCCAATGCTGCTTATCCAGCCCCGCCAGACTGGGGTGCTCCAGGTCAATCACCATTAAATCTGCCTGATGACCGGGGCTTAATTGCCCGCTGGCTCGCCCGGACGCCTGTGCGCCACCACGTGCGCAGGTGCCAAACAAGTAGTCCGCGACGAAAGGTTGTTGGGACGAAGTCAGCACATTGCGTTGCTGGCTGATCAATCGTTGACCATATTCCAGCAAGCGCAGTTCGGCGCGCCAGTCTACGCAGATGTGGCTGTCTGAACCTATGCCCATTCGTCCTTGCTCCGCCAGAAAGGCGGCGGCAGGGAACAGGCCATCACCCAGATTCGCCTCGGTGCTTGGACACAAACCTGCTACGGCACCGCTGCGGGCAATTTGCTTGCGCTCCTGCTCGTCAATATGAGTGGCGTGGACCAGGCACCAGCGTTCGTCCACATTGAAGTTGTCATAGAGATAGGCCACCGGACTGCTGCCTTTGATGTCCCGGCAGGCCAGTACTTCGGCCATCTGTTCGGCAATGTGAATGTGAATCGGGTGGCGTGAGGGCAGGCTGTGCAGGCCGTCGATTAAGGTACTGATAGAACCAACGTTGGCAGCGCGCAGGGAGTGGGGTGCAACTCCGTAACGCCGGTCAGCACTCAAGGGGTGGCTGTTGTGCAGAGACTCCAGCAGGTACAGCAACTGCGTAGGGCTATTCAGAAAGCGCTGTTGATCCTGACGCGGCGCCTTGCTGCCGAAATCGCTGTACTGGTACAGCACGGGCAGCATGGTAATGGCCAGACCGCTGGCGCTGGCCGCCTCCATGACGCCTTGGGCCAGCAGGCCTATGGGCGCGTAATTCTGGCCGTCGCGCTGGTGATGCAGGTAATGGAACTCGCACACGCTGGTGTAGCCCGCTTTCAGCATCTGAATATAGAGCCATTGGGCAATGGCCTGCATGTGCTCGGGCTCCAGACGGGCAGCGAAGCGGTACATCAGGTCGCGCCAGCTCCAGAAGCTGTCCTGGCCTTGCCCCCGGAATTCAGTCAGCCCGGCCATGGCACTTTGAAAAGCATGTGAATGCAGATTGGGCATGCCCGGCAGTACGGCACCTTGCGCTGTGTGGACGAAGCCCGCCGCGTCTATAGCCTGCTGACTGGCTTCGGGCAGAACGTCTGTCAGTGTGCCGTCCTGGTCCCAGCGCAGCAGTACATTCGCTTGCCACTGGCCGTCCAGATAGGCCCAAGGGGCCCAGAGCGCTTCATGTTTTCGGGGGATGCTCATGGCGATTCCTTACGCAGGTCACGGCTGATTGTGCCTTGGTATACGACCAGGGCGCAGCGTGGCAGGCCCAGCCAGTAGGCCAGTTCGGGCAGGGAGTCTATGTCCCAGGCGACAAAGTCGGCGCGGGATCCGATGCTGAGTTCACCACTGATGTCAGGGGCACCCAAGGCCTGAGCAGCATGGCGGGTGACTCCTGCCAGGGCTTCGGGGACAGTCAGCCTGAAAAGCGTGCTGCCCATGTTCAGCATCAGTAAGAGGGATGCACAGGGGGACGTGCCGGGGTTGCTGTCAGTGGATAGGGCCATCGGCACGCCGTGTTTGCGCAGCAGTTCAATCGGGGGTAACTGGGTTTCGCGCAGAAAGTAGTAGGCTCCGGGCAGCAGCACGGCCACGGTTCCTGCTTTTTTCATGGCGATGACGCCTGCTTCATCCAGGTATTCCAGATGGTCGGTGGACAGGGCCTGGTAGCGGGTCGCCATTTCCGTGCCGCCCAGATTGGAGAGCTGCTCGGCGTGCATCTTGACGGGCAGGCCCAGTGCTTGGGCCGCTTTCAAAACACGTTCGGACTGCTTCAGGTCGAAGGCAATACGCTCGCAAAAGACGTCAACCGCGTCGATCAGTCCTTCTTGTGCCAGAGTGGGCAGCATTTGATCGCAGACCAAATCCAGATAGGCATCGGTTTGCCCGGCAAATTCAGGGGGCAGGGCATGGGCACCTAAAAAGGTGGTGCGCACCGTGACCGGGCGCAGCTCGCCCAGACGGCGGGCGACACGCAGCATTTTGCGCTCGCTCTCCAGATTCAGACCGTAGCCGGATTTGATTTCAATCGCGGTGACGCCTTCGTCCAGCAAGGCATCCAGTCGGTGCAGGGCTTGGGCCAGCAGTTGGTCCTCGCTCAGGGAGCGCGTCGCTTTGACTGAGGACACAATGCCGCCACCCTGACGGGCGATTTCTTCATAGGAGGCCCCTGCCAGCCGCAAGGCAAATTCCTGGGCGCGGTTGTCGCCGTAGACCAGATGGGTGTGGCAGTCGATCAGCCCGGGGGTGACCCAGCGGTTTCCCAGCTTGTGTTCTTGAGTGGCGTCTTGCCACTGCGCAGGCAGGTCATGACGTGGGCCCATCCAGGCGATACGGTCCGCCTGTACAACCAGGCAGCCATCTTCGATGACGTACTCGGGGTCGGCTGTGGGGGCCAGGCGTAAATCGGTCCAAAGTGTGTAGCTCATCATTTCATTCCGTGGGAGCGATATAGGCGTAGACCAGCGGGGCATCAGCAGGGTCGGCCTGCAGTTGCAGGGACAAGGGGGCGGGTGTGCTGCCTGTCAGGGCTTGCCCGGCGCCCAGGGTCCAGCTGTGTGTGTCGGCCTGGAGTTGATAGCCGCCTTGCGGTGCGTATAGAAAATGCGTACCAGCGGCCAATTTCATGGAGTCGTTTCGTCCTTGCCATGCGTGCAAGCTGCCTTGGGCTCGGCCCCGGCGCAGCATCAGGTTCAAGTCCTGTGTCGGACCGAGTGGTAACAAACAGGCCATCTTGTCCTCGCCAGCGAAGGCGTAGGGCTGGAATGGATGCAGCACATGGATATCTTGCTCGTGAATCAACTGCATGTTGTCGCCCTCGATCAACATGATGTGTCGGTCTATGCCGGGGAAGCGGGAAAAATCGCCGGAGGTCTGGACCTGGGCCAGGCTGATGCGCCAGTCAAAGTGCTCATAGCCGGCATGTTCGGGATGGCACAGCACCTCGCGCGTGGTGCCGCCACCGTTTTTCCAGGGCTGCGCGGGCAGGCTGCTGATGTTTAGCAGGCGAAGCAAAGTGGCAGGGTGGGGCTGGCTCATGGTGGCATGGCTCCGGGCGGTTTTTTAATTGTATATACAATAGCTGAGTATAGACAAAGCGCGACGATCGTCTTGAAGGGCAGGCTGTTTTTTCAGGGTAAATCCCGAGCACAAACCCTTGAGCTACTTGCGCTGCAAGCCGCTTGGTGGCAAGGTATACGCTAATAAACCCGAGTCATAATTCATTCAAAGGTGCAGGATGCCTGGTTTTTTCGGCATCCTGCGTTATTTATTGCAAGCTGGAAAGTTTGCATATGAAGTATTTAATCGTTCTTCTTCAGGACTTCCCCGAATCATGGATACCCTCTCGCAGTCTTTTACCTTTTCCCAACGTGCCCAGAAACTGAGTGGCTCCGCAATTCGTGAAATTCTCAAGGTCACTGCGCGTCCCGAGATTATTTCCTTTGCGGGCGGTCTGCCCACTCCAGTCGGCTTTCCTGTCGAGGAAATGCAAAGCGCGTTCAACAAGGTACTGAGCGAGCAGGGCCGTGTGGCACTGCAATACACCACGACGGAAGGCTATCTGCCCCTGCGCCAATGGCTGGCAGAGCAAATGAGCGCCGAAGGCGCCCCTGTGGACGCCGACGAAATCCTGCTGGTGAACGGTTCGCAGCAAGCCCTGGACATGCTGGGCAAGCTGTTCATTGATGAAGGCAGCAAGGTGCTGGTGGAGTCGCCTACTTATCTGGGCGCTTTGCAGGCTCTGTCTGTGTACAACCCTTCTTTCGTGGCTATTCCTACCGATGGCCAGGGCATGATCCCCGAGTACGTGTCGGCTCCTGAAGCCATGGGCGCCCGTTTGCTGTACGCATTGCCCAACTTCCAGAACCCCACCGGCCTGCGCCTGCCTCTGGAGCGTCGTCAGGACCTGGTGGAGCGATGTGCGGCTGCGCATATCCCGATCGTCGAGGACGATCCCTACGGTGAACTGCGTTACGCCGGCGAGCGTCTGCCCAGCCTGCTGTCCTTGGGCCGCAAAGCCGGTGCTACCGTGATACGCCTGGGTACCTTCTCCAAAGTGCTGGCTCCTGGTTTGCGTCTGGGCTACATCGTGGCTCCCGCCAAGATCATCGACAAACTGGTGCAGATCAAGCAGGCCACGGACTTGCACACCTCCACACTGACGCAAATGGCTGTTTACGAAGCCGTACATAACGGTTTCCTGGAAAAGCACCTGCCCAAAGTGCGCGATATTTACCAGAAGCAGTGTGCCATCATGCTGGACGCCATGGACAAGAACTTCCCGACGACGGCCCAATGGACCCGTCCCGAAGGCGGCATGTTCATTTGGGTGACCTTGCCCGAGCACGTGGATGCGACGGCCCTGCTGCAAAAGGCCATTGAGAACCTGGTGGCCTTTGTTCCGGGCGAACCTTTCTACGCCGGCAAGGACGTCAAACGCAACACCCTGCGCCTGAGCTTTGCCACCGTGCCCGAGGAAAAAATTCGCGAAGGCATCGCCATCTTGGGTAAACTCATCAAGGAAGCCTGATCGCCGTTTGGCAGGCAAGGGACGCAGACTGATGGGTCTGCGTCTTTTCATGCGCTGGCCCGGCCAGCGCTGTGGTTTTCAGCGCCGGCCATTGCGTTTTGCTTGCTCCCAGAGCATGAACAGATTCCTGGAATCCACCGCATACCCTCTGCCAGAGGGTATGCCTGTTTTCAGTCTATGGCTTGAGGCCTGGATTTAGGTTTTACCTCTATGACATCTCCATCCGCTTCGGAATCTTCCCCGCGTCCTGATCTGTCCGATATGCGCCCCAACAATGACTGGGTGGCTCGCTATTTGCCAGCATCCTGGGGGCCGTATGCCCGTTTGTGTAGGCTGGATCGGCCTGTGGGCACCTGGCTGACCCTCTTGCCCGCTCTGGCCGCTCTGGTGCAGGCAGCGGACGGTATTCCTACCCTGTGGCGTTTGGTGATCTTTTCTCTGGGCGCCTTGTTGATGCGCGGTATTGGCTGCTGCTTTAACGATATGGCGGACCGTAACTTCGACCATCAGGTTGAACGTACCCGTTTCCGGCCCTTGACCAGCGGCCAGATCACCATGCGTCAGGCGGTGATCTTCGTGCTGGCGCAAATGGCCGTGTGTGCCTTGCTGCTGCTGGCTATCAATGAGTACAGCCGTTGGCTGGCACTGGCCCTGTTCCCGATCGTGATGATTTACCCCCTGTGCAAGCGCTTTACCTACTGGCCGCAAGTGGTTCTGGGTATCTGCTTTAACTGGGGCATGTTGATGGCCTGGTCCGATACGCAGAACATGGTGCCTTTTGGCGCCATCCTGATGTGGGTGGGCGCGATTTTGTGGCAGGTGGGCTACGACTCCATCTATGCCTATATCGACATGGCTGACGATACCAAGCTGGGCCTGCACTCCACGGCTCTGCGTTTCCGCGAGGCAGGCAAAACCTGGATCAGCGGTTTTTACATCGCCGCCATGGCCTGCTGGCTGGTGGGCGGTTTTCTGCTGAACGAGCGGATTTTGTATTACATGGTGATGGCCGTCATCGGCATTCATCTGCTGTGGCAGATGCGGCAGTTTGACGTGCGCTATCCCGAACGAGGCCTGCGCCTTTTCCGTGCCAACATCTGGGTTGGTGTGTTGCTGGTGGTGGCCGCTTTGGCTGGCACGATCAGCCTGGCTTGATCCGTGTTCAAGCAATTTACGTAAAGCTTTAAAGGTTTGAAGAATGGCCTCTCCTCTTGAGTATGTCGCAACGGCGCTATTTGCCATTGCCATCGTCCACACCTTCTCGGTTCCGGTATTTGCCCGCCTGGCCAATAAAGGCGGCAGCCACTCAGGGCTGTGGCACATGTTGTCCGAGGTCGAGGCCGTGTTTGGCGTCTGGGCCTGTGTGCTGGTGGCCTATATGGCCGTTTTTGTGGATTTGCAGTCCGCTATCGAGTATCTGGAAACCCGCAACTTCACCGAACCCATGTTCGTGTTCGCGATCATGGTGGTTGCCGCCAGCCGCCCGATTCTGGAACTGGTGAACAAGACGGTGGCGGTGCTGGCGCGTGCTGTGCCCGTGTCTGACAAGATCTCCACCTACTTCATCACTATGTCGGTAGTGCCTCTGGCCGGTTCCCTGATTACCGAGCCCGCTGCCATGACGTTGGCGGCGCTGCTGTTGCACAAAGCCTATTTCCGTCATCAAGGCCATGCCGGTTTCAAGTATTTGACCGTGGGCGTGCTGTTTGTGAACGTCTCTATTGGTGGCGTGCTGACTGCCTATGCAGCCCCTCCGGTCTTGATGGTGGCCAGTACCTTTGGCTGGGACACCGCCTTTATGGCGACGCATTTTGGTTGGCGTGCTGTGATGGCCGTCCTGATCAATGCCACCCTGGTCACCCTGGTTTGCCGTAAAGCCTTGATGGAAATGGGGCAGGGTATGCCTGAAACAAAACAAGCGCAGCGCCCGGTGCCCATTACCGTCATGGCCATTCACGTGGCTTTCCTGGTGGCGATTGTGCTGGGCGCGCATCACCCCATTGTGTTCATGGCTCTGCTGATGCTGTTTATTGGCTATGCCCACTCCTACAAGCATTACCAGAACCCCTTGCTGGTGCGTGAAGGCCTGATGGTCGGTTTCTTCCTGGCCGGTCTGGTGGTCCTGGGCGGTCTGCAGAAGTGGTGGCTGCAGGATCTGCTGGGCGGCTTGTCGCCCACCGTGCTGTTCTGGGGGGCGACGGCCTTGACGGCAGTAACGGATAACGCGGCACTGACCTATCTGGGCTCTCTGGTGGAAGGCACCTCGGATATCTGGCGCTATATGCTGGTGGCCGGTGCGGTTACGGGCGGTGGTCTGACCGTGATTGCCAACGCGCCCAACCCCGCCGGTTTCTCCATTCTGAAAGGCAGCTTCCCGGATGGTGCGATCTCGCCTCTGCGTTTGCTGCTCAGTGCCATGGTGCCAACCCTGGTCGCAGCCTGCCTGTTTTTGATCTGAACCGGATGGCCGCCAGGGGCGGCCTGTCTGGCCGGGGCGAAGTTCAGTGCGATTGAACGCCAAAAGGGCTAAAATCACGGCAGAAGCGCCCCTGGGAACCCTTTGCGGTTGCTGATTGAGCGGGTCTCCGGCTTGAATTTGCTGGTTTCGACCCTACTTATTTGTATCTCGAAGTTTGTTTCGGCTTTTTGTTAGGGTGAGTCGTGCCTATCTATGCGTATAAATGCAGCTCGTGCCAATACGAAAAAGATGTGCTGCAAAAAATGTCGGACCCCGTTTTGGAGGTTTGTCCAGAATGTAACCAGCCTACCTTTACCAAACAGGTAACGGCGGCCGGATTCCAGCTCAAGGGTACGGGCTGGTATGTAACGGATTTTCGTAACCAGGGTGGCAGCAAGCCCGCGGACAGTGGCGCTACGTCCACACCCGCGCCTGCGACGACACCTTCTTCCTCATCGTCCAGCTAACACCATTTCTTATGCGCCCCTTCAAGCGTTATTTCGTCACTGGCCTGCTCATCTGGGTGCCCTTGGTCATCACCGTCTGGGTGCTGACCTTGCTGATCGAAACGCTGGAGAGCGTAGTGCCGGAGTTTCTGTCTTCGCAGGCCCTGTTCGGCCTGCGGATTCCTGGCTTTAGAATTGTGCTGGTGCTGGCTGTCTTGTTTGGTACGGGTTTGCTGGCGGCCAATTACCTGGGCCGTGCCGTTGTGGATCGTTGGGAATTGCTACTTGGGCGTATTCCTTTGGTGCGTTCCATTTATAATTCCGTCAAACAAGTCAGTGATACGGTGTTGGCACCCGATGGTCAGGCGTTTCGCGAGGCCGTTCTGGTGCAGTATCCCAGGGCCGGTTCCTGGACCATTGCCTTTTTGACCGGCACGCCGGGCGGACAAGTGGCGCAGATTCTGGGAGAGGACTTTGTCAGCGTCTACGTGCCCACCACGCCCAACCCGACTTCCGGTTTTTTCCTGATGATGCCTCGGGCGGATGTACACAAGCTCGACATGACAGTGGATGCGGCGCTTAAATACATCGTATCCATGGGAGTGGTCAGCCCTACCGAGCCGATCGCTTTGCCCCCTGTTTCTGACCAGCCGGAGGGTCCCAAAGGGACACCCCCCTTGGCTGGAACCTGAATTTTCCAATTTGCAGTTTTTACTATTTCGGAGTCATCCTAGATGCGTACGTGTTATACCGGCGAGGTTTCCAAAGAATACCTGGGCCAGACGGTCAATTTGTTTGGCTGGGTACATCGTCGCCGCGACCACGGGGGTGTGATTTTCATTGATCTGCGCGACCGTGAGGGTCTGGCGCAGGTTGTCGTCAACCCTGACAACGTTCAGGCCTTTGAAGTGGCCGAACGTATCCGTAATGAGTACTGCCTGCGCATTACCGGCCGCGTTCAGGCTCGTCCTGAAGGCACGGTCAATCCTGATCTGCGTTCGGGCGAGATTGAAATCGTTTGCGACGAAATCGAAATCCTGAACGCTTCGGTCACGCCTGCTTTCCAGCTGGATGATGACAATCTGTCCGAAACCACGCGTCTGACGCACCGTGTGCTGGATTTGCGCCGTCCGCAGATGCAGAACAACCTGATGCTGCGCTACAAAGTGGCCATGCAATCCCGTCGCTACCTGGACGACCTGGGTTTCATTGATATTGAAACCCCCATGTTGACCAAGAGCACCCCTGAAGGCGCTCGCGACTACCTGGTTCCCTCGCGTGTGAACGCAGGCGAATTCTTTGCATTGCCCCAGTCGCCCCAGCTGTTCAAGCAGATGCTGATGGTGTCGGGCTTTGACCGTTACTACCAGATCACCAAGTGCTTCCGCGACGAAGACTTGCGTGCTGACCGCCAGCCTGAATTTACCCAGATCGACTGCGAAACCTCTTTCCTGAACGAAGAGCAGATTCGCGATATTTTTGAAGGCATGGTCACGCACATTTTCCGCACTGTGCAAAACGTGGAACTGCCCAAGTTCCCCACCATGAGCTGGACTGAGGCCATGCAGCGCTACGGTTCGGACAAGCCTGACCTGCGCGTCAAGCTGGAGTTCGTGGACGTGGCTGACCTGATGCGTGAAGTGGACTTCAAGGTCTTCTCCGCACCGGCCAACGACCCCTCCTGCCGCGTGGTTGCTCTGCGCATTCCTGGTGGTGGCGCCATGCCACGTAGCGAAATCGACGCATACACCAAGTTCGTCGGCATCTACGGTGCCAAGGGGCTGGCTTACATCAAGGTCAACGATGTGACCTCAATCCCTGAAGGTCTGCAGTCGCCTATCGTCAAGAACATCAATGTTGAGGTTCTGAAACAGGTGATGGAGCGCACGGGCGCCCAGAACGGCGACCTGATCTTCTTTGGTGCTGACAAGGCCAAGATCGTGAACGATGCGATTGGTGCCCTGCGTATCAAGATCGGTCACAGCGAATTCGGTAAGGCGAACGGTCTGGTTGAAGAAGGTTGGAAACCCCTGTGGGTGGTGGACTTCCCCATGTTCGAATACGACGAGGGCGAAAACCGCTACTTTGCAGCTCACCACCCCTTCACCAGCCCCAAAGACGGCCACGAAGACCTGCTGGAAACAGATCCTGGCAAGGCCTTTGCCAAGGCTTACGACATGGTGCTGAACGGTTGGGAAGTGGGTGGCGGCTCGGTCCGTATCCACCGTGCTGACGTTCAAAGCAAAGTGTTCAATGCCTTGAAGATCGGCCCTGAAGAAGCACAACTGAAGTTCGGCTTCCTGCTGGATGCGCTGCAATACGGCGCACCTCCACACGGTGGTCTGGCTATGGGTCTGGATCGTCTGGTCACCCTGATGGCCGGTGCCGATTCGATCCGTGACGTGATTGCTTTCCCCAAGACACAGCGTGCTCAGTGTCTGCTCACCCAGGCCCCATCGGCTGTGGACGAGCAGCAGCTGCGCGAGTTGCATATTCGTCTGCGGGCTGTTGAAAACAAGTAAGTCAGAACGGGGGACGGCGTGTCAGTGATTCGGGTAGTTAGCTACAACATTCACAAAGGCCGCTCGGCTTCGGGCAAACGGGAGTCTTTGGCGGATCTGCGCCTGGGACTTTACGGCCTGTCTCCCGACTTGTTGTTCTTGCAGGAAGTGCAGGGGCGTAACCAGCTGCAAGGCAGTCTGGACGCCCAGCACGAATCCCTGGCCGCTGCCTTGCGCATGAATACGGCTTACGGCTGCAACGTGGTTCGCCCTCATACGGACCACGGCAACGCCTTGCTGTCGCGCTTTCCCATTCTGCAGTACGAAAACCAGGACATTTCCGACCATCGTATGGAGCAGCGCGGTTTGCTTCATGCCGTCATTGATGTCGATGGCCGTCCGGTGCATTGCATTGTGGTGCACCTGGGATTGTTCAACAGCGGCCGAGTTCGTCAGGTTCAGGCCTTGCTCGATCGCATCAAGCGCATTGTCCCTGCGGACGAGCCCTTGCTGATTGCAGGCGACTTCAACGACTGGAATAACCGCCTGGCACCCATCTTTGTGCAGCAGCTGAATCTGTACGAGGTATTTTCGTTCTCGCCTCGTGGTCAGGCCGATAACCGTTTCCGACTGCGTCAGCCCATCAAATGGCTGCGTACCATGCGCAAAAGCGGGCTGGTCGTGCCGGATCAAGGCATTCAGCTGGGCGTGAACGGTGCCGCACGCATGACGCCACCGCCTCGTACCTTCCCCGCGGCATTTCCCTGGCTACGTCTGGATCGCGTCTACCAGCGTGGTTTTGCAGTGCGTAATGCCCGTGTACTGGTGGGAGACCCCTGGAAACAGTTGTCCGACCATGCCCCCATCCTGACCGAGCTGGAGCTGCCGTAAAGGGGCGTTCAGTGGTTTCTTAACGCATAGGCCTAGCAAGCATGCCGAGTCTGAAGCGCGATCCACTATGGCACGAAGGTAATCAAATCACCTTGCTGCAAAACGGCCAGGAGTTCTTTCCGGCCATTTGCGAAGCTATCGATCAGGCGAAAAAGCGTCTGCATCTGGAAACCTATATCTTCAACCTGGATGACAGCGGTCACAGCGTTCTGGACGCCTTGCGACGAGCCTGTGAGCGGGGTGTACGCGTACGTGTGGTGATTGATGGCTTTGGCAGTGATGTGCATGCCTTGCAGATTGCCGAGCAGTTGAAGGCCATGCGTGCCCGCTACCGGATTTATCGCCCCAAACCCCAAGGGTGGCGCGAACCGCGCTTGTCCTTGCGACGTTTGCGCAGACTGCACCGGAAAATGCTGGTGGTCGATGAGCGCATTGGATTTGTGGGGGGCATCAATATTCTGGACGACTTTGATGAGGTGCCCCTGATCAATGGACAGGGCAGGCCGCGCTTTGATTTTGCTGTACGCTGCGAAGGGCCCATTGTCGACGATATGGTGCGTGCTCAGCAGGCTTTATGGCTGCGCATGGCCTGGCGCAGACGCAAGGATTGGGACAGCTTCACCCAGCGCTTTACCCTGTGGCGTGAATGGCGCAAGCGGCGTCAGGCGCGCAAGAAGGCGGAGCAGGCCGGGCAGGTTTTTGAAGGAGTACGGGCCTGCTTGCTGCTGCGGGACAATGTGCGCCATCGGCAGCAGATTGAGCAGGCGTATCTGCACTTGCTCGGCAAAGCGCAGGAGCAGGTGGTGCTGGCCAATGCCTATTTCTTTCCGGGCCGTACCTTGCGTCGCCGTATCGAACAGACGGCGGAACGAGGCGTGCGGGTGCGTTTGTTGCTGCAAGGCCATGCCGAATACTTCCTGCAATATCGGGCCTGTAGATTCATGTACGGGAAGTTGCTGGATCATGGCATCGAACTGTACGAGTACAAGGCCAGCTATTTACACGCTAAAGTCGCCGTTATCGACGATTACTCCATGGTGGGCTCGTCCAATCTGGACCCGTTCAGTCTGCTGTTGGCGCGCGAGGCTAATGTGCTGATTCAGGATGTGCCTTTCACCCAGGACCTGCAGGCCAAGCTGGAGTACGAGATCGAGCATAATGCAGCGCGCGTCTACCCGGAGCAGTATCAGCGGCTGGGTTTGTTCAGTCGACTGGGCGATTATCTGGCTTATGGCATGTTGCGCCTGGGCGTGCTGCTGACGGGTAAATCGTCCTTGTATTGATGCCTGCCAGGTGATTTGTACGGGTCTTTACCCATACAAGGTGCCGCCAGCCGGGCAGCGCCTTATAAAATACTCTCTATACTTTAAGAGTTTGGTCCCGAAGGACCGAGTTTGCCGTAACCATAATTACTTTTACCCGGAGGGTGGACCACATGAAAACACGTGCAGCTGTTGCCTGGAAAGCGGGCGCTCCGCTAACGATTGAAGAGGTCGATCTGGCAGGTCCCAAAGCGGGCGAAGTGCTGGTCGAAATCAAGGCGACGGGCATTTGCCATACCGATTACTACACCTTGTCCGGTGCTGATCCAGAAGGTTTGTTCCCAGCGATTCTGGGCCATGAAGGTGCAGGCGTGGTGCTGGATGTAGGTGCTGGCGTGACTAGCCTGCGTCCCGGCGATCACGTGATCCCTCTGTACACGCCCGAGTGCCGCCAGTGCAAATCCTGCCTGTCGCGCAAGACCAACCTGTGTACCGCGATCCGTTCGACTCAGGGCAAGGGCCTGATGCCCGATGGCACCTCGCGTTTCTCCATTGGCGGCAAGCCAGTGCACCACTACATGGGCACATCGACTTTCGCTAACCACATCGTGGTGCCGGAAATTGCCTTGGCCAAGATTCGTAACGATGCACCTTTCGACAAGGTGTGCTACATCGGCTGTGGCGTGACTACCGGTTTGGGCGCTGTGCTGTTCACCGCCAAGGTGGAAGCGGGCGCTAACGTGGTGGTGTTCGGTTTGGGCGGTATTGGCCTGAACGTGATCCAGGGCGCCAAGATGGTCGGCGCTGGCAAGATCATCGGAGTGGACATCAACCCCGAGCGCGAAGCCATGGCTCGCCAGTTTGGCATGACCGATTTCGTGAACCCCAATGAGGTTGAAAACGTGGTCGATCACATTATTCAACTGACTGACGGCGGCGCGGATTACTCCTTCGAATGTATCGGCAACACCAAGGTGATGCGTCAGGCACTGGAGTGCTGCCACCGCGGCTGGGGCCAGTCCATCATTATTGGTGTGGCCGAAGCCGGTGCCGAAATCTCCACCCGACCGTTCCAGCTGGTCACAGGTCGCGAATGGAAGGGCTCTGCCTTTGGTGGCGCTCGTGGCCGTACCGACGTCCCGACCATTGTGGACTGGTACATGGATGGCAAGATCAATATCGACGATCTGATCACCCACACCTTGCCGCTGGAGCGCATCAACGAAGGCTTTGACCTGATGAATGCCGGTAAATCCATCCGTTCGGTGGTGATGTACTGATAGACGTCGCTTGAGAAGGGCGCAGGCAGTCGCCTGCACTCTTTATCCCGGTTTCAGAGCTCGTATGCTGCCCTTGGGCGTGCCACGGGCTTTGGGCCGGATCTGCAATTGAGAACACGAGGGGGCTATGACTCAGACACTGGAACTGCTCAACGAACACCGCTGTTTTAATGGTTGGCAGCGCTACTACCAACACGCTTCGCAGACAATTGGCCTGCCCATGCGTTTTTCTGTGTACATGCCGCCGCAACTACAGGCCAGCGCTCAGAAAGGGGCTGCCAGCCTGGCAGAGGCTATCGGGCAAGGCCGTGTGCCTGTGCTGTTTTTTCTGGCCGGCCTGACCTGCACGGAAGAAACCTTCATGATCAAGGCCGGTGCCCAGCGTTACGCTGCCGAGCACGGCATCATGCTGGTCACTCCTGATACCAGCCCGCGTGGTGCTGGCGTGGACGGGGAGGACGATGGCTGGGATCTGGGAACCGGTGCCGGTTTCTATCTGGATGCCACTGAGCCCGGCTGGAGCAAGAATTACCGCATGGAAAGCTATGTGACCCAGGAGCTGTTTGATCTGGTCACGACCATCTTGCCCGGCGACGCCCGCCGTGTCGGTATCTTTGGTCACTCCATGGGCGGGCACGGTGCCTTGACGCTGGCTTTGCGCCACCCTGGCAAGTACCGCTCCGTGTCGGCCTTTGCGCCCATTGCGGCGCCGACCCGCTGCCCTTGGGGCGAAAAGGCCTTTGGTGCCTATTTGGGTCAGGATCGCCAGGCTTGGGAACAACACGACGCCAGTGCCCTGATGGCCAAGACCAGTACGCCGTATCCTGCCGGTATCTTGGTGGACCAGGGCTTGAGCGATGCCTTTCTGGCCGAACAACTGTATCCGGAAGTATTCGAGCAGGCGTGCGAGCAGGCCAAACAGCCTTTGACCCTGCGCCGTCACGACGGCTATGACCACGGCTACTATTTCATCTCGACCTTCATTCAGGACCATCTGAATTTCCACGCCGAGCGACTGTGATCGCTGGATAAACAAGGTCGCACTTTGTTATTTTCAGGTGGGCGTTAAAGCGTTACTCTCAGGCAGCCACGGTTTTTTGCCTGTTTGTGGCGTCCTGCCCACCGATTTGCCGCAGTTTTCCCTCAAGTAGTGAACTTTTTCTTGCTGCGACGCTCTTATTCCTGTACTCGAAATTTTTAGCACTCCAGACCATCGAGTGCTAAACTCAATGATTGTTGAAATACGTTTTCTGCGGTTTGAGAGCCTTGTTTAGTGCTCTCGCCGGCTGACTTTTGAAGGATTTTCCATGACACAACAAGCGAACGCTTTGGCCCTGACGTCTGGTAATGAACTCGTCGCCGCCGTGTCTAATCCAGGCGCACTGGGGACGATCGAAGCGTATATTTCTGCTGTTAACCGCCTGCCCATGCTCAGCGCCGAACGCGAAACCGAGCTGGGTCAGCGCCTGCGCGACCAGGATGACCTGGATGCTGCGCGTGAACTGATTTTGTCGCACCTGCGTCTGGTGGTCTCCATTGCCCGCCAGTACCTGGGTTACGGCTTGCCGCATGCCGACCTGATTCAGGAAGGTAACGTGGGCCTGATGAAGGCCGTCAAACGCTTTGACCCCGATCGCGGTGTACGTCTGGTGTCCTTTGCCGTGCACTGGATCAAGGCCGAGATCCACGAATATGTCGTGCGCAACTGGCGCATGGTGAAAGTGGCCACCACCAAGGCCCAACGCAAACTGTTTTTCAATCTGCGCCGCATGCGTCCGGACGGTCAAACGCTGGATACGGCCCAGGTAGACGCGATTGCACGTGAACTCGATGTGCGTCCTCAGGACGTCAGCGAGATGGAAGTGCGTCTGTCCGGTCACGATATGGCCCTGGAAGCCCCGGCCAACGACGACGATGACAATTTCGCGCCTATCTCCTACCTGTCCGATGAAGGACACGAGGAACCCACACGCGTGCTGGAGCGTCGTGCCCAGGATATGCTGGAAGGCAGCGGCCTGGAAGAAGCGATCGACACGCTGGACGAGCGTTCGCAGCGCATTGTGCGCGCCCGCTGGTTGCAGGACGATGGCGGTGCCACCTTGCACGATCTGGCCGCCGAATTCGGCGTGTCGGCAGAGCGTATCCGTCAGATCGAAGTGGCGGCGTTCAAGAAGCTGCGCGTCGCCTTGGCGCCTGCGGCTTGAGTCGTTTTAAAGAGTTACAACTTTTCGGGGGAATCCGAAGAACTTAAGCTGATTTTCGCGGACTAAACAATACATTTGCTGATTTTTGCCACCTATGCAATTCGGCATTTGCGCATCCGCTTCGGCTTCTCCTCTTCCCCTCCCTTTTGAAGCGGATGTTTACGGGACACCAGCTAGGTGTCCCTTTTTTTTGTCCTGATTTTTCAGCTGTTTTGCCTGCCGAGTCAGCCCGACCCAGTAGGCAAAATCGATCAGAAGGTCAACGCGGCACGCAGCCAGACGGTGCGGCCAGGATCATTAAAGCGGCTTGCTGCGCCAAAACCAAAACCACTGTTCCCGGCCAGATTCAGGTGTTCGCCGTAAGTCTTGTCGAACACATTATCCACACCGGCAGTCAGGGACAGATTGCGGTTGATCTTGTAGCCGCCATACAGCGACAAGGTACTGAAACCACCTGTAGGCCCGAAGTCGTAACCCACCACATTCCCTTGTCCCTGCGAATAGCGATTTTGCTTGGCCACAATGCGCCAGACACCGCCGGCAGACCAGGGGCCTTGCACATAATCCGCTGTCAGGCGCAGATCGAGCGGGGGCATTTGCGGCAGGGCTCGGCCATCCGTACTGTTACGGCCCCAGGCGTAGGCCAGGCTGCCGCCCAAAGTCCAGTTGGGCGTCGCTTTCCAGTCCGCACCCAATTCGCCACCCATGATGCGGGCCTTGACGTTTCTGGCCTGGGTTTTCATGCCCATCATGCCACCGGGCAGGTAGTCGAACAGGATGTAATCCTGGATCTGGCCAATATAGGCAGAGGCCCAGGCCGAGACCGTTTCATCCTTGTACTGAGCACCAAAATCCAGCTGTGTGGTCTTTTCAGGCTGAATGCCCAGGAAGGCACTGGCGCTGCCTTGCGGGCCGCTGGCCGGGGAAATCAGCTCCCAGTAGTCCGGCATGCGCTGCACATGACCAATACCGGCGTACAGGCTCAAGGGCAGGGAATCCAGATCATGCTCGATACGCAGGAAGGCACTGGGCAGGGTTTCTCTACGGCGCTCGTTCGCACCGGGGTTGGGCTTGCTCATCATGCCACTACCCAGGCTGGGTCGCAGGTCGCGGGCACTGGCCCAATCCAGACGTGCGCCACCAATCAAACGGCTGGCGTCGTTCAGGTCCCAACGGGCTTCGGTGAACAGACCAATATTGTCGAACTCGGCATCTTTCACCCAATCCTGATCGCGGTAGTCCTGCATGCCCATGCCACTGCGTTTGCGATGGCGGCTGCGCATCAAATCGGCACCTGTGGTCAAGGTCAGGTCCTCGCTCAAGGCCCAGTCCATGCTTAGACGGCCACCCCAGGTCAGGCGGTCCACATTGGAGGCCATAGGCATGGACATGCCTCCTCCCGGTTTGAAGGTGCGCAGCCCGTAGTTGTCCATCACGTGATCGGCGTAGTTGTAGTAGAGCTGGGCCTCTACATTGCGCAGCACGCCTTCGTGCATATCCTTCTTGAAACGCAGACCCAAGGTTTCACGCTTGAATTTTGTGCCATCCATGCCACGACCAGCATAGCGGGCATAGCCGTCGCCTGTGCCTGCACTGAGCTCCAGCAAGGTATCGGCATCCGGCGTCAGGCCAATGGCGACGTCCGTATTCCATTTCTTCCAGCGCGAGGGCACACGTTCGCCATCACCGTCCTTGTAGTCCTGAGCGCGATCTTGATTGGCAGTCAGGCGGGCATAGTAAGAGGCATTGCCAGCCGCAAAGTCCACATTGCCTGCGTGACGGCCAGCCGAACCGCCCAGAATACTGGCGTCCAGCGTGGCGTCGTTCTCGGTAAAGCCGGGCGCTTTGCGCTCGAAGCGTACCGTTCCGGCAGAAGCACCCGGGCCCCAGCGCACGCTTTGAGGGCCCTTGATGATGGTCAGTTCATCAAAGGATTGGGGCGAAATGTAGGAGGTCGGCGCGTCCATGCGTGACGGGCAGGCACCGGGCATGGAGCTGCCATTGGTCAGCACATTCAGACGCGAGCCAAACATGCCGCGCAGCACCGGGTCCCCGTTGCTGCCACCATTACGAATGGCCGCAAAGCCAGGAATGGTTTTCAAGTAGTCCGTGCCGTCGCTGGCAGGCAAGGGCAGGCGGGGCAGTTTGGGGTTGGTGCTGAATTGCAAAGGGGATTCAGGAGCCACTCCGGTCACTACGATAGGGCTGAGTTGTTCAATAACGGTGGATTGGGCCAGGGCAATAGAAGGCACGCAGGCCAGCACACCGGCGCTGATCAGGCCGGGGTTTATTAATTTCTTCATGACTAAATTCCGAAGAGCAGCCGTCGTCCAGCGGCAAACCCGCTTGGGCGATGGCAACAAAGGAGAAAAGGCGTGGCGGCAGAGCCGAACGCGGGGAATCAGGCAGGAAGAAGAGAGGGTGGGGCGCGTTGCCCCACAGGCGGGCCACGAATAAAGGCCTGCGCCAGAGCGGGGCTAAGAGGGGGAAGCAGCAAGGGCCGGAACTGGCCCAGGCTCAAAGGCTTGACGACAGCAATCGGCGCGGGCGTCAATGCGGCTTGCAGCATGACGCAGAACGGACAGGTGGCGCTGGTGGTGGCCTCGTCCGAATGGGGCGTGGCGTCCTCGCCTAACAAGGCCGCCCAGTGCTGAATCATTTCAGGGGGCAGGCTTTGTCCTGAAGGCAGACAGAAGGCCAGCGCATACCCCTGATCGGTCTGCTTGGGCATATAGCCCGCAGGGACCATGCCGCGCAGCACCACAGCCAGCAACAACAAGCACAGGCCCAGACGATGGGGCCAGTGAGTCGCAGCGAGGAAGGTGCGCGGGAAATTCATGATGCGAAAGTATAACGAGTTATGTCAGACGTGAACTTGCGCTGGCGCAGATTTTGGCTTGCCGCCGTATCACCGTCCATTTGTGTTTCTGAATGCGGGTCCATAGGCCAAAAAACGTAAATTTTGCGAGAAAAAGATAATTCGGCGGCTGCGTGTCCGGAAAAAGGCGCTATTCTGATTCATGCGGAAAGCGGGGGGATTTTCCGTGCCGATCTGGCCTGCCCATGCCTGAATGCGTATGTACATGCCGATCGACTCAATGCCGATGACAAAGGATGTCGCGATGCAGATTGGGCAGTTTGTTTTTGGGTTGGCAGGCCTGCTGGGGCTGGTTGCCTTTATGCCGCCTTTGGCTGGACGCTTGCGACTGCCGTACTCCGTACTTCTGGCCTTGATCGGCTTTGCGCTGGGCATTTTGCTACACCTGCACGCCTGGGCGCCCAAGATGGTGTCCGACTTCCTGGATACCTTGCAGGCCTTTGACATCTCCTCCGAGACCTTTCTCTACGCTTTCCTGCCCATCCTGCTGTTCGAGACTTCGCTGGCCATGAACTTGCGCCGCCTGCTCGACGATATCGGCGCCATCTTGATGATGGCCATCGTGGCCGTAGTGGTCTGTACCTTTGCCGTTGGCTACGCCTTGAACGCGGCTTCGTCTTATGGTCTGGTGGTCTGTTTGATGTTGGGCGCGATTGTGGCCACGACGGACCCTGTGGCCGTGGTGGGCATTTTCCGTGAAGTGGGCGCACCCAAACGCTTGTCTACCTTGGTGGAAGGCGAGGCTCTGTTTAACGATGCGGCTTCCATTGCCTTGTACTCCGTGCTGTTGGCAGTCCTGACGGGGGGTGGGGAATTAAGTGGCAGCAAGGTGTTGGGCAGCTTCCTGTTCAGTTTTCTGGGCGGTGGTGTCGCGGGTTTCTTGATGGGTCGTCTGGCCAGCGGCCTGTTCGTGCTCTTGCGCGGTTGGCCGGCTGCTGAAGTCACGCTGACCATTGCCTTGGCGTACCTGGCCTTTTTTGTATCCGAGCACTATCTGGGCGTCTCCGGTGTGGTCGCCACGGTCATTTCCGGCCTGGTGGTGGGCTCGACAGGCCGCACTCGCATGTCGCCTGCGACCTTCGAGCTTTTGAGCAGCTCCTGGACTCAGATGGGTTTTCTGGCCAACTCCCTGATCTTCTTGTTTGCCGCCATGCTGATTCCACGCCTGATGGCTGAAATCACCTGGATGCAGATCGGCCTGGTGGCCTTGCTGTTTGTGGTGACCTTGCTGGCACGGGCCGTTATGGTGTTTGCCGTTCTGCCCTTGCTGGGGCGCACCCGCTTTGGCACCCGAGTCAGTCGTCCCTATCGGGTGGTGATTCTGTGGGGCGGCCTGCGTGGCGCTGTTTCCCTGGCACTGGCCCTGGCGGTTACGGAACAGCACGCCATTCCGCATGATGTGCGCCAGTTCATTGGTGTGGCCACCACGGGCTTTGTGTTGCTGACCCTGTTTGTGAACGGGATCAGTTTACGCCCCTTGATTCGTCGTTTAGGCCTGAATCAGCTGACACCGCTGGAACGGCATTTGCGCGATCAGGCTGTGAGCTTGGCCTTGGAAGAGCTGCGCGACAAGACCGAAGAACTGGGTCGGCAAGAGCAGATCAAGCCACAGGTCATCGAGCGCCTGTGTACGGTGTTCGATGCCAGTCAGGCCGGTGTGGCCTCCGGCCAGATCCAAAGCCTGACCGAAGCACAGAAAGTAAAAATGGGGATGGCGATTCTGTCGGCCCGCGAGGTGGAGCTGTTTTACGAACTGCTGAAATCGCAGATTGTGGATTGGAAGACAGCCGAGTCCTTGTTGAGCCGCGCCGAACGCATGAATGATACGGTGCGTCTGGCTGGCTTGGCCGGTTTCGAGGCCGCCATTGCCAATGATTTGCGCTATTCTCGAGGTTTCCGGTCTGCTTTGCGCTTGCACTATCTGTTTGGCCTGCAAGGCTGGCTGGTGCGGGAACTGGACAAGCGTTTCTCGAACCTGATCGCCAAGCGCTCGGTGGCCCAGCGTCTGATACGCTTTGCCGAAACCGAGCTGGCTCCTTTACTGGGACAACAGGCTACGGGCACGATTGTGCAGGCTCACAAGTTGCGTCTGTCTCAACTGGAAGACGCTTTGCATTCCTTGACGCTGCAATACCCGGTGTTCGCGCAGTGGCTGCAAGAGTCCTATTTGGCGCGCGTCGCCGCTTCGCAAGAACGCGCCCACTACCGCACCATGTTGTCCCACTCTCTGATTACCAGCGAGATGTACGCTGATCTGGTCAAGCAGATCACACAACGCTGGCGTTATCTGGACGAGCGTCCCACGCTGGACATGACCATGAGCGCCATGGAACTGATTGCCCAGGTACCCATGTTCGATGGCATTTCCGAGCAAGCCAAGAAGGAGCTGGCGCGACGTTTACGCCCACGTCTGGCGCTGCCAGACCAGAAAATTCATCTTCGTTATGGTGGCATGCGTGTCATGTTCTTTGTGGCGTCCGGGGCGCTGGAGCTGACTTTGCCTGATGGTAGCCTGGTGGAACTGGGGACAGGGCAAACGATTGGTGAAGTCAATGTCGTGGAACATAGCGACCACGTTGGTGAAGTGCGCTCCCTGGGCTATAGCCGCTTGCTGATGCTGACTGAGCGTGATTTCGATACCTTGCGCGGCAAAGATCCCATCTTCAGTGAAAAGATCGAGGCCGTGGTGCGACAGCGCCAACGCGCGTATCAAGTGTGGCAGGAGTTCGAGTCCGGCCAACGCCAACATGAGGAACTGCCACCGCTGTTTGGTTTGGCTCATGCCTTGAGCGAGGCAGAAAGTTTTGTCGGCCCGCCTTTACCCCCGGACTGGGTACGACAGGCGCAGCCCCCCGAGGGACAGGCATAAAAAAAAGCGAGCCGATCACGGCTCGCTTTTTTATTGGGCGTGATCAGATCAAGCGCACCCAGTGATCCAGCAGCAATGCCCCAAACAAGACCGCCAGATAAATAATGGAAAAGCGGAACAGCTTGCGAGACAGTTCATCGCTGTAGTTGCGGTGCAGTTGGTGGGCGTATTGAATGAAGCGTGCGCCCAGCAAGATCGCCGCAGCCAGGTACAACGGCCCGCTCATGCGGATGATAAAGGGCAGCAGGCTGGAGGCCATCAGGATGTAGCTGTAGAGCAGCACATGCAGCGTCGTAAAGGTCTTGCCGTGGGTGACGGGTAGCATGGGCAGGCCGGAGCGCTGGTAGTCGTGTTGACGGTAGAGCGCCAGGGCCCAGAAGTGCGGCGGCGTCCAGATGAAGATGATCAGCACCAGCAACCAGGCCTCAGCCGGTACGGCGTTGGCAATGGCGGCCCAGCCCAAAGCAGGTGGCATGGCACCGGACAAACCGCCGATCACGATGTTTTGTGGGGTCAGGGGTTTGAGAATCACGGTATAGATCACCGCATAACCAATGAAGGTGGCCAAGGTCAGCCACATGGTCAGCGGATTCACCCAGTAATACAGCACCAGCATGCCCATGCCGCCCAACAAACCGGACATGGCCAGCACTTGCGGCGGGGTAATGGTGCCGCGTGCCGTACCGCGCCGAGCGGTGCGCAACATGCGGGCATCAATCTGGCTTTCGATCAGGCAGTTGATGGCAAAGGCGGCAGCCGCCAGCATCCATATGCCCAGCGTACCCGCGACCACGGTGCCCGGATCGGGCAGGCCGGGAGCAGCCAGAAACATGCCGATAACGGCACAGAAAACAGCCAGCTGGGTGACTCTGGGTTTAGTCAGTACCAGATACTGGCGCAGGAGCGAGGCGGGAGCCAGGGTAGCGGTGTTTGTCATACTGTATTCCTTGGGGGACAGTCGACTTGCGGGAAAGCCGTACCAACAGGGTGACGCAGCATAAAACGAGACCGGCAGCTCCCCCATTATGCAGGACGGCAATCAAAAGAGGCCATTGGAAAAAGATCGTGGTTAACCCCGTGATGAGCTGGGCCAGCAGCAGCAAAAGCACCAAAGTCGCGGGGCGACGCAAGATGGGATCGGCGCGTAATTTCCACGCAACGGAACCCAGAACCAGAAACACCAGAAAGGCCATATTGCGATGGACCCAATGGATGGCGGTCAGCGCGGCCTGGGAAATCATCTCACCGGAAGGCAGCTCGCCCAACGCGCGAAACAGCGAGAACCCGCCGTGCAGATCCATCTCCGGTATCCATTGACCGTGGCATTGCGGGAAGTCCATGCAGGCCAGCGCCGCGTAGTTGGTGCTGACCCAGCCACCCAGACCAATCTGAATCGTCAGCAGGATAAAGGCCCCGATCAGCCAGGGTCGCCAACGGCGGGTTACAGGTGAGACTGGCGGTCCTGGGTTTTCGCGCACGGCCAGCCAGGTCATCAAGGCCAGTACGCTCATGCCACCCAGCAAGTGAGTGGTGACAATAATGGGCATCAGCTTGTGAGTGACGGTCCAGGCACCAAAGGCCCCTTGCACGCACACAGCCAGTAAGGTGAAAGCCGCCAGCCTGGCCGAATGCCCCAGCGTATGGCGATGCCGCCATGCCATCCAGACAATGGCAATGATCAGCATGCCCAAAGCCGCGCCCACGTAGCGGTGGATCATTTCAATCCAGGCCTTGCCCCAACTGACCGGGCCATAGGGCATGGCTTGATAGGCTTGTTCGATATGTGCGCCCGCGCCCAGCGGCGTGAGCTTGCCATAGCAACCGGGCCAGTCCGGGCAACCCAGGCCCGAATCTGTCAGACGCACAAACGCGCCGAACATGATCAGGTCCAGGGTCAGGAACCAAGTCAGGTAAACCAGCTTGCGGTAGCGTTGGCGGATATCGGCCATAAACTTATCCGATGCGTGAATTGTTCAGCAGTTTGCGTATATCGGTGCGAACCTTGAGCGGGTCGGCATCGCCGGGGAACAGCATCATCAAGTTGCCATTGGGGTCGATGATCCACATGCCATTCTTGACGGCTTGTTCGGGGGCCTTGCCAGCAGCGTCAGGAGTCAGAAATTCGGCCAGCTGGCGCGGATCGGCGCGCAGCATATGCGTACCTTGATAGGCCTCCAGAATTTGCTCGGTTGGCTGGCCCTGGTCAGTCACAAACCAGACGCGTGCCAGGCGTTCCACGTTCTTGCCTTGGCTGGCGTGGGAGTTGCGCAGAATGAACAGCTTGCGCACGCAGCTTTCGGGGCAGGCGCTTTCATCGGCACTGACCAGCACCCAGCGGCCTCGCAGCGATTGCAGATCAAAGGCCTCGCCTTGCAGATTGCGCAGGGGCAGTGCGGCAGGTTCAGGCACGCTGCGTTGAGGCTGAATCAACTGGCCGTAGGCATTGCTCTCGTCTGGCCGCAGTCCCAGTGATGGCATGTAGTAGGCAGCCAGTGCAAACAGTACCGGCGCCAGACTGATCGCCAGCAGCAGATACAGCGGAGTCATGGAACGCGGGCGGGTAGGGGGTTGAGTCGTGTCCACGTCAGGTTTTCCTTGTAGGGGCAGAGTTGAGTCTGGAGCGTCGCAGCCATTTCCACGCTACACCGATCCAGGCACACAGGGCAATCAGGGCAAAACCGAACCATTGCAGTGCGTAGCCACGGTTCTTTTCAAAGTCGATATTCGGGTCGGGCCAATTGGTTTGCAGCTCCGAAGCGGGAGCCGTCTGGGCCAGCACGCGCGGCAGCACAGGCAGATCAATGCGGCTGCGCAGATCTTCCAGGGCCAGGTTCTGCACGACGGGGGGCGTGCCAGACGGGTCGGGCAAGTGTGCAGGCAAGGGGCTGCTACCCAGCTCAAACAGACGCGGTACGCGCTCCATCAACTCGCCGGAAATGGTTTCGGAGCCGGAAGGAGCAGCCGGAACGCTAGGGGTTTGCCCCGGTACGCGAGCCAGCCAACCACGTAGCACGAGCAGGCTGGAGCCCGCCAAATCGCCCTCATCCAGCACAAAAGGGGTGGCAATCCAGTAGCCCGGCTTACCTTTGAAATTGCGATTATCCAGGAGTACAGTTAACTCACTGCGCCAGGAGCCGTGCACCGCGACAGACTGCCACAAGGCACCTTTATCCAGGCTGGCCTGGGAATCAATATGAAGGGGAGCTTGCTGGCGGCCTTGTTCTATTTGTTGCGCCAGGCTTTGACGTTCCTGCGCGCGGCTCAGTTGCCAGCGCCCCAGGCTAATGAACAGCAGCATCAGCAAACCCAGACAAACCAGGGCAAGCAGGGATCGAGTCGAAGAAGAACGAGAATTGTTGCTGGACATCCATTCAACCTGAAGCGGGGGAGACGTAATGCGTGTGCTAGTCCTGATCGTGTTTCTGGGGATTATTGTTTCGCTGGGTTCGGCCCTGGTGTATTTGATGCGGGACCGGGGTAATTCCAATCGCATGGCCTATGCCCTGACCTGGCGAGTGGGCTTGTCCGTGGCCCTGTTTCTGTTTGTGTTGCTGGCCCATCATCTGGGTTGGATTGAAAGCACTGGCGTGCCTTTGGTTTGAAGTAAAAATCCAGGCCCGAAGACACGGGCCTGGAGCATGAATGGCTAGAACCAGTACACGTACAGATACAAGCCCAGCCACACCACGTCCACAAAGTGCCAGTACCAGGCGGCCCCTTCAAAACCAAAGTGGTGCTCGGCGGTAAAGTGCCCGCGCATCAGCCGTATCAGCATCACCGTCAGCATGGTGGCACCGATAATCACGTGAAAACCGTGAAAGCCCGTCAACATGTAGAACAAGGCTCCGTAAGCGCCGGAAGTGAACTTCAGGTTCAGTTCGGCATAGGCGTGCATGTATTCGTAAGCCTGGCAGGCCACGAAGGCAAAGCCCAGCGCAACCGTCATGAACAGCCAGAAAATAGCGCTACTACGCTTGCTGGCTCGCAGCGCGTGGTGAGCAATGGTCAGGGTGACGCCCGAGGTCAGCAGCAAGGCCGTGTTGATCGTAGGCAGCCACAGCGGGCCTACGGTCTGGAAAGGAGCAACAGTGCCCGCCGGGCCTTGATTCGGCCAGGTGCCGGTGAAGTCAGGCCAGAGCAGGGCGCGGTGATCCAGGTCGCTGAGCAGCGGCGTGGCAATTTCGCGGGTATACCAAAGTGCCCCGAAAAAGGCCGCAAAAAACATCACTTCGGAAAAGATGAACCAGGACATGCTCCAGCGATAGGAGATATCGACACGGGTGCTGTTCAGACCCGTTTCAGACTCGCGCACGGCGTCGCTGAACCAGAAGAACAGCACCAGCAAGAAGCTGAGAATCCCGACCAGAAACACCCAGAAGCCGCCCGGCCAGTTATTGATCCAGGTCGCCGCACCCAACAGCGTCAGGCACAGGGAAAGGCTGGCGCGTACCGGATGCCCCGACAAGCCGGGGACGTAGTAATACGGCGCCTTGGACGGGTGAGCCGTAGTCTCGACATGCATAGTGTTCTCCTTCGGGTCATGTGCCCTTGGGCGCAGTATCCGGCCAGGGTTCAGCTGGCCTGACCAATGAACCAGCGGGCCACCATAATCAGGCCCACAACGAAAACAACCGTGGCGATCAAGGCGGCAATAATCAGATAGACCGGATTGATCTTGGCAATGTCCTGCTCATGGTCGCGGCCACGACGGACTCCAAAAAATCCCCAGGCAATGGCTTTCAATGTCTGGAAAAAACTGAGCTTGCGCCGTGTGAGGTCCCGAAAATCGTCATCCATATCACTGTCCTAAAAATTGACTGCCTTTTAGAAAGGTCCAGGCCATGACGGCAATGACGAACACGGCCAGGAGCAATCCCAGACGGCGGTTGCGACGGCGTTGTTCGGGGGTCATACGGCGTTCCTCCAGTGTTACTTGACGACAGGGGGTACTTCAAAGGTGTGGTGCGGAGCGGGCGATGGAACAGTCCACTCCAGACCTTCGGCACCTTCCCAGGGTTTGGCGCTGGCCACTTCACCCTTGCCACGCGCTGCCTGGATCACGATGTAGATCAGCAGCAGTTGCGACAGGCCGAACCAGAAGGCGCCGATGGTGGCAATCTGGTGGAAGTCCGTGAACTGGCCAGCGTAGTCCACATAACGACGTGGCATGCCCGCCAGACCCAGAAAGTGCATGGGGAAGAAGGTCACGTTGAACGAGATCATGGTGGACCAGAAGTGGATCTTGCCCAGACGCTCGTTGTACATGCGGCCGGTCCATTTGGGCAGCCAGTAGTAGGCACCGCCAAACAGGGCAAAGAGCGATCCGGCCACCAGCACATAGTGGAAGTGGGCCACCACGTAATAGGTGTCGTGTACCGCAATATCAATCGGGGCCACGGCCAGGATCAGGCCGGTAAAGCCGCCAATCGTGAACACGAAGATAAAGCCGATGGAAAACAGCATGGGCGTTTCAAAGGACAGCGAGCCGCGCCACATGGTGGCTACCCAGTTGAAGATCTTCACCCCGGTCGGAATGGAGATCAGCATGGTGGCATACATGAAATACAGCTGCCCGGTTACCGGCATCCCCGTGGAGAACATGTGGTGGGCCCACACCAGGAAGGACAGAATCGCGATGGCGGCGGTGGCGTACACCATGGAGGCATAGCCAAACAGGGCTTTGCGCGAGAAGGCAGGTACGATGGCAGAGACAATGCCAAAGGCCGGCAAGATCATGATGTAGACCTCGGGGTGACCGAAGAACCAGAAGATGTGCTGGTACAGAACCGGGTCACCACCACCGGCGGCGTTAAAGAAGTGTGTACCGAAGTGACGGTCCGTCAGCAGCATGGTCACGGCAGCGGCCAGCACGGGCATCACGGCAATCAGCAGATAAGCGGTAATCAGCCAGGTCCAGCAAAACAGCGGCATTTTCATCAGCGTCATGCCAGGCGCGCGCATGTTCAATACCGTCACCACAATATTGATGGCCCCCATGATGGAGGACGCGCCCAGAATGTGGACCGCGAAAATCGTGAAGTCCATGCCTGGTCCCATTTGCAAGGACAGCGGGGCGTACATGGTCCAGCCACCGGCAGGCGCGCCGCCAGGCACAAAGAAGGACGCGGTAAACAGAATCGCGCCTACGGGCAGCAGCCAGAAGCTGAAGTTGTTCATGCGGGCAAAAGCCATGTCCGATGCGCCAATTTGCAGCGGAATCATCCAGTTGGCAAAGCCCACAAAAGCCGGCATGATCGCGCCGAAAATCATGATCAGGCCGTGCATGGTGGTGAACTGGTTGAACAGCTCTGGCCGGAAAAACTGCAGGCCCGGCTGGAACAGTTCGGTACGCAGCAGCAAGGCCAGCACGCCGCCCTCCAGCAACATCACAAAGGAGAAGATCAGGTACATGGTCCCGATGTCCTTGTGATTGGTGGCGAACAGCCAGCGACGCCAGCCGCTAGGGGTGGCATGGGCATGATGGTGATCATCATGTCCGCTCGGGTTCGCTACATGGTCGACGGTGACGCTACTCATGCTTGACTCCTTGCTGCACTCCCCCTGGCCGTAGTCAGGGATAGATTGATAGTGTGATAGGCGGCGCGCGCAAAATTAGCGCTGTTCCTTGACGTCGGCGGGCATCACGACAGGGTCAGGCCCTTTGCCAGCGTTGCCCCAGGCATTGCGTGTGTAGGTAATGACCGCAGCAATCTGTACATCGGTCAGTTGATTGCGGAAGGCGGCCATCGCGGTGCCAGGGTGACCATTCAACACCGTGTCGATCTGGCCTTTCTTGGGGGCGAGCACAAATTTCGTATCGCCATCCAGAGCGGGGAAGGTGCCGGGCACGCCCTTGCCGTTGGCCTGGTGGCAAGCCACGCAGTTCTGCGCAAAGATCTGTTTGCCGCGCTCGGTCAATTCGTCCTTGGTCCACTCTTTATTGGGATCGTCGGCCTGAGCCGTCATCAAGTCGTTCTGCTCCTGGGCCCACTTGTCGTAGTCTTCTTGCGCCATCACTTGCACCACGATGGGCATATAGGCGTGGTCCTTGCCACACAGCTCGGCGCATTGACCGCGGTAGGTGCCGACCTTGTCCGCACGGAACCAGGTATCGCGCAAAAAGCCAGGGATGGCATCTTGCTTGACGCCAAACTCGGGCACCATCCAGGAGTGGATGACGTCCTCGGCCGTCAGCATGACGCGCACTTTCTTGTTAACCGGCACCACCAGTGGCTTGTCCACTTCCATCAGATAGTTCGGGCCAATGGGTTCGCGGCCTTCAATCTGGGCGCGCGGGGTGGACAGGTTGGACAGGTATTTCACACCCGTGGCCGGACCGTCCAGATACTCGTAGCCCCATTTCCACTGATAGCCAGTGACCTTGACGGTCAGGTCGGCGCTGCTGGTGTCCTTCATGGCCACCACGGTTTTGGTGGCAGGCAGTGCCATGCCGATCACGATCAGGAAAGGGATGATGGTCCAGGCCACTTCCACACCCAGGTGTTCGTGAAAGCGGGCGGCAATCGCGCCCTTGGACTTGCGGTGCCGGATGATGGAATAGAACATCACGCCGAACACGCCAATAAAGATGATGGTACAGATGATCAGCATCATCCAATGCAGCCAGGCAATGTCCTGGGCGATGGGGGTAACCCCGTTATGCAAATTGAGCTGATTGACACGGGGACCACCCTCCATGTGGGTGATCTGAGCCAGGCTTGGCCCTGCCGTCGAACAGGCGGTCAGAGCAAATAAACTTCTCCACATCTTCATTGTTGTCCCTCTTTTGGTGTTGCCATGCCAAACCGGGGTTCGGCTGCGTCAACGCTCCGAAAAATCCAACGCTGGAAGAAACTGCTGTGTTGCAGTGGCGGGCTTGTCGCAGCTAAGTGCTGGTCCGCTCGAAGTTTTTAGTAGCTTATCTGTTCACGGAAATTATATAGAACTTGCTTTAGCCTTCAAGGGCAGGGTATGTCCCTAGAAGACAAGGTTGGACTAAACGCTACAAAAGCCGTAATGGGACAAGGCTTGAATTACAATCGCGGACTATGACTTTGTTCCAGAACCGATCACTTACTCAGGCCCTGCGTCAGCGCATGGCCAGCTTGACCAGTCAGCTGCAACAATTGCCCCCGCCTGGCAGCCGTCCTGTCACTGTTGATGGGCGCGTTGCCGGATGGATCACCCCCAAGGCTGCTCGTTGTATCGAGCCTTTGCCAGGGGTCTCGATTGAAGAAGATGTCTTGCGTCTGAGCGATTGCCCCAGCCAGGAATTGAGCTTGGCTCAGGTCCTGGATCAGGTCGCCTTGCGTTTGCAGGAAGGCGGTTGCATTCGGGCCTGGCGTGACGAGTTGCTGGACGTGGTCGGAGAAGGGCAGTGCCTGTCGCGCATTGAACGCGGTGCGGTACGGCCCTTGGGCTTT
Source organism: Alcaligenes sp. PF14 (assembly GCF_037150615.1). Lineage (NCBI taxonomy): Bacteria > Pseudomonadati > Pseudomonadota > Betaproteobacteria > Burkholderiales > Alcaligenaceae > Alcaligenes > Alcaligenes sp. PF14. The sequence continues at coordinate 320,191 of NZ_JBAGRS010000005.1, read as the reverse complement.
TTGACGCAAGCCGTGCATTTGAATGGTTGGTCCACAGACGGCCGTATCTGGGCCGCACGTCGTTCACCCACCAAGTCAACAGACCCGAATATGTGGGACACGCTAGTCGGTGGATTGGCGGTCAGTGGTGAATCGCTGCATACCTCTCTGATACGCGAAAGTTATGAAGAAGCGGGGTTGGCCGAGTCCGTGCTGGACAATTGCACCCCCTTGCGTGTGTCCTTGCGCATGCACCGTCGCCTGCCGGAAGGCTACCAAGTGGAAAATGCTCTGGTTAGCGATTGCGTGCTGGCCGACGATGTACGGCCCTGCAATATGGACGGCGAGGTTAGTGAGTTTCGCTTATTGACGCTGGATGAAGCCTGGCAAATGATAGAAGCAGATTTGTTCACCCTGGAAGCGCAAGTGGTGCTGATCGACAGCATCAAGCAGCATCTGGAACAGCTGGCCTGAACCTGGGAATCACCGGGCAGGCACCAACCCGATGGGAGCTACGCATGAACCCGAATCCTTTTGGTATACCTGATTTCAATGCCCTGGGCGGCGGCAACAATCCCTTGCTGCGCAGCATGGACATGATGGCGCAGGCCTGGAAAAACATGGCCAGCGGTGGTGCGGGCGATTTGAGTTCGGGCATGATGCCCAGCTTGTCCCCCGATGATCTGGATCGTCGTATTCGTGACTTGCGTGCCGTGGAAAGCTGGTTGCAGTTGAACCTGTCCATGCTGAGCACGACTATCCAGGGTCTGGAGATTCAGCGCTCCACCTTGGCGGCTATCAAGACCATGGCACAGCAAGGTACGCAGGCTGCGGGCGGGAAAAATCCCTTTGAAGCCTTTATGGCCTTCAATCCCATGACGGCAGCGGCGGATAGCGCGGCTGCCTCAGATTCCAGGTCTGGGGCCAACAAGCCGGAAGCGGCATCGCAAACGGCATCTCAGCATGCTTCGGCACAGCCTCAACAAGCTGCGCCACAGCCCGAAGCGGCTGCCAAGCAGGACGCCCCAAAAGATAAACAGCCCGGTGCCCAGCAGGACGCCGGTGCAGGCAATCCCGCTGCACAAGCGTGGTGGAACATGCTGCAACAGCAGTTTGATGCCATGGCGACCGCCACAGCCGCATCAATGCAGCAGGTGGAAAATTATCGTCAGCAGGCGAGCAAGGCTAAAGCGGCAGGCTCGTCGGCCAAATCCTCCAAACCGGCAGCTGCCAATGCCCAGACTTCGGCCAAGACCAGTGCTCCGGCAGCAGCCAAGCCGGTAAAAACGGCAGCGAAAGCCGCCACTAAAACTGCGGCCAAGGCGGCCACCAAGACGGCGGCTAAAAAAACCGCCACGCGCAGCACCAAAAGCAGTACCAAAAAGAACTGATCGACCAACCTTGTAGGTAAATTTTTATGCTTAATATCGTGATTCTGGCAGCAGGCATGGGCAAGCGTATGCAGTCTGACCTGCCCAAAGTACTGCATCCTATCGCCGGCAAATCCATGCTGGCCCACGTGCTCGACAGCGCACGTGAACTGGAGCCGGAAAAAGTTGTGGTCGTGGTGGGTCATGGCGCCGAGCGCGTTCAGCAAACCTTCGCACAGGCCGAGCTGGCCTTTGCCTTGCAACAACCTCAGCATGGTACGGGCCATGCAGTGCAACAGGCCGTGCCTGAACTGGTCGGTGGCGATCAGGAAGATGACGCCACGCTGGTTCTGTATGGCGACGTTCCTCTGGTCCAGGCTGACACCTTGCGCCGCTTGCTGCAAGCGCGTGGCCAAGGCGTGGCCGTGCTGACCGAAACACTGGCAGACTCTACCGGCTACGGCCGCATCATTCGCGGTGCAGACGGCACCGTACAACGCATTGTCGAGCACAAGGATGCCAGCGAAGCCGAGCGTGCCGTGAAAGAAGTGAATACCGGCATTCTGGTAGCCCCGACGGCGCGCCTGAAAGATTGGCTGACCCGCATCACCAACGACAACGCTCAGGGCGAGTACTACCTGACCGACATCATTGCCTTGGCGGTTGCCGATGGCGTGCCCGTGCAAGCTGCTCAGCCAGCTGCTGGTTGGGAAACCCTGGGTGTGAACAGCCGCATTCAACAGGCCGAGCTGGAGCGTCTGTGGCAAGCAGAACAGGCTCGCCGTCTGCTGGAAAAAGGCGTGACCTTGGCCGACCCGGCCCGCTTTGATCTGCGCGGCACACTGGAGTGTGGCCGTGATGTGTTCATTGATGTGGGTTGCGTGTTTGAAGGCAAGGTTGTGTTGCAAGACGGCGTGCGTGTCGGCCCGCATAGCGTGCTGCGTGACGTGACGATTGGTGCCGGTACGCAAATCGAAGCTTTCAGCCATCTGCAACAAGCCCAGGTTGGCGAAGAAGCCCGTATCGGCCCTTACGCCCGTCTGCGCCCTGGTGCTGTTCTGGCCAATCACACCCACGTGGGCAACTTCGTGGAAATCAAGAACACCCAGCTGGGTGAAGGTTCCAAAGCCAATCACCTGGCCTATATCGGTGATGCCGATGTGGGGCTGCGTGTGAACATTGGCGCAGGCACCATCACCTGCAATTACGATGGCGTGAACAAGTTCCGCACCGTGATTGGTGACGATGCCTTCATCGGCTCGGATACGCAACTGGTGGCTCCGGTGACGGTAGGCCGTGGCGCAACGATTGGCGCGGGTACGACCCTGGTGCGCAATGCACCGGATGATCAGCTGACCTTGTCGCGTTCGGAACAGCGCAGCGTGTCCGGCTGGAAGCGCCCGATTCGCAAATCTTGATGTGTGTTAGCCCATCTTCGGTATTTCTCCCTTTGCATCGCAAGGGGAGCATTGCTGCTTGCTCTTGTGGCACACAGTGCCCGGATGGGCTGATTCTGGATCGTCGTCATGCGCATTCTGCAGCTTAACTTCGAGCGCGGCTGGCGCGGTGGTGAGCGGCAAACCTTGCTGAGCATCCAGCAGATGCAGCAGGCTGGTCATCAGGTCAGTCTATTGGCCCGACGTGATGAAGCGTTGGCCAGGCGTGCTAAAGAGCAGGGCGTGAGTGTGGTGGAATGCGCCTCCGTGGGTGCCGCGCTGCGTTATTTACTGGTGCATGGCCGGGGTTTTGATATCGTCCATTCCCAAACCGCGTCCTGCATGAGCTGGCTGGCCTTGCTGCATTTCTGGTTGCCCAAACGGGTGGTCTTTACGCGCCGCACGGCTTTTCCGATTGACCGCAAACGCGTCGAGCAACGTAGCGGACAGCAGCCAGACAGCGCTTTGACTTCCAAGGAACGACGCACGCGTTGGAAGTGGCGCAAGGCGGATCGTTTGGTAGCGATCAGCCAGGCAGCAGCGGCAGAGCCGCGTCGCCTGGGCTTTTCCGTAGATGTGATTCCTAGTGCCATCGAGTACGTCGAGCAGGATGAAGCCTATGTGAACCACTTGCGGCTGCGGTGGAATCCGCAGGGCTTGCACGTTCTGGGGACGATGGCGGCACTGACGTCCGAGAAAGACCCCCAGACTTTGATACGCGCGGTTCATGCCTTGTATCAGCGTCGTCAGGACTTTGTGTTTCTGCATTTCGGTGCGCCTGGCTCCGAGACCTCGGCGGCACAGGAACTGATTATGCAGTTGGGCCTGGAAGACTGCTACAAGCTGGCTGGTTTTGAAGCCCGCCCCGAACAGGCTTATCGCTTGATGGACGGCTTTGTCCTGAGCTCCCGGCATGAAGCCCTGGGTTCCAGCGTCCTGGATGCGTTCGTGTACGGCGTTCCCGTTACGGCCACGATGGCGGGCGGCCTGAGTGAGCTGCTGGATAATGGACGCGGCAAATTATGTGCGGTTGGGGATGCACAAGCCATTGCCCAGGCTCTGGATGACACTTTGAGCAATCCGACAGCAGCGCGGCAACAGGCAGCGCTGGCGCATCGCTGGGTGCAACAGGAGCATGACCCCGCTGTCATGGCGCAGCGTTACTTGCGTCTGTATCAGCAACTGGTACAGCAACGTGTACGGAACTGAGCCCGGCTTACATCTTTGGTGCAGGTAAAGGCATCCGCGTCTCGAACTTGGCCTGATGAATCGAAAAGAAGCTGCGTATATTGCGGATATTCGCCTGACTGGTGAATAAAGCGTGAGCCAGCTTGTGATACGCCGTCATGTCGCTGACTTGCAAGATCACAATGAAATCCACCCCGGTCGAAACGCGATAGCATTGCGTCACCGCTGCTTCGGGGGCCATCAGGCGCTCGAATTGCTGCAGGTATTCTTCACCCTGACGGTCCAGCGTAATCTCCACAATGGCCGTCAAGCTGGGGCCCAGTTGCTCCGGGTCCAGCAAGGCAACCTGCCTGCGAATTACCCCTTGTTCGCTTAAACGACGTACTCGCCGCAGGCAGGTCGGGGGAGAGGCATGCACGCGCAAAGCCAGCGCTTGATTGCTGATGGAAGCATCATTTTGCAGTTGCTCCAGAATGCGTAAATCCAGCTCGTCCAGTTCAATCATGACAATGTTTATCTATCTATGATGAAATAAAATTCCGTTAAATAAAATGAATTTATCTTTTCTTTCATATTGATTATTAAATGAAATTTTAATTCATTTCGAGGAAAAAATAGACATAAAATTTTTCATGATTCAGATCAGAATAAGCGGATTGAATTGATTAGTTGGCCCACCGAAAGGGGCCATGAACAGGAGTTGGCTATGTGTGGAATTGTTGGCGCGGTAGCGCAACGCGATATTGTCCCCGTGCTGCTGGAAGGTTTGAAGCGTCTGGAATACCGGGGCTACGATTCTTGCGGCGTAGCTGTTCATGCGCAGGGCCAGTTGTTGCGGGCACGCAGTACTCAACGCGTGGCCGAACTGCAAGAACAGGTCAAGGCAGATCATCTGCAAGGCTTTACCGGCATTGCTCACACTCGCTGGGCAACCCATGGCGCGCCTGCTACTCATAATGCTCACCCGCACTTCTCCGGCAAGGGCAAAGCACGTATTGCGCTGGTGCATAACGGCATCATCGAAAACCACGACGAACTGCGCGCCGAGCTGCAAAGCATTGGCTACGTGTTCGAGAGCCAAACCGACACCGAGGTTATCGCTCACCTGATCGACCACCTGTACAACGGGGATCTGTTCGAGGCCGTGCAGCAGGTCATCCGTCGCTTGACGGGGGCTTACGCCATCGCTGTGTTCTGTCAGGACGAGCCACATCGCGTGGTGGGTGCGCGCCATGGTTCGCCGCTGGTTGTAGGTGTGGGCCAGAATGAAAACTTCCTGGCTTCGGATGCCTTGGCATTGGCCGGCACCACCGATCAAATCATCTACCTGGAAGACGGTGATGTGATTGATCTGCAGATCAATAAAGTGTGGATCATGGACAAGGACGGCCGCGCCGTCGATCGCCCTGTACATACCGTACATCTGCACACCGCAGCCGCTGAATTGGGCCCATACCGCCACTTCATGCAAAAGGAAATCTTCGAGCAGCCCCGCGCTGTAGGCGATACCTTGCAAGACATTGAAAGCGTCACACCCGAGTTGTTTGGTGACCAGGCCTACAAGGTTTTCCAGGACATCGACAATGTGCTGATTCTGGCTTGCGGCACCAGCTACTACGCCGGTCTGACCGCTCGCTACTGGATTGAGTCTCTGGCCAAAATCCCCGTCAATGTGGAAATTGCCAGCGAGTACCGCTACCGCGACAGCGTGCCCAACCCGCGCACTTTGGTGGTGACGATTTCCCAGTCCGGCGAAACGGCTGACACGCTGGCCGCCTTGAAACATGCCCGCAGCCTGGGCATGGAACAGACCCTGACCATCTGCAACGTGGCCACCAGCGCCATGGTGCGTGAGTGCAAGCTGTCCTACATCACCCGCGCTGGTGTGGAAATTGGTGTGGCTTCCACCAAAGCCTTCACCACTCAGCTGACCGCCTTGTTCTTGCTGACTATCGCATTGGCTCAAGTCAAAGGTCACCTGAATCAGGAGCAGGAAGGCGACTACCTGAAAGCCCTGCGCCACTTGCCTACCGCTATCGCGGCTGTGCTGGCTCTGGAGCCACAGATCATGGCCTGGGCGGATCGTTTTGCCAGCAAGGAAAACGCCTTGTTCCTGGGCCGTGGCATGCATTACCCCATCGCCATGGAAGGCGCGTTGAAGCTGAAAGAAATCAGCTACATCCACGCCGAAGGCTACCCAGCTGGTGAACTGAAGCACGGCCCTCTGGCCCTGGTCACCGAAGCCATGCCCGTGGTCACTATCGCCCCACGTGATGAACTGCTGGAAAAGCTGAAATCCAATATCGAAGAAGTCCATGCACGCGGTGGTGAGCTGTACGTGTTTGCTGACGCCGATACCCGCATCGGCAGCAGCGAGCGTGTGCATGTGATCCGTATGCCAGAGCACTACGGCAAGCTGTCCCCCATCTTGCACACCGTGACCCTGCAATTGCTGGCGTATCACACGGCTTGCTCGCGTGGCACGGACGTGGATAAGCCACGGAATTTGGCCAAGAGTGTGACTGTCGAATAAGTTTTTCAGATTACATCGACCGTAAAGAGCCGCTTATGCGGCTCTTTTTGCATTCTTCGCCGTTTGGCAATTTTCGAGTGGTTTTTATAGGGAAATAAATCCTGCGAAAGAGGGTGAGCCTTGCCTGAAAGCCAGTTTATGTGTCGCTGCAAACACACACCGCTAGCGGATTTTGCAGCTCACACTCTATAATTGATAACGATTCTCATTATCTAGCGGTGCGGAGTACCCTCGTGTCATCTTCAGTTCTTCCCTTGTCAGGCATGTATTCGGCCGAGTCGGTCGAGTCACTGTACTGCGACCACCATAGTTGGTTGCAGCGCTGGCTGCATCACCGCTTGGGTGGCGCGGACCAGGCGGCTGACTTGGCGCAGGACACCTTTGTACGTTTGTTAAGCAGCCGTTCTCGCTGGCAATTTACCAGTCCTGGCGAGGCCCGCGCCTACTTGCGCAAGACGGCACAAAACCTGTGCATCAATCTGTGGCGACGTCAGGAAATTGAACAGGCCTGGCTGGATATTCTGGCTGCTACACCCGAGAACTTTTACCCTTCCGCAGAACGCCAGGCCATGATTTTGCAGGCGCTGGAAGAGATCAGCGCCATGCTCAGCAGCCTGTCTCCCAAAGCGGCCAAGGCGTTTACCCTGGCCGTCATTTGCGAGATGACAGACGATGAGGTCGGCGCGGAAATGGGCATTTCCGGCCGCATGGTGCGCAAGTACGTGGCACAAGCCATGTTGGGCTGCATCAGCCTGCATGCTTGCCAGACCGTCGCCGAATTGCGTCAGGAACCTCAATACTAAGCCTCATGAAGCACGGCTCCAGTTTTTCTTCTCCCGCTACACCTCCCCATGCCGTTTTGATGCAAGCCGCTGAATGGTATGCCTGCCTGCGCGATGGCAAAGCCAGTGCGGCGCAGCGCTCTGCCTGGCAGAGCTGGCTCAAGCAGGACGAGATGCACAGCACCGCTTGGCGTTATGTGGAGGAAGTCAGCCGCAGTTTTGAGCCTGTGCGTACCACGCCGGATTCGCGCCGTGTGGTAGAGAAATTGCATACGGCTAACGAGCGTTTGCATCAGCGCCGTCGCGTGCTGACCAGTGTCGCCGTACTGGCAGGCACGGGAGTTCTAAGCTGGCTGGGCTGGCGTCAGTCCTGGCTGCCCTCCAGTGTTCTGGCTTTGGCGGCTGACCACTCTACACAAACCGGAGAGCAGAACCAGATTGTGCTGGCAGACGGTTCCCGGCTGTGGCTGAACACCGCCTCTGCGATTGATGTGCAGTTCACTGCGCAGGTTCGCCATATTGTTTTGATCTCCGGCGAGATCTTCATTCAGACGGCCAAAGACGATACGGACAGACCGTTCACTGTTCAAACTCCGCAGGGCAATATGCGTGCCTTGGGCACGCAATTCAATGTGCGTATGGACAAGGACTGTACGCAGCTGGCGGTCTACGAAGGGGCTGTGCAGGTGTCTACGGCAAAAGGTCAAAACACCGCCACGGTACAGGCGGGCAAGCAGATGCACTTTAGTGCGCAGCGTATCCGGCAAAGCATGGACGCCGATCAGGCGCGCGAAGCCTGGACCCAAGGCGTGCTGGTGGCTGACAACATTGCCTTGCGTAGCGTGATCAAGGAATTGAGCCGTTACCGCAAAGGCTATCTAGGTGTAGATGAGGCAGTGGCCGATCTGAAGGTCTATGGCAGCTTCCCCATTCATGACACGGACCGCGTGCTGAAAATGCTGGCTTCAGCATTGCCGATTCGCATCGATCAGCCCATGCCCTGGTGGACCAGTGTGCAAGCTCTGGATTGATTGAGCAGGGCATTTCACCAACGATGGTCATAAATAATAAAAATAAAAACCTATCAGATTCAAAGGCTTGCCGGATTTTGGCCAAAAAACCTCAAAAAAGATGCAAAAGCAGGTTCCGGGTTTTGGAGACTTGGTGGTTTTAGACAGTAAGAGGACCTGATTGGCGTGAGGCCAATGAAGCAGGAGGCAGCCCGCCGTGGCTGCTCAGTACTGAACATCAACGCAAGAACATCGTTCAGGTTCATCGTTTTTATTGTGACTGACCCGTGTTTTTGAAGGATGTCTCCTTATGCATCGTCGCCCCGATCCCCTTTCCCTGTCCAAGGATGCAGGATCGCATTGCGCCCCTTTGCGTCCACTGGCCTTGGCCCTGTATGTCTTGATGGCCGGTAGCGCGTTTATTGCCAGTACCTCGCCTGCCCAGGCGACCACGCGAAGCAGCCCGACGGCAGACAAGACACAGCGTTATGACATACCAGCAGGCCCCTTGAGCCGGGTGTTGATGCGCTTCTCGCAAGAAAGCGGGGTCTACCTGGTCGGCGCAGGTAGCGTGGCCGAAGGCAAGCAAAGCTCGGGCCTGAAGGGGAATTACAGCGTGGTGCAGGCTTTGGATACTTTGCTGGCAGGCACGGGCATTCGTTACTCGCGCGATGCCAGTACGGTGAACTTGTGGCCCGTCACGGAAACAACTCAGCTGGAACCCGTGCGTGTCAAAGGCACCCTGAATCGGGCGACTGAGGACACCGGCCTGTACACGCTCAATGGCACCAGCAGCACCGCTACTCGTTTGAATATGGACACCCAGCACACGCCGCAGTCGGTCAGTGTGATGACGCGCCAGCAAATGGACGATTTCGGCCTGACCAGCTTCGATGATGTGATGAACTTTACCACCGGCGTGACGGCCAATACGGCCGCGGTGGGAGGCGGGTTTCAGTTTCAGGCCCGTGGCTTTGACATCAGCAATGTGCAAGTGGATGGCGTGCAAAGCAGCTACCGTGCTGCCGGACGTGGAGCATTCAATCCTATTTCTCTGGATATGGATTTATACGACCGTGTGGAAGTCGTGCGCGGAGCGACAGGTTTGTTGTCGCCTACCGGCGAGCCCTCCGCCTTGATCAACTTGATTCGCAAACGTCCGCAAGCAGAATTTGGCGGCAAGTTAAGCGCCCACTACGGCTCCTGGAGCGACAAACGCGTGACGGCGGATGTGACCGGCCCGCTGACTGAAGACGGCCGTTTGCGTATGCGTGTTATTGGTTCGCGCAAGCAGGCGGACTCCTTCATGGATCGCCAGGACCACAAGAACGATTTGCTGTCCGGCATGCTGGAATTTGACCTGACAGACAGAACCTTGCTGACCGCTGGCTACGACTACCAGACCGCCAAGCTGCGAGGCGAAGGCAATATGGGTGTGCCCTTGTTTACCAGCGAGGGCGACCGTATTGACGTTTCGCGCTCCATGTCGCTGGTGCCGGATTGGACCTACTGGGACAAGAAGCATCAAAACGCTTTCTTCTCGGTCGAGCATGAGTTTGAAAACAAGTGGAATGCCAAGCTCAGCTACAGCCATCAACGTGACGATGGCGATGCCCTGATTACTGGCCTGGGGCAGGGCGTGAATCCGGTGGTGCGCCCGGACGGATCCGGTATAGGCATCCGCGCCAACCTGGCCGCCAATGGCTATCGCCATCAGGACAACCTGGAGTTGTCGGCCAATGGTCCTTTCGAGCTGTTTGGCCGCGAGCACCAGCTGATGTTCGGTTTTAACGGCACTCGCAAGCGTGACACCACGTACACCATGCAGGTCAGCGATACCCGCAACTGGTTCATCCCCAATATTTACGACTGGGACGGCTATATGCCCGAGCCCAGCGTCAGCCGCACAGGTGAATGGAACCGGGTCCACACACGCGAATACGGTTTCTTTGCCGGCACGCGCTTGAACATTATTGATCCCTTGAATGTGATCATGGGCATGCGCTTGTCGGACTACAAAACCTACCGTGACAACTACGGTAAAACCGGCCAGTTCACCGGCGTGTCCAACGAGCTGCGCAACCGTAATGAAATTACGCCGTACTTTGGGGTGACGTATGACATCAACCCGAACCTGACGGCCTACGCCAGTTATACCCGCCTGTTCCAGCCGCAAAGCTACAAGGACATCAACGAGAACTTCCTGGATCCCATTACCGGGGTTAACCGTGAAATTGGTCTGAAAGGCAGCTTGATGGAGGAGGCCCTGCAGTTCTCCCTAGCCGCTTTCGAGACCCTTCAGAACAATCTGGCCGTGCTGGACCCTTCGGTGCCGGATGACTTCCTATTGCCTGATGGCAGCCGCCCCTACGTGTCTTCGGGCGCTGGCAACAAAACCAAAGGTTTTGAAGTGGAGCTAAGCGGCGCACTGACCAACAACTGGAATGTGTTTGCTTCTTATAGCTACGCCAGCACTAAAAACGGTGAAGGCGAGCGGATCAACACCTACATTCCCAGCCAAACCTTCCGTCTGGGCACCATGTACCAATTCTCCGGTGCGTTGCAAGGCTTGAGCGCCGGTGCCACCGTGAACTGGTTTGGCAAGCGTGATTTGTGGACGGCTGGCCGTCCTTATACCGCCAGCAATGGCAAGCTGCTGGAAGACACCCATAGCAGCTATGCCCTGGTTGGCCTGCATGCCAATTACCGCGTGAACCAGCATTGGAATGCCAAGCTCACGGTAAACAATTTGTTCGACAAGCGTTACTACGACAACTTCGTGATTTTCCGTGCCCGCTATGGTGCGCCGCGCAACGTGCACTTGTCGATCGACTACCAGTGGTAATTCCTTTTTCCTTTATCTCGAGCCTACCCTTATGACGCCAATTACGACTCGCCATCTTGTTCGTGGTCTGTACCTTGCTGTTGCAATGGCCTTGTCCACGGGCTACGTACACGCCAAGACTCCTGCCCCTGTGGGCTACCAAGCCGTTACCCAAGCACAGATCATGCAAAAACCGACTGCCGCCGAAGTTCTGGAAATTGTCTTCAGCCCCGCTCAATCCAGCTTGTACGTGTCCTCGCCCAACTGGAAGGACGAGACCTTGTCGCGCACGCTGGTGCTGGACCCCAAGACCCTGGAAATCAAGCAAGAGATTCCCATGGAAGCCAAGAGCTTTGGGGTTGCTCTGGATGATGCCGCCAACCGCCTGTATCTGACTCAAGGCTTCAACGGCACGATCGCCGTGGTCGATACTGCCAAGAACGAGGTAATGAAGCGCATTCCTGTGCAGGAAAAAATCAATTTCCAGGACGCCATCAATGCTGCTGACTTCGGTCAGGCACGTAAAGATGGCTTGTTGAAGATGATGGAGCGTTTCAAGATTACCGAGGACTTCCAGTACAAGACGCGTGAACTGGTCGTGGACAAGAAAAACCACCGTGTGTTCGCGCCTGGCTTGGGCCTGGGTTTTGACAGTGTGCTGTTCGTTATAAACACCCAGACCCTGGAGCTGGAAAAAGTACTGCCTGGCTTTGGCTATAACGTCGTGGGCATTACCCTGGACGAGGCCAATAACCGATTGTTTGTCTCCAATATGCAGGGCCAGATCATGGTCGTGAACACCCAGACCTTGAACATCGATCAGGTCTGGGAAATTGAAGCCGACCAGTTGCTGAACCTGGCGTATGACCCGGCGCAGAACCGATTGTTCGGTGTGGACCAGGGGATTGACCGTGATGACGCGCGTAACCTGCATCTGGAGCGTGAATACAAGCGCCGCAGCGCTGGTCATCAAGTGTTTGTGCTGGATGCATCCAACGGTAAACCCCTGGCAACCATGCCTACCGGCGAAGTGCCTATTGGTGTGCGTTTTGACGCCGAGTCCCAGCGTCTGTTTGTCGCTAACCGAGGCGGTGTGCGCGAGAAAGAGGGCAAGGGTTCGGTCAGTATTTTCGATACGGTGAACTACAAGCCGCTGCAAACCATTGAGCTGGCTCCACACCCCAACAGCTTGGAATATATCCCCGCTGAAAAAGCCTTGTACGTGTCGGTGAAGAACGACGGCAACAGCAAGGAAAAAGGGACTAAAGAGCGTATGGTGCGTATCCAGTTCTAAAAGGCCAAAGCAGCCTGATTGATTGACAAGGTGGGACCCAAAGCCCGGGTTTGGCGTGATGCCGAACTCGGGCTTTTTTACGCGTATGGATTGCTTGCGAAATTTATTCTTAATCTATAAGATTAGATATCTAATCAAATGATATGTTCTATGTGGAAATGGGGCAAACAGTGCTGCAGTCTTGCGCTGCACGCCATTTCTTTGTTGCTCCACCTGTAAACGCTACATATCCAATTCTTCAGCCCCTATTACGTATCCTCAGTGAAAGGAAAACAGCTCATGTCTCATTATTTGATCGAGCTTTATACGCCTAATGCCAAGTGGAATGCCTTGCCCGTCGAGCAGCGCCAGACCTTCCTGGCAGGTCTTCAGGAGGCGATGGGCGGCCTCTCAACCCTTGGTATTGAAGTGCTGGCCCTGACCGCTACCGAGCGCGATATTGATTGCTCCAGTGCGCACCGTTTCATGGGTGTTTGGCGCTTCCCTGATCAACAAGCTTGCCGGGCCTTGCTGGCCGGCATTAAAGCCAGTGGCTGGTACGAGTACTTCGATCATGTGAATGCGGCGGGAGCAGAAGGGGGTTTTGCTCAACACCTGGCGGAGCTGGCTAAGGATTCTCAGCCTGTTTGAGGGGCAGGCAGTCAGGCGGGGCGGTTAAAAAACGTTCATAGATCAGAGTTTATGTGATATAAACGGTTATCTATGAACGATTATGGTTGTCTGCACCATGCCCAGGAAACTCGCTCCTGCCCCGTTTTACCTGCCAGCCGTCGAGTCACGGGCTCTGGTGTGGGGGCGCTGCATTCGTACTCAACGTGTCGCTCAGAAAATTACAGCTCAAGTCTTCAGCTCAAGAGTCGAGGTCTCGGAAAGTACATTACGCCGAATGGAGCGAGGCGATCCGGCTGTGGCGATGGGGAGCTATTTGACTGCCCTGGCAGCACTCGGTCTGCTCGAATCCATCGTGCCTATGCCTGATGCTCATTGGAGCAGTGGGGATATGAAGGGGCGCGCAAGACTGGACAGAGATGACGATGAGTATTTCTAAGCCTCTATACGTCTATTTGCAGCGGCCTGATACGGGGCAATGGGTGACCGTTGGCCGGTATATCCACGACTCGTCAGCCCAGCTTGGCCAGTTCATGTATGCGCCCAGCTATCGGGATGCAGGTCTGCCATGGTCAATTGATCCGGTTAACTTACCGCTGAGTGGCTCCGTCCCAATTCAGGCGAGTCGCTACGGTGGCCTGCATGATGCGCTACGTGATACTTGTCCCGACGCCTGGGGCCGGTTACTCATTCAAAGGCAACACGGATTAAGCGATAGCTCTCCAAACCATGCTTATCTTCTGAAGGCTGGTAATGCGGAGCGTTGGGGAGCATTGGCGGTCGGCTCTTCGCCTAAACCCTCGATCGCAGAATTGTCCGCACCGCCCATCACAGAAATTGAAAAGCTGAGCGCAGAGCTGCAAGCCATGCAGTTGCGCCGCCCTCCGGTGGACCCGCATTTGCGTCGACGACTGATGGCCACGCCCAGCATGGGAGGGGCAAGACCCAAAGCAACCGTTCGTGATGGAGATCAGTTCTGGCTTGTGAAGCCGATCCTGCCATCTGATACCGAGGATATTCCGCGTCTTGAGCATGCAACTCAAGAGTGGGGCCGGGCAGTGGGCTTGAACTTTGCCCAAACCGCATACACGGGCTTTGGGGAAGATTCCGCACTGAGTGTAATGCGCTCATTGAGGTTTGACCGCCAACATGGCCTTCGGGTCATGACATTGAGTGCGGCATCCTTGTTGCAGACGGAGTACCCCGGTCATTCAGGCTCATCGGCCTGGAGTTATCCCAACTTGGCTCGAACGTTGACGATGATAGGTGCGCCTCAGGAGGATGCCATTGAATTGTTCTGTCGCATGATTTTCAACGCGGTCATTGGCAATGACGATGATCATCCCCGCAACCATGCCATTCATTATCTTCATGATCAGGGCCGGTGGCGTTTGACGCCCGCTTTTGATGTCGTTCCCAATCCAGATTTCACCCCTCAGTATCTGGCGATGGAGTTGAGTCATGGAAGCCGCCAGATCAGCCGAGCCAATGCCTTACATGATGCCAAAGCCTTTGGCTTGTCAGGTGATGAAGAGGCGGTAGAGCTGCTTGACGGGCTGCTGGACAGGATAGAAGGGCGGTTTGATCAGGTGCGCCTCCTGCTTGGGCCTCGCCTGGAGTCGCTCATGCAGGAGCGGCTGTCTGAAGGGTTGCAGCGCATGCGCATTATGTAGTGACTCGGACGTGCCCCAAAGCTTGGGTTTGAGGTACTTGCGTAGCCCTGGTTCGGCGTCATGCTGAGCCAGGGTTTTCTATTAAACAAACACCGTGCTCAACACATAGTATGAGGTGCAGCCGCCTAACACGCCAAGGAGCAGCCCGCCGCGACCCCAGTAAGCCAGAAGGGCGGTGACGCTGAGAGCAAACAGAGCAGGTATGGCTGCAATCTGTATTTCCTGCATGAAAATATAAGCAAGGAAATTTAGAAAAACCGCTGAAGGTAAGATTGTTTCCATCCAGTTGGCGAACCTATCTGGGAACTGGAAATTGAAAGCTACGGGTAAGACTCGCACGAGCAGGCTGGTCAAAAAGAGTGCGGCGATGGAACTACTGATACCTTCATTCACGGGCTTTCCATTTATCTAAAAGTAGGGCGTTGATCATTACGCTCGGGGGCCAAAAATAAGTCGCGCCAAGCAAGGAGTAGAAGGCGATAGCCAAGGCCATGCACAGGGCAATCAACACAATCTGCTTGCGGTACATGCCGATGATCCTTGCCTTCAGTTGCAGGACAGACAGATAGACGAGCACCACACTGGCTGGGACACCGAGATGAATATGGGTATTGAGCCAGGTAGGTGGTATGGACTTGGCAATGACGGCTCCCAACACCCCGGAAACTACCCAGAATATGAAGATGGTGAGTCGTATGCAGAGGGCTTCTGCCACCGTGTCGCTATTTCGTTCCGTGCCATACGCCTCGTCACCCAGCATGTGAGATATCAGAATCCGAGAGAAAAAGGGCTTGGGCAGCCGCTTGCCAGTTGTGAGGGCAATAGGAAAGTAGCGGCAGTTAATGGATGCGCAAATAATCAGTATTGTCAGAAAACTGGTGTTGGACTCAGCCAGCGGCAGTACAGCAAACTGCCCGCTACCCGTAAATCCCAGCAAGCCAGCGGCCAGGATTTCAAGAACGCTCCAGTCGGCTCGATACGCCAGCACACCGAACAGCATACTGACCGGAACAATCGCCAGAGCGGATGGGAGCACTCTGATAAGAGCCTGCGGGATGAGCGCATTCGCTTTTTGATCTGTGTCTGGGGCAGTCTTTGTTTTTGAATAGTCTTGCATACGCTCAGGTCATAGACGTGTGTTCGTGATTAAGGCTGAAGCTCGGCTGACCTTAAGGAACTAGTCATTGCATGAGATGAGCCATGTCGTCTGTCTGTAGAGTCCAAAGACATGCTAGCGATCCAGGTGCAAACGGGTCTTGTACGATCGTGCAAGTTTTCTCTAGGAGCGGTGCATTAGCTGGGCCCACCGACCAGGAGGCAAGCCGTACACCTTGGAGAATTGGTGTGTCATATGACTTTGATCGCTGAACCCGCAGGCGGCAGCGACATCAGCCAGGGCGGCTCCAGTGAGGATCATTTTCTTTGCCTTATCAAGGCGTCGCAGGCTTACGTAACGATAAGGGCTTGTCCCGAACAAGGTACGGAAGTCTCTCGATAGGCTCCATCTATCCGTACCGGAAACGTGCTCTAGCTGATCCAGGGTAAGAGCTGAACTGGGCGTATCGAGGATGAACTGCCTGGCCAGTTCAGCGGCTCTGTAATTGAGTTTTTTTCGCTGTCTGCTTTTTTGTGATGCGTTACTAAGTGCCTGGGCTATGTCATAGATTCCATCGTCTTCTTCCAGACTATCCAATTGGAATTCCATGCTGCTGAGCATATTGGAAATGGCAGACACAATCCTTTGATCAGAAGAGGTCCCTCCCGGAATAAATGGTAGAGGGCGGCCTCCTAATACTTGCTGAATGGTTTCTGGCTGGATGTAAAGGATCTTGTAGTGAAATCCAGCTTCGGTTCCTGCCTCGCCGTCGTGCAGCTCATCTGGATGTATCACGATTGCATTACCGGGCAGGCTATGCCGCATTGACTTCTGGTAGTTGAAGTTATGCACACCGTTGAGCGTAATGCCCAGGGCATATGTGTCATGTCTATGGGGAGAGAAGCCGTAACCGGAAAAGAAAGCCTCCATTCTTTCTATTTTTGACGTTGGTTGGGAGATTTTCGTCCAGTCTTTCTTGCTTTGCATTTTCTAAGACTCGATTGGTATGGCCCTTGTTATCTATTAATACGCTGTTTTATCGGGATACATCATAGCAGTCCTGATTCCTGCTTTTCCTGGCTGCTGAGCTCCGGGTGACTCATCCATACGTGTTCATGAAAAGGTGTTTTACCGCTGGCACCTTATTGGTTGCATCGATAGCCAGTGCGAATTAATCGATTTGTCGCCCTTGGTATGCCTCTCTACGATGACTAGCAACAATAAGGAGGCAAACCATGACGGCGTATTTTTCCAACCCGGTTCGTACCTGCTTCGGCCCGGGAAGTTTGAATGAAATTTCTACCTTGGCGGCCAACAAGAAAGTCACCTTGGTGACCTTTCCGGAGGCTCGTGGGCTGGGTTTGGTTGAGCGTATCGGGAATTTGCTGGGCGACAGGCTGATTCATGTTGTCGAAGATGTGCAGCCAAATCCCGATGTCAGTTACTTGAAGGATGTTTACGAGTCCTTCTGGCAGCAAGCCGGGCAAACGGACATTGTGCTGACCGTGGGCGGGGGCAGTGCCATTGATACGGCCAAGGCGCTGATTGTGGGGACTCAGACGGGCACCTTCCAGGAACTGCTGGATCTCTTGTCCACCGGCAAGGCTTTTACTCCTGTTCAGGCCAAGTCCTTGATTGCGGTGCCTACAACCGCAGGGACCGGCAGCGAGGTCACTCCGTGGGCCACGATCTGGGATCAGCAAGCACAGAAAAAATACTCTTTGCATCTGGAACAAACCTGGCCTGCCGTTGCCATTATTGATCCGGAGTTGATGCTGACAGTGCCGGAAAAAGTGACGGTCTCAACGGGTTTGGATGCCTTGTCGCACGCCCTGGAGTCGATCTGGAATGTGAATGCCAACCCCATTTCTGACACCTTTGCGGTCTCTGCCATTCAGGACATCCTTACCTATTTGCCCTTGCTGCAGAAGGATCTGGGTAATATCCAGCTGCGCTCCAAAATGGCGCTGGCGGCCTTGAAAGCGGGCATGGCGTTTTCCAATACCAAGACCGCCCTGGCGCACTCCATCTCTTACGAAATGACCTTGCGTCACGGCTTGCCGCATGGCATTGCTTGCTCCTTTACCTTGCCCTTTGTACTGGGCCTGGCCTGGGGCTGTGATCCATCCCGGGATCTGGTGTTTGAAAGCCTGTTTGGCCCTGATCGCAAGCAGGCTCAAGCTCACTTGCGGGACTTCTTGCTCAGTGTGGGCGTCAAGACCGAGTTTGAGGACTACGGCGTAGGGCCGGACGAGCAGGCTGCCATGATCACTTATGCCATGCAGGGTGCACGCGGCAAGAACTTTATCGCCGCCTGAGTCATAAAAAAAACGAGAGACAAACGAATGAAGGGAGAGAGGAAAGATTCCCCCCCTTCTCATACCGCATGAATAGAGCACTCCTCTGGCCTGGCTTGCCAGCAGCGGGGGAGTGAAAGGAGCTGGTTATGAATCACGCAACAAGTCTGTCGGGGGCCACGGCGGCATCCGGGTCTTCGTTTCGTCGGGCCCAATGGCGCATGCTGCTGGCCGCGATGTTCTGTTATCTGTTTTTCTATACCGGGCGGCAGACTTTCGGGTTTGCAATTCCGGGTTTGAAAGAAGAGTTTGGCTTTAGCAGTGCTGCCCTGGGCTGGGTATCGGCCGCCTTGTTATGGGCCTACGCCATTGGACAAGCCATCAATGGCAATCTGGCGGACAAGTATGGCGGTCGTCGCATCATGTCTGCTGGGGCGATTCTGTCGTGTGGCGCGAACTGGGTAGCCAGCTTTGCCACTGGTTTTTTCAGCCTGATCATTCCCTGGGGTGCCAATGGCTACTTTCAGGCGCTGGGCTGGGCACCGGGCAGTCGCCTGATCTCCAACTGGTGGGGTGTGTCCGAGCGCGGCAAGGCCTATGGCTTATACGTGTTTGCTGCAGGCTGTGCGTCGATTCTGTCGTATGTCACCTCGATCGTGGTGATCGATGTCATGCATCTGGACTGGCGCTGGATTTTCCGGCTGCCCGTATTGCTGATGTTGCTGGGCGGAATCGTGTTTTATCTGGTTGCTCGCGAGCGGCCAGAGGATATGGGTTTTGAGCCTTTGGCCGATACGGGAGTGGCCAATGCCAACGATCAGGCCAAGGCGCTGGAAGGGGAGAAGGAGTCCTCCTGGGAGCGTTACAAGGCTGTTCTGAAAAACAAGCGCCTGCTGATCGCTGCCTTGTCCCTGGGCTTTCAGAATGCAGCCCGATACGGCTTGATTGTCTGGGTGCCGGTCCATTTTCTGGGCGCGGACTGGAAGACGGGCGATAGCCTGATTGATCCCAAGTGGATCACGATCGCTCTGCCAGTGGGCATGGCCGTTGGAGCGCTGAGCAATGGCTGGATTTCAGACCGTCTGTTTGGCTCCAAGCGTTACCTGGCCATCATGCTCTATACGAGCCTGGGTGCCTTGACCAGTCTGTGGATGTGGACCTTGCCGGTTCATAGCACTTTGGGCCTGGTGGCGCTATTTCTGTGCGGTTTCTTTGTGTATGGACCCGCTTCCAGCTTCTGGGCTTTGTGTCCCGATCTGGTGGGAGCCAAACGTTCGGGCACGGCAACCGGTGTCATGAACTTTTCTTCCTATCTGTTCGCCGGTCTGGCCGAGCCCATGATCGGGAGCGTCCTGGATTCGACGGGGGATACCTCGCTGATCTTTGTGATTGTGTTGATTGCGTGTGCCTGCAGTGCGCTGGTGGCACTATTCATACGTCGTTAATCATCACTCCTGAGGCTTGTCCATGCACCAGTACCACAAATGGTTGAGATCGTTTTATGCCGTCGCCCATACCGGCGGTTTCACCTCGGCCGCACGTTATCTCAGCATTGGGCAGCCTACCGTCAGCGAACAAGTCCGGGCTTTGGAAAAGCGTTTTGATGTCGAGCTGTTTTATCGCTCCGGCAATCAGCTGGAACTGAGCTCGGCCGGACAGCAGCTCTACGAGATCACCAAACCCTTGTTTGATCTTGAAGAGGAAGCGGTGCAATTGCTGGAGAGTTTCAAGCAGCGTAAATCCGGCCTGTTGCGAGTGGGGGCGGTCTCGCCACCTATCGCGATGGATCTGATTTTCAAGCTGGGGCAGAACAATCCGGATATTGAATTGAAAACCTACTTTGCCTCGGCCAGCGAGGTGCTGGAAAAGCTGTACGACTTTGATGTGGATGTGGCCTTGCTGGCGCATCCCAAATCAGATCCAAGCTTGTACACCCGGCTTTACCAGCGCTATCCGGTGGTGGCTGTAGTGCCCGAAAAGCATCCCTGGTGCTCGCAGGGTCGGGTATCGGTTCAGCAGCTTCAGGATGAGCCTGTCGTGCTGAGGGAGCAAGGTTCACGCACCCGCCAGATTATTGAGGAGGGTTGCAGGCAGCATCAGATCAGGATCAATTGCGTGATGGAACTGAACAGCCGCGAGGCCATTGTGCATGCCATACGTAAAGGGCTGGGCATTGGTTTTGTCTCAGCGCCGGAGTATGTGGATATTCCCGGTACCCGGCTGATCACGTTCGACCAGCATCCTTTTTATATCGACTACTACCTGTGCTGCCTGGAATTACGAAAAGACCGACCACTTATTAATGATTTGTTCATGGATCTGGAATCCACCCATTAGCTTGTTTACACCGCATTTCGCGTTTGGAGAACGATGATGACGTATCAGCAACCTCAACAAGTACAGGCCGTTATTTTTGACTGGGCAGGCACTGTCGTTGATTTTGGCTCTTTTGCACCCACGCAGATTTTTGTCGAGGCTTTTGCCGAGTTTGGTGTGCAAGTGTCCCTGGAAGAAGCTCGTGGCCCCATGGGGATGGGCAAGTGGGATCACATCCGCACCTTGTGCAATGTGCCCGAGATTGCCGAGCGCTATAAAGCCAAGTTTGGCCGTGTCCCCAGCGACGACGATGTCACGGCGATTTACGAGCGCTTCATGCCTTTGCAGATCGAAAAAATTGCCGAGCATTCGGCCCTGATTCCGGGAGCGCTGGAAGTGATCTCCAACCTGAAAAGTACCGGTGTCAAAGTAGGATCCTGTTCTGGCTACCCCAAAGTGGTCATGGATAAAGTGGTCGAACTGGCAGCGAAAAATGGCTACATGGCAGAATGCGTGGTCGCAACGGATGAGGTGCCCAATGGCCGCCCGTACCCGGCCCAGTCGCTGGCCAACGTGATTGCCTTGGGTGTGTCGGACGTGGCCGCCTGCGTCAAAGTAGATGACACCTGGCCCGGCATTGTGGAGGGACGCAGTGCGGGAATGTGGACCGTGGCACTGACCTGCTCGGGCAATGCTCTGGGTCTGACCTACGATGAGTTCAAGAAGCTGCCTGCCGACAAGCTGCAAAGCGAACGCGAGCGTATTGGGGCCATGTTCAGCGATTCGCGCCCGCATTATCTGATCGATACCATTGTTGATCTGCCCGAGGTGCTGGCAGACATCAACCGCCGCTTGGCCAATGGGGAGATGCCTCAAAGCAGCTGATTTGAGGTATTTGCGAAATCCAGGTTTGGCATCATGCTGGACCTGGGTTTTCTATCTCAAACAAACACAGTACTCAACAAATAGTACGAGCTGCAGCCGCCTAGCACGCCTAAGAACAGGCCGCCGCGATTCCAGTAAGCCAGAAGGGCGGTGATGCTGAGAGCAAGCAGAGCAGGTATGGCTGCAATTTGTATTTCCTGCATGAAAATATAAACAAGGAAATTTAGAAAAACAGCTGACGGTAAGATCGTCTCCATCCATTTGGCAAGCCTATCAGGAAACTGAAAATTAAAAGCCACGGGTAAGACTCGAACTAGCAGGCTGGTTAAAAAGAGTGCGGCGATTGAACTACTGATTCCTTCATTCACGGGCTTTCCATTTATCTAAAAGTAGGGCGCTGATCATTACGCTAGGGAGCCAAAAATATGTTGCTCCAAGCAAGGAATAGAAAGCGATCGCCAAGGCCATGCATAGGGCAATCAACACAATCTGCTTGCGGTAAATGCCGATGATTCTTGTCTTCAGTTGCAGGGCAGACAGATAGACAAGCACCACACTGGCGGGAAAACCAAGATGAATATTGGTGCTCAGCCAGGCAGGTGGAATGGACTTGGCAATGACTGCTCCCAACACCCCTGAAACTACCCAGAATGTGAATATGGTGAGTCGTATGCAGATAGTCTCTGCCACAGTGTCGTTATTTCTTTCCGTGGCATACGCCTCGTCCCCCAGCATGTGCGACACCAGAACCCGAGAGACAAAGGGCTTGGGCAGCCGCTTGCCAGTTGTGAGGGCAATAGGAAAGTAGCGGCAGTTAATAGATGCGCAAATAATCAGTATTGTCAGAAAACTGGCGTTGGACTCAGCCAGCGGCAGTACAGCAAACTGCCCGCTACCCGTAAAACCCAGCAGACCAGCAGCCAGAATTTCAAGAGTGCTCCAGTCGGCTCGATACGCTAAAACGCCGAACAACATGCTCACAGGAACAATAGCCAGAGCGGATGGAAGCACTCTGATAAAAACTTGCCTGATGCTGTGTGTTTGGAGGCCATCGTTAGTGGTGTTGCGGCTCGCCATGATCTTGCCTTGTTCTAAACATTCTTGAGTAGTCCAGCGAGATGCTAGTTACTGAGGCGGAAAAGGGTCTTGTACGATCGTGCAAGTTGGCTGCTAGGCGCGCAGCATCAGTTTGGACCAGCGGCCGGGGGGTAGCCCATACACTTTGGAGAAGTGGTGCGTCATATGACTTTGGTCAGTGAAGCCACAGGCAGCGGCAACATCGGCTAATGCGTTGCCAGTGATGATCATCTTTTTGGCTTTTTCAAGGCGCCGCAGACTCAGGTAGCGATACGGGCTCGTGCCAAATAAAGCACGAAAATCCCTTGATAGACTCCATCGGTCTGTACCCGAGACTTGCTCCAAGTGCTCCATTGTCACGACTTGGCCGGAGGTATCCAGCATGAATTGTCGAGCCAGCTCAGCAGCTTGATAATTCAATTTTTTCCGCCGCTTATGGGGCTGGGATGCGCCATGAAGTGCTTGGGCAATGTCATAAATACCATCGTCCTCCTCAAGACTATCCAGCTGGAGATCAAGGTTGGAGAGCAGATTGGCAATTGCAGACACCAGTCTTTGGTCTGAGGAAATCCCCCCGGGGATAAACGGTAAGGGTTTGCCGCCCAGTATCTGCTGAATCGTTTCAGGCTGAAGATAAAGAATTTTGTAGTGAAAGCCCGCCTCGGTTCCGGCCTCACCATCGTGAAGTTCATCCGGGTGGATGATCACTGCATTGCCTGGCAGGCTGCGCCGCATTGATTTCTGGTAATTGAAGTGATGGACACCATTGAGGGTGATGCCTAAAGCGTAGGTGTCATGTCGATGGGGCGAAAATCCATAGCCAGAAAAGAACGCCTCCATTCTTTCTATCTTTGAGCTTGTCTGGGAAATTTTCGTCCAGTCTTTTTGGCTGTTCATGGCTTGGTTTGAATTGTGTTTGATTTAGCAGTGACCATGGCTCATCGATGCATAAGATTCCTGATGATAAAAACCATAGTAGTCGTGAATACACTTTTCATGGTTATGGGCTAGTCATAGGAAGATGCCACAAAACCACTGCTTTGCTGCACCGCATCTCAAGGAAAACCTCCATGTACGGCGGCTAAGCATGGCGGCACACTGAAAGATAGGCCACGCCCGCCCGGGGCTTGGCCTATTTTCGGGATGAGGTCTGATGCAGTCTTCACATGTGGCACACGTCCAAGAGATCACGGCTGTTTGGCAGGGCAGCCTGTCCCGGCGCGATCAGGCTGTGGTCCACAGCTGGAGACGATGCATTGAGCATCACAGACTGGACCCGGCGCAGGCTTGCGAGGCCTATATCGTGCCGGACTCCCAATTGCGCGAGCATCGTCAGCAGTCCGAAGCCCTGATCAATATTGCGCGCTCCGGGCTGGAGCGTCTTTATCAGCAGGTCTCCGGGCTGAATTACGTGCTGCTGCTATCTGATAACAAGGGCGTCACGGTTGATTTCCTGGGCTCGGATGGACAGCGTGATGCCTTGCGGCAGGCTGGTCTGTATATGGGCTCGGAATGGTCTGAAGAGCGTGCAGGAACCTGCGCGGTGGGCACTTGTCTGCACACGGGCGAGGCTCTGACCATTCATCAAAACGATCATTTCGATCATATGCACGCGCCCCTGTCCTGCACGGCGGCGCCTATCTATCATTACGACGGCGAGCTGGCTGCGGTGCTGGATTTATCCTTGCTGCAGTCGCCGCAGGCCAAGGCCAGCCAAGGTTTGGCCCTGCACCTTGCCAATGCGGCGACCCGCCGTATTGAGCTGGCCAATTTGATGGCCTGTCACCGTCAGGAATGGATTTTATGCTTGTCGCAGTCGCCGGAGTTTCTGGATATTGATCCGGAAGCGGCTATTGCGATTGATGGCTCCGGCCGTATCAAGGGCATGACGCATACGGGTGCTCGCATTCTGGCGCGGGCGGCGGGGGTGGATTGGCGTAATCCTGCGGGCTTGTTGGGGCAGAGCTTGATGCGCTTTCTGCATCTGGAAGTGGACCAGTTGCCTACCTTGATGCGTTACCGCCCCACGCAGGAGCGTGTCGTTATGGCACGTGATGGCAGTGTGCTGTTTGCCCATGCCATTGAACCCCGACGTGTGTTGAGCAACCGGTCTGTGGGGATGGATGGGGCAGCCGTGGATGCCGCCTTGCCACAAGCCTTGCGAGGTTTGGCAGGCACAGATGCGGCCATGCAGTCCATACTATTGAAAGCCGCGCGTTTGGCAACGCGGGAAATGCCGGTGTTGTTGCAGGGCGAAACAGGTTCGGGCAAAGAGTATTTGGCACGTGCGATTCACACGGCCAGCGGTCGTGGCGGGAATTTTGTGGCCGTCAATTGTGCGGCCTTGCCCGAGAGCCTGATTGAAAGCGAATTGTTTGGCTATCTGGCCGGTACGTACACCGGCGGTGCTGCACGGGGCCGTGCGGGTTTGATCGAGGCGGCTGATGGAGGCACCCTGTTCCTGGACGAGATCGGCGATATGCCGCTGGCCCTGCAAAGCCGTTTACTGCGTGTGCTGGCCGAATCCGAGGTGATGCCTTTGGGCGCACGCACAAGCAAGCGCGTGGACCTGCGTGTGATTTCAGCCAGCCACCATGATTTAAGTGCCTTGGTAGAGCAAGGCCGCTTTCGTGCGGATTTGCTGTATCGCTTGAATGCGGCAGTGCTGGCCTTGCCCGCTTTGCGTCAGCGTAGTGATCTGGAATGGTTGGTGCAGCAGATATTGCATCGGCGTAATAAAGGCGATGTGCCCGGTTTGTCTCCCGAGGCCTGGCAAGCGCTGCAAGCCTACGAGTGGCCGGGTAATTTACGCGAGCTGGACAATGCGCTGGTGCTGGCATTGGCCTTGGCGGAAGGTTCCTGCATTGAGGTGCAGGATTTGCCGGAGGCCTTGCGAGAGCGGCGTCTGGCCACATCTACAGGCAGCCCAACGGCCGCAGCCGTCTCTGCCGGAGAGTCGTCCTGGCAGCAGGTTTTGCAGGCCTGTGGCGATAACGTGAGTGCAGCGGCCCGGCAGTTGCGTATCAGCCGGTCCACCTTGCATCGTTATATCAAACGGGCAGGCGTAGCTCGCCAAGAGTCGCCCTCTGGCACAGGTTGCGACACCTGATGCACCACCTGTGTCACCGCTGGCACAGTTTCACTGCCTTAAAACAGGCGGCACCCCTTTAAAACAAGCCACTCCCGGTTTGGCACGGTGTTTGCTATGTACTCCATAGCTGGGCAACAAAAGCCCGGCGCAACATTAAAACGATATGGAGACAAATCATGCAAACACAGCAGCAACTGCAGCCGTCTGCGCGACAGTTGGACACGGTTCTTGAACAGCTGACCCATGCGCTTGCCAGCAATGCACCGGACGATGCGGCAGCCCTGTTTGCCGAAGAATGTTTTTGGCGTGATCTGGTCATGTTCACCTGGAATATCCGAACCATGGAAGGGCGCGACCAGATCCGCGACATGCTGACGCAGCAGCAACAAGGCGCCGTGTCAGCCAGGTTCGAGCGCGACAGTGCCGAGCCGGTCAGTGACGACGGCCAAGGTCTGGTGGAGGGCTGGTTTCGTGTGGAAACTGACCTGGCGCGTGGCTACGGCCATATTCGGGTCAAGGACGGGAAGATCTGGACCTTCCTGACCACCATGTCGGAATTGAAAGGGCACGAGGAGCCTTTGGGTGTGCGCCGCCCCATGGGGGCCGAGCATGGCATTCGCCGTGGGCGTCAGACCTGGCAGGAACGTCGTCAACAGGAGCAGGCTGAGTTGGGCACGACCGAGCAGCCCTATGTGCTGGTGATCGGCGGCGGGCAGGGTGGTATTGCGCTGGGCGCGCGCCTGCGGCAGTTGAACGTACCCGCGCTCATCATTGATCAACATGCCCGCCCTGGCGATAGCTGGCGCAAACGCTACAAGTCGCTGTGCCTGCACGACCCCGTCTGGTACGACCACCTGCCTTACATGCCTTTCCCCGATAACTGGCCTGTCTTTGCACCCAAGGACAAGATTGGCGACTGGCTGGAAATGTACGTCAAGGTGATGGAGCTGAATTACTGGAGCAGCACCGTATGCAAGAAGGTGCGCTACGACGAGTCCAGCCAGACCTGGGAGGTGGAGATCGAACGTGATGGCAAGCCCATGACGTTACGGCCACAGCAATTGGTCTTTGCTACGGGCATGTCCGGCAAGGCGAATGTGCCCAGCATAAAGGGGCAGGATGTGTTCAAGGGTGAACAGCAGCACTCCTCGCAGCATCCCGGACCGGAAGCATATGCGGGCAAGAAAGTAGTGGTGATCGGGGCCAATAACTCGGCGCACGATATTTGCGCGGCGCTGTGGGAGGCGGGGGCAGATGTCACCATGGTGCAGCGTTCGTCTACCCACATTGTGCGATCCGACTCCTTGATGGAGATCGGCTTGGGAGATCTATATTCTGAACGGGCACTGGCATCGGGAGTCACCACGCGCAAGG
This sequence comes from Alcaligenes sp. PF14, assembly GCF_037150615.1. NCBI lineage: Bacteria > Pseudomonadati > Pseudomonadota > Betaproteobacteria > Burkholderiales > Alcaligenaceae > Alcaligenes > Alcaligenes sp. PF14. The sequence goes on along the minus strand of NZ_JBAGRS010000005.1, from coordinate 293,357 downwards.
CAGATTTGCTCTTTGCCTCCCTGCCGTACCGCATCATGGCGGACTTCCAGATTCCTGTGTACGACAAGATCCGCGAGCGCGATGCACAGTTCTATCAGAAGCTGGAGGAGGCAGGCTTCATGCTGGATTGGGGTGACGATGGCTCCGGTTTGTTCATGAAGTATCTGCGTCGTGCTTCGGGTTATTACATCGATGTGGGCGCTTGCGAACTGATTATTGATGGCAGCATCAAGCTGAAGTCCCGGACCGACATCAGCCATCTGACAGAGAACGCTGTGGTACTGACAGACGGCACGGAACTGCCTGCGGACCTGGTGGTGTATGCCACGGGCTACGGTTCCATGAATGGCTGGGTGGCCGATCTGGCAGGCCAGGAAATGGCGGATAGGGTAGGCAAGTGCTGGGGTCTGGGTTCGGAAACCACCAAAGATCCAGGGCCCTGGGAGGGCGAGCAGCGCAATATGTGGAAGCCAACGCAACAGCCGAACTTGTGGTTCCACGGCGGCAATTTGCATCAGTCGCGTCATTATTCCCAATACCTGGCCTTGCAGCTTAAAGCGCGTCAGGCTGGCTTGCCGGTGCAGGTTTACGGGATGCAGGAGGTGCATCATCTGCGTTGATCGATAGTGACTTTGTTGCTTGGGTAAGAGTGCGCAGTCTGCACCTTGTTCTGATTTTGGCCAGATTATCAATTCGATGATCTGGCTTTTTTTCGCTTGTCGGCTGCGGAGGGCGTGTTTGCGCGACAAGCATCGCGGCTAAGGCGGTGGTTTTGTTAGCAGCCCTGCTAAATTTTTTACTTTATGTATCTGCCCTGAGCGGCTCCTATCCAGTGAGCGAGGCTCTGCTTGACTGCTCTGTTCGTGCCCAGAATTTTTCGCCTCAAAGGGGCCTCCGTTTCTTCGTCAGGAACGTATGGAAACCAGCCGTGCTGCGTGTCAGGGCGGATTTTGTCTGGCCTGCATGATGGCCAGGATTGGCCTGAAACAAGCCGCTTTCCATAAGTGAGGTGAATAGGGATGTATGAAGTTTGAAGAAAATACTTATAAAGAAAACGCTTGTAGCATTTTGTAGTTTTCAGCCTGGTCGGGAATGTTACGGTGGAACCATCCATCGCAAACAACGAAATTTTTGTTGATTGATTTGGACTCCTTTTAATAGCAGGGATAAAGGGTTTTTAAATTAAAAATTCCCTTTCTGATATTGGAGAACTTATATGAAAAAATCCGCCATCCTATCCAGTGTGTTGATGACTACTGCTTTGAGTTTTGGTCTGCAAAGCGGTGCAATGGCTAATGAACCAGCCGTTAATCAGGATCACTCGGCAAGCGCAGGCGAAGCCGTCAGCGATACCTGGATCACCACCAAGATCAAGGCTGATCTGGCCAGCACCAAGGATTTGAAGAGCACGGATATCTCTGTTGAAACCAATAATGGCGTCGCAACATTGACCGGTACCGTGCCCAGTGAAATTGAGCACAAGAAAGCCGTTGCTGCAACGGAAAGTGTGAAAGGCGTTGTGAAAGTCGATTCGTCGGGATTGAAAGTAAAACCGGAATAAAAGTTCCGTCATCAATCCTAATTGTGAATTCCCGTTGAAACAGGAGAGCGACTATGAATGAAGATACGATCAAAGGTAAATGGAAACAGTTGTCTGGCAAGATTCAGGCCAAATGGGGAAAACTGACCAATGACGATATTGATGTTGCCGAAGGCAATACCGAATATCTGGTCGGTAAAATTCAGGAGCGCTACGGCATTGCGCGTGAGGAAGCTGAAAAGCAAGTTCGCGACTTTAATGGCGGCGCCTGATCCCCTGGCTTGATTGCCCAGGACTATAAAACGCCCTGCATATGCAGGGCGTTTTTCTTTGTGCCTTGGCAAGGTTGCTGTCAGTCCTCATCCATCTGCTGGTAGCGTTCGACGAGGTAATCCAGCAATGCTCGCACAGCTGGCATCTGCCCCCGGCGGGAGGAAAACACGGCATGAATGATTTCGCGTTGTGGAGCCCAGTCCGGAATCAGTTTCACCAAAGAGCCGTCGGCCAACTGATCGCAGACTACCAGGGTAGGCAACTGCACCACACCAACGCCTTTTAGTGCTGCGCAGCGCAAGGCCGTCATATCGGTGGTAATCAGGCGAGGCGTGTGATGCAGCACGGCTTGTGCGCCATCGGGACCATACAAGGTCCAGGTATGGCTTTGCTGTGGCAGCCCCAATGCCAGGCTGGGATAGTCCGCCAGATTAGCGGGTGAGCCGGGCATTCCGTGGCGGGCAATCAGCTCCGGGCTGGCTATCAAACATTGACTGCGGTCAGACAGAACACGCATCACCAGATCGCTGTCTTGCAATGGTGGCGGGCGCACGCGGATCGCCATATCCAGCGCTTCCCCGATCAGGTCCACGCGCCGGTTGGTGGCATCCAATTGCACCGTGACATGCGGGTAGCTGACCATGAAGTCGGCCAACATATCACTGACATGGGCGTTCAGTAAGGTGATGGGGCAACTGAGGCGCACCACACCGCGAGGCTCGGCACGTGTCAGTTCGATGGCTGCCTGTGCCGCTTCGGCCTCTACCAGCATGGCCTTGCAGTGCTCGTAATAGGTCTGGCCAATCTCGGTCACGGTAAAGCGGCGGGTGGAGCGCTGGATCAGCCGCACTCCCAGGCGCTCTTCCAGTGCAGCCAGCCTGCGGCTAAGCGTGGATTTGGGTAAACCCAGTGCGCGACCGGCCGGGGCAAAGCCGCCGTGATCCACAATCTGAACGTAGAAGTACAAGTCGTTTAAATCTTGCATGGCAGTTTTATCGTTCCATAAATGGAACATAGATGGCCGATTTAGGGGGCTACTGGCTTCGTTGTCCCGAGTTTATTCTGTCTCTTATGTTGAAACAAGGAGATGGACATGAAGAAAATTCTTGGTATCTATAGCGCTCCCCGTCCTCACTGGGTGGGCGACGGCTTCCCCGTTCGCTCCCTGTTTTCGTACCACACACACGCAAAACAGTTGAGCCCCTTCCTGCTGCTGGACTATGCCGGCCCTGCCGAGTTTGCTCCCAGCAACCACAAGCGCGGCGTTGGCCAGCACCCACATCGGGGTTTTGAAACCGTCACCATCGTCTACAAGGGCGAGGTTTCACACCACGACTCCACGGGTCAGGGCGGCACGATCGGCCCCGGTGATGTGCAGTGGATGACGGCCGGCTCGGGCATCTTGCACGAGGAGTATCACTCCGACGCTTTTGCTCGTTCTGGCGGCACTTTGGAAATGGTACAGCTGTGGGTCAACCTGCCTGCCAAAGACAAGCGTGCTCCCGCTGGCTATCAGGCCATTACCGATCAGCAAATTCCTGTGGTCGCACTGCCTGATGCTGCTGGCATGGTGCGCGTCATTGCCGGTGAAAAGGATGGTGCTGCTGGCCCTGCCAAGACCTTTACCCCCATGAATGTATGGGATATGCGTCTGAATCAGGGTGGTATTGCCGAGCTGGAAAGCCCTGAAGGCTGGACAGCCGCCTTGGTGGTGCTGCAAGGCACCGTACTGGTCAATGGTCAAAGCGTGGCTCGTGAAGGGCAACTGGTCGTGCTGGATCGGACAGGCAGCCAGTTCAGCGTGGAAGCCAATAACGACGCCGTTGTCCTGCTGATCAACGGTGAACCCATTGATGAGCCCATTGTGGGACACGGCCCCTTCGTCATGAATAGCAAGCAAGAGATCTTGCAGGCTATGGATGACTTCAATAATGGCCGCTTTGGTGCCATGGCATCGGGATCGGCATCGTAGTAGTGCAAGGCTGGGGGGGCTGCGTGAGCCGCCCTCGCAGTTTGAACAGAGGGCCGATGGCTGCCCTGATACGTAATTTGCAGCGCGATACCACCAGCGCTGTGGCAGTACCGGGTACTACCCTGTGGTACCCGATCTTTTCAATCCCCTTTGAGGAAAACTGAGATGACTACGCCCTACAAACGTCTTGATAAAGACCAAGCCGCTGTTTTGCTGGTTGACCACCAAACCGGATTGCTGTCCCTGGTTCGCGACATTGATCCAGACAAGTTCAAGAACAATGTGCTGGCTCTGGCCGATCTGGCCAAGTACTTCAACTTGCCCACCATTCTGACCACCAGTTTTGAAGAAGGCCCTAATGGTCCTTTGGTCCCGGAGCTGAAAGAAACCTTCCCGGATGCGCCTTATATCGCTCGCCCTGGTCAGATCAATGCCTGGGATAACGAAGAATTCGTCAAAGCCATCAAGGCAACGGGCAAGAAGCAGCTGATCATTGCCGGTGTGGTGACTGAAGTGTGCGTGGCTTTCCCGGCCCTGTCGGCTTTGGAAGAAGGCTTTGATGTGTTCGTGGTCACCGATGCCTCGGGCACATTCAACGAACTGACACGTCACTCGGCCTGGGATCGCATGTCTTCGGCCGGTGCTCAACTGATGACCTGGTTTGGCGTGGCTTGCGAACTGCACCGCGACTGGCGTAACGACGTGGAAGGTCTGGGTGCCTTGTTCTCCAACCATATCCCCGACTACCGCAACTTGATCAATAGCCACACCAAGTTCACATCCGGTAAGTAAATCGCTTCGGCGCTGCGCTGGTCACTTGAGTGGCCAGCGCTTTTGGCTGTTTGAAACCCAGCCCCCAGATCTGTTTTCAGGAGTTCGACCCATGAGTACACACAGTTCCGAAGTCTCTTCATCCTTTGATTGTCCCGAAGACATCAACGGCGAAAAACGTGTTCAACGTGTTGCCGGGCGCGGCGCACAAGTGGGTGGGGGCATTACCGTCAGCCGGATTCTGCCTTCCTCGCAACGGCGTATGGTGGGGGCCTGGTGCTTCCTGGATCATGCAGGGCCTGCCGTGTTCACGTCGGGCTCCGGCCTGCGTGTGGGCCCTCATCCACATATTGGCCTGCAAACCTTTACCTGGATGATTCAGGGCGAGGTTCTGCACCGTGACAGCCTGGGCCATGTGCAAGTGGTCAAGCCTGGTCAGGTGAACTTGATGACAGCCGGACGCGGTATCAGCCATACCGAGGAGTCCTTGCCCGGCGAGGACAAGCTGCATGCGGTTCAGCTCTGGATTGCCTTGCCGTCCAAGGACGCCACCTGTGAACCCGCTTTTGACCACCATCCTGACTTGCCTCATTGGCGTGAGGGCGAGTGCGACTTTACCCTGCTGGCCGGTACCTATGCACAGCATCAGGCACCCAGCAAAATGTATTCGCCTATGGTGGGGATGGATTTGAGCAGCTCCAAGGCTGGGGAAGTGAGACTGAATTTGAACCCCGAGTTTGAGTATGGCTTTTTAGTCGTGCAAGGCACCCTGGGTATTCAGTCCGAGCAGTTCGAGGCCAATGAACTGGCCTATGTGGGCCGTGGCCTGACGCAGTTGAGCTTGAGTCTGAGTGCCGGCAGCCGAGTCATTGTGCTGGGTGGTGAGCCGTATACCGAGGAGCTGGTGCTGTGGTGGAATTTTGTTGGTGAAAACAAGGATGTCATCGGCCAGGCACAACGCGATTGGCGTGCGGCCCATGAGCGCTTTGGTGTGGTGCATGGCTATGACGGTGAACCCTTGATTGCGCCGGATCTGCCATGGGAAAGCAACTGATTTTCAGTGACGGCTGCTGGTTCTGATCGTCTATTTCGATGACGCTGGCGGTGGTTTGCTGGCTGCCTGTCCTGGTTTCCGAGCAGGGCTATGGCGCATGTGTATTTCGCCCTTATCCCGTTGTTCAGATGGCCCCTTTCGGGGCCATTGTGTCTGTGTACAGTTTGCCTACCGTGACTGGCGGTCTGCCTGTGATCGGAGTACAAAACAGTGTGCTGGTGCAAGCAAGGCCACAGGAAAAGGTCTGTACGGCTGCGGTCAAGCCCTTTTGTTTGCACAACAGCGTTGAACAATTTCTAAAAGGTAGCTGGAATGCGATTGAAAGATAAAGTGGCCATAGTCACCGGTTCGGCAGCTGGAATTGGTTTGGCAACAGCCAGGAAGTTTGCCCAGGAAGGAGCGATTGTGGTGTTGTGCGATCGTAATGCGGATGCCGTCAATCAAGCAGCGCAGTCTTTAAGTGGTAATGGCGTTACCGCCGTAGGCTACACCGTGGATGTGACGGACCGTGCACAGATTGACGCCATGGTGGCGGATGTGAAGCAAAAGTTTGGCCGCATTGATGTGCTGGTGAACAATGCCGGCATCACCAAGGACGCCAAGCTGGTACGCATGACCGAGCAGCAATTTGATGATGTGATTGATGTGAACCTGAAAGCGGTTTTCAACTTCACTCAGGCCGTGGCCGCGGTGATGCTGGAGCAGGAAAGCGGTTCCATTCTGAACGCTTCCAGCGTGGTGGGTTTGTACGGCAATTATGGTCAAACCAATTACGCGGCCAGCAAGTTCGGGGTGATAGGCTTTACCAAAACCTGGGCCAGGGAGTTGGGCCCCAAGGGGATACGCGTCAATGCCGTCTGTCCCGGTTTTATCGAGACAGACATTCTGAAAACCATCCCCGAAAAAGTGCTGCAAGGCTTTCGTGATCATTGCTGGCTGCGCCGCATGGGCAAGCCTGAAGAGATCGCCAATGTGTATGCGTTTTTGGCCTCGGATGAAGCCAGCTTCATCAATGGCACGACGCTGGAAGTGTCGGGCGGTTTGACGGTTTAATACCGTGTTCTGAACGATGGCTTGGAGGATTCTTGTTTGAATCCTGAGCCGCCACAAAAAAGCCTGAATCTGCTTTAAGTCAGATTCAGGCTTTTTCTACGGGAACAAGCGGCTTGGCGTTGTCGCTGTGAAAGTTGCAGGGGGCGTTTCAGGCCCCCCATCCGACAGCACCTACCCTCTATATAGAGAGGACTGTTTTATTAATCCAGCTCGGGGTGGCGGTCCACCAGACGCTGGCGTTTTTGTTTCAAGGCTTCCAGTTCTTCCTCGGCCTTGGCAATGGCTTCTTCCACATCTTGCACGCTTTGTTCGATGTGGTCATACGCTTCTTGCAGCAGTTCCTTGGCTTCCTTGCGGTTGGAGGCGGTAGGTGTATCGCCGCGCAAGGGGCGGTTCGCCGTTTCGGGCAGGAACAGGGCGGTAATCAAGCCGATGACACTGGCAAACATCAAATAGTAGGCAGGCACCAGCAAGTTGTTGGTCTGCTCCACCAGCCAGGCCGCAACCGTAGGCGTCAGGCCCGCCACAATAATGGCGATGTTAAAGGAGGCGGCCAAGGCACTGTAACGTAGCCGGGTCGGGAACAGGGCGGGCAGGGTAGAGGCCATGACCCCGGTCAGGCAGTTCAGTAAAACGGCCAGAATCAGCAGCCCCAGGAAGATCTGCACATTGCTGTCGCTACCAATAAAGTGAAAAGCGGGAATCGCAAAGATCAGCAGGCCTAGACTACCGGCCATCAGGAAGGGTTTGCGACCTATCTTGTCGCTGACAAAACCCACCACCGGTTGCACGAACAGCATCCCTATCATCACCACCACAATAATGAAGACACCATGTTCTTCGGCATAGCCCAGGCTGCTGGACAGATAGGTAGGCATATAGGTCAGCAACATGTAATAGGTGATGTTGGTGACCAGCACCATGCCAATACAAATTAGCAGGGCTTTGCGGTACTTGGAGAAGATCTCGCCAAAGGAAACCGTGGGGCGCTCTGTCAGGGCGGCGCGGTCTTCTTTCTCCATCTTTTCCAGTTGCTCGGTAAAGGCGGGAGTCTCTTCAGCGGCATGGCGCAGGTACAAGCCCAAAATACCCAGTGGACCGGCAATCAGGAAAGGAATGCGCCAGCCCCAATCCTGGAAGGTCTCTTCGGTCAGGGACGTTTGCAGCAGCACGACCAAACCGGCGCCCAGAACAAAGCCCGCGATAGAGCCAAAGTCCAGCCAGCTACCCAGGAACCCGCGCTGCCGGTCGGGCGCGTATTCGGCCACAAAAACTGCCGCGCCAGTGTATTCACCGCCTACGGAAAAGCCTTGGGCCAGCTTGCACAGCAGCAGCAAAATGGGTGCCCAGATGCCGATGGATAGATAAGAGGGAATCAGACCAATCAGGAAGGTGCTGATGGCCATGATGATGATGGTCAGGGATAGCACTTTCTGACGGCCGAACTTGTCCCCCATCAGCCCGAAGAACACACCGCCTAGAGGCCGCACCAAAAAGGGCACCGAGAAGGTACCCAGGGCGGCGATGGTTTGTACTGCGGGAGAGGCATCGGGGAAAAAGACTTTACCCAAGGTGGCGGCCACAAAGCCGTAAACGCCAAAGTCAAACCATTCCATGGCGTTGCCCAAGGCAGCGGCGGTTACGGCTTTTTTAAGTTTGCTGTTGTCTACGACGGTAATGTCGTCAATGTGAAGCGGCTTGGCGTTGCTGGATGCCGCGGAGGACTGCGTCATATGGCTTCTCCTGGAGAGCAGGACAATGACCTGCAGGTTCGCCCTTGTGCTGTCGATCCCAGAGAAGGAGCACTGGCATGACGGCATTGTGATCAGGCGAGGCTTGGAGGCGATTCTACGTCCAGCTTTGCTGTTCGTCTATCGAAGGGAAAGGGTCGAGCAGTCAGGGCCAAGTCGCGAGAAAAACGGGACGCGACTTGCCGTCCTTATTGTTACTGAGCCCAAGCCTGTCTCCCACCACATTTGCACATACTTACAGGGCGCGGCATCCAGGCGGTAAAGGAGCTTTTTTCACGTAGGCTCGCACCTCATCGACCAATGCCGCCGCCGCGGGCGTCAAGTCATGTTCTTGGTGAAACATCAGACACAAGGTACGGACCAGCGTGGGGGCCTGCAGCAAGGAGAAGCTCAGACCGGGCATCAACACCCGTTGTGCCGCCAAGGCGGGCAGCAGGGCAATGGCCAGACCACTTTGCACCAGCGCTGCTTGCGAGGTGGTGCTGGACGCTTCATAAAACGGGGCCGAGGTTTCGATGGGCAGGTCCGGGCGGGACTGCAGCACCGCCATGATGCCGGTTTCGTCTACGACGCCCACCAGCTTGCGCTCATTCAGAGCAGACCAACTGACCGTGTTGTTGGTATCCGGTTTGATCAGCTTGTCGTCGCTGCGATAGAGCACGCCAAACTGGTCTTCCAGTAAGGGTTGACTGTCCAGCCCTTGGACATCCGCCCAGGGGCTGGTCAGACCAAAGTCGATCTCCCCAGCCACGATCTGGCGCTGAATGCGTCCCGAGTTGTCATCCCGTAAATACAGGCGGACCGCCGGATGCTGCTGAGAGAAATTGGCGGCTGCCGGTGCTATCAAATCCGTAATGGCCGACGGCGCTGCGGCCACACTGACCCGCCCGCTTTTCAATTCCCCATAGCGCATGACATCGCTGATGGCGCCATCAAAATCTGCCAGCAGGCGGGTGATGCGCGGCAGGAACTCCTGACCAATAGGCGTCAGGGATACACGCCGACTGGTGCGGTTGAACAAGGTGGTATTCAGGGCAACTTCCAACTGCTGGATCAGGCCCGTGACCGAGGATTGTGTTTGAAAAAGACGACGCGCGGCATGGGTGAAACTGGCCTCCTGGGCCACGGCGACAAACGCGTTCAAGTGCTTGAGCGTGATGTGCTTGGGAAGTCTGTCCATATCATTTTCTGATTAATCAATTAACTTAAACAATTTTTCATATTAATAATACCTTTGGATAATGCGGTCAACTCCCCTTTTTGTGGGAGGGTTAGTGGAGACGTAGATGCAGACAGACGACCGCAGGCTGGACGTCAAGATCAGCAATGGCTGGATTATTGATGGCTTGGCCACCCCGCGTTGGCGTGGTGATGTGGGTATTCGAGAAGGACGGATTGTCGCCGTGGGCGACTTGAGCGCCTGGCACGCCGATCAATCGGTGGACGCCAGCGGCCATGTGGTGGCTCCTGGATTTATTGATACTCACGGCCATGATGATTTGATGTTCATCGAGCGGCCTGTTCTGGACTGGAAAACCAGCCAGGGCATTACGACGGTTGTGGTCGGCAATTGTGGCGTCAGCGCTTTCCCGGCTCCTTTGCCTGGCAACTCGGCAGCGGCTTTGGCCTTGCTGGGCGATTCTCCCTTGTTTGCAGACATGGCGCAGTACGTGCAAGCCGTGCGCAAGCTCAAGCCCATGATCAACGTGGCGGCTCTGGTCGGTCACGCGAATCTGCGCATGGCCGTGATGCAGGACCCCTTGTCCCAGCCGAATGCCGATGAACAAAAGGCCATGGAAGCCTTGCTGGCCAAGGCCTTGGAAGAAGGCGCCGTGGGCTTTAGTACCGGCCTGGCTTACGAGCCCGGCTGCATGGCCGAGCCGGCCGAACTGGAAGGTCTGGCCCGTGTTGCCGCTTCCAAGGGCTCCTTGCACACCAGCCATATTCGCAATGAAGGCGACACGGTGCAGGAGTCGGTAGAAGAAGTGCTGGCGGTAGGCCGCCAGACGCAGTGCGCCACCCTGGTGTCGCACCACAAGTGCATGATGCCGGCCAACTGGGGCCGCAGCAGCCATACCTTGGCCAATATTGATCGGGCCCGCGCCGATGGCGTGCAGGCCACCCTGGATATTTATCCCTATTCGGGCAGCTCCACGATCCTGATCCCCGAGCGCGCCCACACCATAGACCAGATTCGTATTACCTGGTCCGAGCCTCACCCCGAGTGCAATGGCCTGTATCTGGCCGAGATTGCCGAGCAGTGGGGCTGCGACCGGGAAACTGCCGCACGGCGTTTGCTGCCTGCTGGCGCGATTTATTTTGCGATGGACGAGAAAGAAGTCCAGCGCATTTTCAGCCACCCATGTTGCATGGTGGGCTCGGACGGATTGCCTGCGGATGCGCATCCCCACCCTCGTTTGTGGGGGAGTTTCACGCGCATTTTAGGGCGGTACGTACGCGAAGATGGCCTGATGTCCCTGGAGCAGGCGGTTGCCAAAATGACCGCCATGCCTGCCTCGGTCTTCGGGCTGGAAAACCGCGGCGTGTTGCAAGTCGGCGCCTGGGCGGATCTGGTGGTGTTTAATCCCGAAACGGTGCAAGATTGCGCCACCTGGGAAGAGCCCACCTTACCGTCTCAAGGTGTGCAGACCGTGTTTGTGAATGGCGTACAGGTTCACCCTGTTGCCCCGGAGCAGCGGCCCGGCCAGGTGCTTGATCGCGCCTTTGCCGCTCAGGCACAAAGCCTGGATGCGCCGATTATCCCGCTATAAGCGGCGCGTCGGACAAGAAAACAGTCGCTGTGACCTGGGGCGGTCAACCAGGGCAGGGCGATTGCATCACATGCAGGCCGGTTTTTGAAAACTGGCCAGGAAGGATCGTTAAGGAGACGACATGAGTGTCATTCAGCAACAAATGCCAACGGGCAAGCGCAATGCTGCCATGGTGGTGTTTTTAATTGGCATGGCGATTGCCTTGTACACCCACTTTTACATGCCGGGTGAAAGCTCCCTGTGGGGCTTGACGCCGGTAGTGGTGTTTGCGCTTATCGCCTTGTTGGGTGTGGATATTGTTCTGGCCACGATTGGTGCGATTGTATTGGGCGCCATCATGACCAGTACGACGCCCATTGCCATGGGCAAACTGCTGGCCGAGTCCCTGGGCTCGTTCATCGCCGTGGTGGGTTTGATTATTGTACTGGGCGCCGGGGTGGGTGAAGTGGCTGCCCGTACGGGTGCCGCCGAGCAATTGGTGCGAGCTATTGTGAAGCGTATTGGCTTGTCCAATCCGGTGCGTGTGCGTCTGGGCATCATGGTGGCCTCCACCTTGATCTGTGGCGCTCTGGGTACGCTGGCTGGCGGTAACGCCATTATTGCTGCGGTGGTGATTCCAATTGCCGCGGCCGTGCGTCTGTCCCCTCCCGCTGTGGCTGCCTTGTTCCAAAGTGCCGGTTCCGCCGGTCTGGTGCTGGGCCCATTCACCCCTAACGTGGTGACGGTCACGGGTCTGACCGGTCTGAGCTACACCGATTATCTGCTGGTTGCTGGCTTGCCCATGGCAGCGGCGACCTTGCTGACCGGCTGGTTCATGTCCGGTCGCATTCAGAAGATGACCAAGGACCATTTCCAGTACGAAGAAGCCTCGCAAGGTCCGGCTGCTTTTGACGTGAATGCCAAGGCTTCCCCCAAGGCTGTGCGCGCTGCCTGGGCTTTCTGCATCACCATTGTGGGTCTGGCTGCGGTGGGTATCGCCTCCAAGGCCGGTTTTGCTTACGCCATTATCGTGATGGTGTCTCTGGGTGCGGCAACCGGTCTGGCCGGTGGTATGAATCCACGTGAAATTCTGCAGGCCATGTATGCCGGTGCGGGCAAGCTGATCTGGATTTTCTTCCTGTTCTGGCTGTTCAACCCGGTGCTGGTGCTGGTGGATCAGCTGAACGCCTACCACGCCTTGCTGGATTCGGTGCAGCCCTATCTGGTGGGTATTAGTGGCGCTGTGCTGTGCATGTTGATTGTGGCCTTTAACGTGGTTGGTCACATACCGGGTGCTGCCGTGGCGCAGATGACTTTTACCGCCAAGATTTTTGGCCCCGTTCTGGCTGCGGCCGGTGTGGGCCCTGCAGCTACCGCTGCCGTTATTCTGGGCAGCTCGCAGATTGACTGGTTTGGTCCTTTCCCCTCTTCGGACATGTTCGGCCAGATGGGCCTGGCGCGATCCACTCAGCTCAAATACATGTTGTATAACGGCTGGGCGGTCATGATCATCAATTTGTTGATGTTCGCCGGTCTGTTCATGATTCTGGTCTGAGTACTGAAGGAGAGTGTGTATGTTTACCTTAGGAAGCGAGTTGCTGGATGCGCCACTGGTTCGTGAGCGCCTGCAGGAACGACTGGAGCCTTTGCTGACCCAGGAGTCCGCCCGTATTTCGATGGCGGTCTACGCTACCGACGGTACCTCCTTGTTCGAGTGGCATGCGCAGCGCGTCATGCCCTCGGCCAGCCTGATCAAAACGCCCATGCTCCTGTGCCTGCTCGAGCAAGTTGCCCAGGGCAAGCTGTCGCTGGATACGGTTTACCCTCTGCCCGAGGGCGACCGTACCCCTGGCACTGGCATCTTGAGCCAGCTGCCCGGCGTGCCCAGCCTGAGCCTGCGCGAGCTGGCCCTGCTGATGATTATCCTGAGCGATAACGTCGCCACCAATGCCCTGATCGATTTGCTGGGCATGGATAACATCAACGCCTGGAGCGCCCAGGCCGGTTTGCAGCATACGGATTTGCAGCGCCACATGATGGACATGAAGGCGCGCGAGGCCGGTAAAGACAACTGGACGACCGTTCAGGATGCCTGCTCGACCTTGCTGTATCTATTGCATTCGCCTGCCCTGCCGGAAAGCCTGCGTCAGCAGGGGCTGGACATGCTGGCGGATCAGCGTGAACGAGGTCACTTTGCGGCAATTTTGCCTTCTATCGCCCAACTGGCTCACAAGACCGGCTCCTTGCCCGGCCTGCGTCACGATGCCGGTATCTTGACGATGGGCGAACGCAGTGTGGTGCTGGCCGTGATGGCCGATGGCTTTACCGATGGCCGCACCAGCACCTCTTTATACGGTGGCCAGGGAGCGGGTGTCTTGTCCCGTCTGGCCTTGGAAACGGCCCGCGCCTTGCAGTATTGAGCCGGTCCGAAAGGATAAAAGTATGCCTACGACACGTGTTGCCCTGGTTCAATTGGATAGCGGCCGCGACCGCCAAACCAATCTGGACCAGCTGGAACATTGGGTGCTGGCCGCTGCCAAAGACGGCGCACAACTGATTGTGACTCCCGAGTACAGCGATGTACGTGGTGATACGGAATGGTTGCAGCAAAATGCCACGCCCATTCCGGGTCTGGTGACCGATCACATGGCCAGCCTGGCGCGCCGCACCGGAGCCTGGATTCATCTGGGTTCCATGCACGAGCGCCGTCCTGATGATCATCGCCTGGGCAACACGAGCGTGACGTTTTCACCAGAGGGTGAAATCGTGGCGCAATACCGCAAAGTGCATTTGTACGATGCGGTGGTGAACGGTCTGGAATACCGCGAGTCCGACGATTTCTGCCACGGCCAGCGTCTGCAAAATGTGCAGGTCGGGGATCTGAATCTGGGTCTGAGCATTTGCTATGACATGCGCTTTGCCGAGCTGTTCCGTACCTTGCGTGCCCGTGGCGCGAATGTGCTGGTAGTGCCTGCCGCCTTTAATGTGCATACCGGCCGTGACCATTGGGAAGTGCTGTTGCGCGCCCGAGCCATTGAAAATCAGTGTTACGTGCTGGCCGCCGCGCAGATCGGCGGTCCCGGTCCTGCCATGCCGTGCTTGGGTCGCAGCATGATTATTGACCCTTGGGGCACCGTATTGGCCTGTATGCCTGATCATCCAGGCTATATTTGCGCCGATCTGGACCCCGCTCGCGTGCAGCGCATGCGTGAATCACTTCCGGCCTGGCAGCACCGCCGGGGTGATCTGTATCCTATTCCTTCTTGATTGTGTGCTGAAACAGACTGGAGTCTGCCATGACTGTACCTGCTGCCTTTGAGTTTTATCCGGGCACTGCCCCCTTGTTGATTTCCATGCCCCACTCGGGCACCTACGTGCCTTCGGACTTGCTGGCGCGTTTTACGGAGTCAGCGCGTCAGGTGCCGGATACGGATTGGCATATTCCACGCTTGTATGAGTGCGCCCAAAAATTAGGTGCGTCCGTGCTGGTGGCGACGTATTCGCGGTTTGTGGTGGATCAGAACCGCCCGCCTGACAATGCCAGCCTGTATCCCGGTCAAAGCGTCACCAGCCTGTGTCCCGTGGACACGTTTGGCGATGAACCCATCTACCAGCCTGGCCAGGAACCGGACGAGCGTGAGGTTGCCCAGCGTCGCGAGACCATCTGGTTGCCGTATCACCAGAAGCTGGAAGAAGAGCTGACGCGTTTGCTGGCCCTGCATGGCCGTGTGGTCCTGTGGGATGCGCATTCGATTCGTTCGGTCGTGCCGCGCTTTTTTGAAGGCCGTCTGCCGGATCTGAATTTCGGGACCGCCAATGGTCAGAGTTGCGATCCAGCCTTGAGCGAACGTCTGATGAAAACCGCCTCGGCCAACAAAGATTACAGCAGCGTGTTGAATGGTCGTTTCAAAGGTGGCTACATTACCCGCCACTATGGACGTCCCGAGCAGAACATCCATGCTGTGCAGCTGGAAATGGCACAGTGCTGCTATATGGAAGAGCAGTGGCCCTTTGAGTACAAGGAAGAGGCTGCCCGCAACATTCAACCCCTGATTGAGGCCTTGCTGCGCGACGCGCTGGCCTTTGCGACCGAGTCGTAAATTCATCCTGAGCCCCGGCACAGACAGGCCGGGGCGCTACACTATCGCCTTGGCCACGGTGGCCGTAGAGCGACTCATTCATGTCTGACCTTTCCCCGCCCCTGTTCGAGAAACTGTGCTGTCCTTTGGACGGCTTGCCGCTCTCGTTTGAGGCTCCCAGCTGGCGCTGCCCCTCGGGCCATTGTTTCGATACGGCCAGCCAGGGCTATATCAATCTGCTTCCTGTACAAAACAAGCGTTCACGTGATCCGGGCGACAGCAAGGACATGGTGGCGGCGCGGCGTCGTTATCTGGGGTCCGGGGTGTACGAGCCTATCGCCGCTGGCGTGTGGCGTGCCTTGATAGATGGCCTGGAAGGGGAGGCGCCTTATGCCTGTCTGGATGCGGGCTGCGGCGAAGGCTATTACCCGCGTTATTTGCGTCAGCAGGATCAGGATGGGCAGTTGGCCCTGATTGGTCTGGATATTTCCAAGTGGGCCGTCATGGCAGCGGCGCGCAGTTCCTCGGACATACGTTGGCTGGTGGGTAGCAATGCTCAATTGCCCGTGCCGGATGGTGCTTTGGATGCCTTGCTGTGCATGTTTGGCTTTGCCGTGCCCGAGGAGTTCTTGCGGGCGTTGAAGCCGGGCGGTATCTGGGTGCAGGTGGAAGCGGGGCCAGACCATTTGCTGGAACTGCGCCGCATTATTTATCCGACCTTGAAAGCCGATAAGGACGAGACTTTGCAGTCCCCGGTCGGTTTCAGTCTGGAAGCTGTTGAACGTGTCCGTTGTCAGATCAGCCTTGATTCACAAGAGAAAATTGCCGATCTGCTCTTGATGACGCCACATTTGTTCCGAGCCAGCGCGCAAGGGTTGGAGCAGGCTCGTCAATTGACGAGCCTGGATATTCAGGTGGATGTGCGTATCAAGGTCTTGCGTCGTCTTTAAGCTGATCTGCTCTGAGCGTCGCTGGCAGCAGGATCGCAAATTTCTACGCGGTTGCGTCCATTGCGCTTGGCCTTGTAAAGCGCTTCGTCCGCCAGTTTCAACACCGTGCTGTGTTCTCGGGCATGCAAGGGCCAGTGTGCCAGCCCGATGGAAATCGTAATGGGTGAGCCAGTTGGGCTATTGGTTTCGCTGATCAAAATGCGCAGGCGCTCGGCCAGTTGCACGGCCTGGTCTACATCCTGATCGGGCAGGAAAATACAGAACTCTTCACCCCCGACCCGACAGATCAGGTCCGTATCGCGGGTGCAGGCCCGCATGGTGTCGGCCAGAAAGCTCAGCACCAGATCGCCCACATCGTGCCCGTAGGTGTCGTTCACGCGTTTGAAGTGGTCAATATCCACTGTCAGCACGGAAAAGGGGGTGTCCGTTTCTTTCCATTGTTGCAGCACAACAGCCATGCCTCGGCGGTTGTTCAGCCCGGTCAGCGGGTCGGTATTGCGCTCCACATCCATGACGCCCATTTTGCGATTCACACGCTGCAAGCCCAGCAACATGGCCAGCTTGATCTGGCGGGACTCGAAATACCAGGCATGAACTTGTTCGATGCGCGAGCTGGCCTTGGCTGAGTCCAGATGCGGAGCCTGGCGAGCCAGTTGTCGCAAGGGTTTGGCGATCAGCATGGCCAACATCCAGATCAGGATCTGCACCGCCAGGAAAAAGGGGATGGAATTGCGCAGCACCTTGCCCAGCAGGACCGTTAATTCATCCAGCACCACTTTGGTGGGACTTTGCACCACAACGCCCCATTTCACATCGTTGCTGGGCGCAAAACCGGCCAGCATGTCTACACCTTTCACGTTGCGCAGGGATAGAGCGCTACTCTCGCCCTGGCTGACAGCGTCAATGGCCGGGTTGCCGTGTATGACTTCGCCAATCCGGGCGACGTCACGGTGGAAAATCAGCCGTTTGTGCTGGTCGACCACATAAATGTAAGATCCATCACGATAAAAGTGCTCGCCTAGTAAGGCGTTCAGGCTATTGGGCTCGTGCAGGTAGATGGAACCGCCTACCAGGCCCTTGTAATTGCCTTCCGCATCAAAAATCGGGTGGGACAGGAAGATCAGCAAGCGCCCGGTTGCGGACAGATAGGGCTGACTGACCACGGGCTTCCTGGTTTTCAGTGCCAGTTTTGTGCCCTCCCCTCGTAGTGTCGTGCCAAGCAGGTTGAGCTGTTGAGGAGCATTGGCCAGAACCCGGCCCTCGGTATTCAGAATCAAAACCGAGTTAAAGCTATTGTTTTGTTCTTTCAGGCGCCTTACCTCGTCACGTAGCATGGGCTCGTTGCCCTGATTCAGGGAGCGGGAGAGTTCATTGGCGCTATAACGAAGTTGCTGTTGCAAATTGGCGATGAAGGCATCGGTGCTGCTGGCCAGTTTCAGCGCGTAGGCGCGGTTCTTTTCCAGCGCTTGCTCGATCAGCAAGGAACGCTCCGCTGAATAGGCTCCATACAAGGTGTAGCCCATGGTCAGCAGACTGCTGGCAGTAGCCAGCAAGAGAATCAGCCGGCGCAGATCAACAAAAAACATGAGGATGGGCGAACGCTCGAAGTAAAGGGAGGGGCTGGGGAGGCCGAACAGACGGTCGTAAGACGCCTAAAGCATTATACGTAAAGAATGTTTCCGAGTTTGAGGAGGTGTGACCCAAGGCCACAGGAAGGACGTCGCGCAGGGCAGGGGATTACGCCAGAGTGTAAGATGTGAAATGGTCTAGACCAATAGACAGTTACCACATGTGTATCGCTGGCTGGGTAGATTGGATGGTATCGGCCGGCACTTTTCCATGGAGATCCCGATATGAAAAGCGTAGATAGTTTTAAGGCTTTGCACCAGTTGGATGTCGGCGGGCAGTCCTACGACTACTATCGGTTAGATGCGGTTCGTGGAGATGGCCTGGATGTTGCCAGCCTGCCTTATGGCTTGAAGATCCTGCTGGAAAACTTGCTGCGCACCGAAGACGGTGGCGATGTCACGGCCGATGATATTCGCGCCCTGGCCGCCTGGGACCCTGCTGCCGAGCCCGATCGTGAAATCGCCTTTACCCCCGCACGCGTTGTGCTGCAGGACTTTACCGGTGTGCCAGCCGTTGTGGACCTGGCCGCCATGCGTGAAGCCATGCAGGCCTTGGGCGGTGACCCGCAAAAAATCAACCCCCTGGCACCGGTAGAGCTGGTTATTGACCACTCGGTGATCGTGGACGACTTTGGCAAGCCCAGCTCGTTTGAACGCAACGTGGAAATCGAATACGAGCGCAATATGGAGCGCTACCAGTTCCTGCGCTGGGGCCAAAGTGCTTTTGATAACTTCAAGGTCGTGCCACCGGGCACCGGTATTGTTCACCAGGTGAACCTGGAACATTTGGCCCGCGTGGTCTTTACGCGCGATGAACAAGGCCGTCAGCTGGCGTATCCCGATACCTGTGTGGGTACGGACTCGCACACGCCTATGGTGAACGGTCTGGGCGTGGTGGCCTGGGGCGTAGGCGGTATCGAGGCCGAAGCTGCCATGCTGGGCCAGCCCATTTCCATGCTGATCCCTCGCGTTGTGGGTTTCAAGCTGACGGGTCAAATGCCTGAAGGCACCACGGCTACCGACCTGGTGCTGACGATTACCGATATGCTGCGTCAGCATGGGGTGGTCGGCAAGTTTGTGGAGTTCTACGGTCCCGGCGTCAGCGCTGTGCCTTTGGCCAACCGTGCCACTATCGGCAATATGAGCCCTGAATACGGCTCCACCATCTCCATGTTCCCCATCGACGAGGAAACCCTGCGTTATATGGAGCTGACGGGCCGCAGCAAAGAGCAGATCGAACTGGTACGCGCCTACGCCAAGGCTCAGGGCCTGTGGCACGATCCGCAGCACGAGCCTCGCTACTCCGAGCGCCTGGAGCTGGATCTGTCCACCGTCGTGCCTTCGATTGCTGGTCCCAAGCGTCCTCAGGACCGTATTGCCTTGTCTTCCTCCAAACCGGCATTCCGTACCGCTGTGCGCGACTTGCTGGGCGACGATGTAGCGACCTACGATGAGGCCGTGGAAGAAAGCTTCCCCGCGTCGGACGTGCCTTCGCACAAACCGCCAGCACCTCGGAAAGCGGCGGTGGAGTTTACGCTGGCCGATGGCAGCAAGTGCACGCTGGATCATGGCTCGGTCGTCATTGCCGCGATTACTTCGTGTACCAATACCTCCAACCCCAGCGTCATGATGGCCGCCGGTCTGTTGGCCAAGAAAGCCGTGGAAAAGGGCTTGAGCCGCAAGCCTTGGGTGAAAACCAGTCTGGCCCCCGGATCGCGCGTGGTCACGGACTACTACCAGCGTGCAGGCCTGACTTCCTATCTGGATAAGCTCGGTTTTGATCTGGTTGGCTACGGGTGCACTACATGTATCGGTAACTCTGGCCCCTTGATTCCAGAGGTCAGCCAGGCCATTAACCAGAACGATCTGGCCGTGGTGTCCACGCTGTCCGGTAACCGCAACTTCGAGGGCCGTATTCACCCCGAAGTGAAGATGAACTACCTGATGTCGCCACCGCTGGTGGTCGCCTACGCCTTGGCGGGCACCATGGATATTGACCTGTACCACGAGCCTTTGGGGCAGGGCAGCGATGGCAAGGATGTATTCCTGAAAGACATCTGGCCGTCTGCCGCTGAAGTGCAGGACGTGATCAGCAAGGCGATTGCCTCGGATATGTATCGTGATGGTTATGCCGATGTGTTCGCCGGTGACGAGCGCTGGCGCTCTCTGCCTACCCCCAAAGGGGATCGTTTCGAGTGGCAGGATGATTCCACCTACGTGCGCAAACCGCCTTACTTCATTGATCTGAAGCGCGATCCAAGCCCCGTCTCGGACATTCGAGGTGCGCGCGTGCTGGCCAAGCTGGGCGATTCAGTGACAACCGATCACATCAGTCCCGCCGGTTCGATTGCGCGTACCTCGCCTGCGGCAACGTACTTGATGGATCACGATGTCAAACCGCAGGATTTCAACTCCTACGGTTCGCGTCGCGGTAACCATGAAGTCATGATTCGCGGCACTTTCGCCAACGTGCGTCTGCGCAACCAATTGGCTCCGGGTACAGAAGGCGGCTATACACGCGACTTCACGCAAGATGGTGCACCAGTGGCCACGATTTACGATGCCTCGCGCAATTACTTGAATGCCGCTGTCCCGCTGGTGATTCTGGCCGGCAAGGAATACGGCTCGGGTTCTTCGCGTGACTGGGCGGCCAAAGGTACGGTGCTCTTGGGCGTCCGTGCAGTTATTGCCGAGTCCTACGAACGTATTCACCGCAGCAACCTGCTGGGCATGGGCGTGATGCCTTTGCAGTTCCCGGCTGGTCAGAACGCCGAAACCTTGGGCCTGGCGGGGGATGAAATCTTTGATATTGAAGGCATTACCGCCCTGAATCAGGACAAGATTCCCGAGAAGGTCAAAGTGCGTGCGGGCGATATCGAGTTCGAGGCTCTGGTCCGAATTGATACGCCTAGCGAAGCGCATTACTACCGTCACGGCGGTATCATGCAGTACGTTTTGCGGGGCTTGTTGAAAGCGTAAGCCTGGCAGCAGGTCAAGGCGTGTGCATGCACGCCCAACAGTGCGTCAGTTGTGCCCTGTGCAACTGGCGCACTGGTGTGTTTGAAGGGCCGGCACGGTTGCCGGCTCTTTGTTTGGATAAAGAAAAATGGCAAATACCCAAGAAGCGTCTTGGTCTGAACTCCTGTCTGGCCGTAATGGCTTGCGCTCACTGGCCTTGGCCGGGGGCGTGGCCGTTCATGCGATCAACGTGTACGTGGCGACCACGATTCTGCCCTCGGTGGTGGAGGATATCGGCGGGCTGGAGTACTACGCCTGGAATACCACGCTATTTGTGGTGGCCTCGATTCTGGGCTCGGCCCTGTCGCCACAAGTTCTGGAAAAACTGGGTCTGCGTCACAGCTTCTTGATGTCCTTGCTGTTCTTTGCCATTGGCACGACCCTGTGCGCGGCAGCGCCTTCCATGCCTTTCCTGCTCTTTGCCCGCACGATTCAAGGTTTGGGCGGCGGCTTGCTGCTGGGCCTGAGCTATTCTTCGATCCGGCTGGTATTTGAAGAGCGACTTTGGCCGCGCGTCATGGCCTTGGTGTCCAGTATGTGGGGCGTGGCAACCTTGTCGGGCCCGGCGATTGGTGGGATATTTGCCCAGATGGGGCAGTGGCGTCTGGCTTTCTGGAGTGTCCTTCCTTGTGCTGCTTTGCTGGCTATTCTGGTCTGGACGCAATTGCGCGATGCGCGTGCGCCTGAAACTCGTAAATCCGGTTCCACTTTGGGCAAGGTATTGCTGCTGACCGCTTCTGTGCTGGTCATGTCCGCAGGTAGCCTGTCTACTTCCTGGATGATCAATCTGGGCGGTGTGCTGGGCGGGGCGATTCTGGTTTATTTGATGGCGCGTGCCGACAGCAAGTCGGCCAGTCGCCTGTTTCCGCAGGGTACTTACTCCATCAGCACGGCCTTGGGCAGTCTGTATGCCGGTATTGGTCTGGTCAGCGTGGCCGTGGCAACGGAAATTTTCATTCCCTATTTCCTGCAGATCATCCACCACATGAGCCCGCTGAAAGCAGGCTACCTGACGGCCTTGATGTCAGGCGGCTGGACCCTGGGTTCTATTGCCAGCTCCAGTCGGGGGCTGAAAACCGGGGATCGCATGATTATTGCCGGGCCTGTATTGTCGGGCCTGTCTCTGGTAGCGCTGGGTGTCTTTATCCCGTGGGTAGGCTTGAGTGAAGGCACGGACTATTCCTGGGCCTTGTACCTGTCTTTATTGGGAGTCGGAGTGGGGATTGGTCTGGCCTGGCCGCATTTGCTGACGCGGGTATTTCATTCCGCGCCCAAGGGGCAGGAGAATATTGCCTCGGCCGCCATTACCACCTTGCAGTTGTTCACGATGGCATTGGGTGCGGCCTTGGCAGGAATCATTACGACAGCCTCGGGCTTTGTGGACCCCGGTGGGGTGCAGGGCGCACGCCAGTCGGCGCAGGCTCTGCTGTGGTTGTTTGCCCTGGCGCCCCTTCTTGCAGCCTTCTTGTCCGGGCCTGCGCGTCGGGTGCGCCCCAAGGCTTAGTCCTGGACGGTGCTTTTGGGCAGGCGGAACAGCTCTGGATCCGGGCCAAGACGGCCGTCGGCCTGATCCAGGCTAGCAATGGCGGCCATATCGGCTTCGCTTAGCTCAAAGCTGAAAATGTCCATATTGTCGCGCTGGCGCTCGGGGGAGTTGGACTTGGTAATCACCATATTGCCCAGCTGAATCTGCCAGCGCAGCATGATTTGCGCCACGGAACGGCCATGTTCCTTGGCAATCCTGTTCAACACCGGGTTGTCCCACAGCGTGCCCAATCCCAGCGGGCTCCAGGCTTGCGTCTGGATGGCGTGGTCTTCGTGGTAATGGCGCGATTCAGCCTGCTGAAAGCCGGGGTGCAGCTCGATCTGGTTCAGTACAGGCAACACACCTGTCTTGTCCAGCAAGGTTTGCAGGTGCTGGGGCAGGAAGTTGCACACCCCAATCGACTTCACACGACCTTCATTGCGCAGATTGATCAGCGTTTCCCAAGTCTGGATGTACTGGCGGTTCTTGGGCACGGGCCAGTGAATCAGGTACAGATCCACATAATCCAGCTGCAGCTTGTCCATGCTTTCTTCAAAGCCTGCACGGGTATTGTCGTGGCCATGCATGTCATTCCACAGCTTGGTGGTCACAAACAGCTCTTCGCGTGGCACCTTGGACTGACGAATCCCTTGGCCCACCTCGGCCTCGTTACCGTAGATGGCGGCGGTATCGATCAGGCGGTAGCCTGCTTCGATGCCACTGCACACCACATCGGCCGTTTGCTCGGCAGGTACCTGCCACACGCCCATGCCCAGTTGTGGCGCACGGTTATCGTCATGGAAGGTGATTGTTGGGGGGGTAGTCGACATAGGTCTCTCCTCGGTTGAGTGCACGGCAAAACAGCCAGGACATGGCTGATGAAACCACCGCGCATTGGGAACGATCGGGCTCTAGAGTACAGGCGGTGTCAAAGCAAAAGTCCTTAAAAGGACATGAATCCGCATGGGATGGACACGCGAAGCTTGTACGTAGGCAGGAAATTAGCTTATTGTTTTTTGTCCTGCGGCGATTATAGAGGCGTCGACTGGATTTTTTCTTAAGATGTTGCAATCTGCATCATTCATGATCCCATATAAGCTTTAGCTCTATGGGATTCCAGCTGGAGTAAGTATGAGCGTACATACCACGCAGGTCCGCGTTAGCGTACCCGCCTTGATCGCCTGCAAGGGCAAACAAAAAATTGCTTCATTAACAGCCTACATCGCGCCTATCGCACGTATGCTGGACGAGCACCTGGATATGATTCTGGTGGGCGATTCGACCGCTATGGTGGGCTATGCCATGCCCGATACCTTAAGCATTACGGTCGATATGATGGCGGCCCATGCTGCTGCCGTGGTGCGTGCGACTCAACATGCTTGTATTGTCGTGGATATGCCGTTTGGCAGCTATCAGGAATCACCCCAGCAGGCATTTGCCAATGCATCGCGTATGCTCGCCATCAGCGGTGCCCAATCGGTGAAGCTGGAAGGCGGTCAGGCCATGGCTGAAACCACGCGCTTCCTGGTCGAGCGCGGCGTGCCCGTGCTGGCACACGTGGGTTTGATGCCCCAGTACGTCAACACCATGGGCGGTTACAAGGCTCAAGGCATGACAGATGCCGCTGCCCAACGTGTGCTGGAAGACGCTGTGGCTCACGCACAGGCGGGTGCCTGGGGTGTGGTGCTGGAAGGGGTGGCAGAAGGTCTGGGTCGCCGTATTACTGAAACCATCGCCATTCCGACCATCGGTATCGGTGCGTCCCCCGCATGTGATGGCCAGGTTCTGGTGACGGAAGACATTCTGGGTCTGACCAATGGCAAGATCCCCAAATTCGCCAAACCCTACGCGGATGTGGGTGCCTTGATCTCCCAGGCAGCCGGTCAATACGCGGCTGAAGTGCGTGATGGTTCTTTCCCCACGCTGGATCAATGTTTCGGTGTGAAACGCTAGTCCGGCTAACTATTCCGCATTAGAATATTCCGTGTTGATAAATGCGGCATTCACATAGAACGACATGGAAATTCGCCAATTAGAAGCCTTTGCAGCGGTGATGTCTGCTGGCAGTGTTACCGCTGCTGGCAGACTGCTGGACCGCTCTCAGCCAGTGGTTAGCCGCCAGATCCAGGAGCTGGAACAGGAACTGGGCTTCAGGCTTTTTACCCGCACCCGTCCGCAGGTCACCTTGACTGAACAAGGGCGCGAGTTCTATCTGGAAGCCCGGCCCGTGCTGATGAATCTGGAGGTGCTGCAAAGCCGCGCTCTGGAAATCGCCCGTGGGGGCCTGCGACCTCTGCGCATCGTGACTACTCACGCCTTGGCGATTGGCTTGGTGCCGCAAGCGCTGGGCATCATGGAGCAGCACGATCCGGCCTTCAAGCAAAAGCTGATTATTGATACGGTAAAGCCGGAAGAAGTGGTGCAAGCCATTGACGAAGGGAGGGCCGATCTGGCGGTGACCAGTTTGCCGCTGGACATTGATGGTTGCACCTTGCATTGGTCAGGTCAAAGCCCCTGCCTGCTGGGCATGGCCGTCAATCATCCCCTGGCCAAACAGGAACTGGTGCGTCTCAGTGATATTCAGGGCACCCCCCTGATTTCCATCCAGAACCGCCACCGCTTGCGTCATACCCTGGCAACCGCCTTGCTGCGTGCCAGTCCGGAAGCTCCGGAAGATATCCGTCATATCGAGGTTGCTTCGTCGTTGGAAGGCCTGGTTCTGGCTAGCCAGGGTGTAGGCGTGTCCTTGATTGACCCCTTTACCGCCCACGGCCTGCCACTGCCCAACGTCGTGCTGCGCCCGATTGATATCCACGTTCCTTATATGGTCGGTGTGGTGTCCTTGCGATCCCGCGAATTGCGTCCCGATGCGCAGCGCCTGGTCGAAGCCATGCGGCAGTATGTGCTGCAATTCATCCCGCGCTTTGTGCTGGGGGACGACACCGGCTTACCAAGTACGCAAGACCCGTTTGACTCACTGTAATCAACACGCTTGTTGATCAAGGCTCGGGCGGCTTTGCTGGATGCTCGTCCGCCTCTGCAGGCCTTAGGGGATCATCGCGTACGCCAGAACTTCCAGCTTCATGCCCGGCTCCACCAAGGCTGCAACGCCAACACTGGCGCGGTTGGGGAAGGGCGCAGAGAAAAACTCTCTGTACACCTTGTCGATGCTGTCCATGTCGGCAACATCGGTCATGTAGATCAGCACTTGGGTGACATTTTCCAGGCTGCCACCGGCCGCTTGCGTGGCCCGTTGCAGATTGGCAAAGGTCAGGCGAGCTTGCTGCTCGATGCTTCCCGTATCAATGCTGCCGTCCGGCCGGACAGGTCCGTTCACCGTAAACAGCATTTCCCCCTTGGCTTTGACGGCCCAGGAAAACGCTTGCTTCAGGGGTGGCAGCCCGACGTCGACAACTTGTTTCATCACTTGCTCCGAGTAGAGGTGACCGGCAAGGACGCAAAGAGCGCGTGCGTGGCATCGCCCAAGCGGGTGTTGGGACGAGCCTGGTCAAGAATGACATCGAAGTGGTTGCGTGCTGGCATTTCGATGGGGGGCAGATACCGGACACCCAATGCATCAAGCGCATCGGCAAAAGCCTGACTCTGGCGTTTGAACTCCGAGGTTTCGATTTCTCCCCAGCTGATGATGGCGGGCGGAAAGCCCGTCAGATCAAGCAGTTGGGGGCTGATCGCCTGTGCGCTCGCCGTGTCCAGAGACAGTGCCTCATTGATGCTGGTGCCAATCAGGGGCTGCAGGTCGTAAATGCCTGAAACCAGTACCGCCGCTGCGGGTGCCCCTACGGGTAAATCGGCATCATCTTTCCATCCACGCAAGCAGCACATGGCAGCCAGATGCGCGCCGGCAGAACTGCCGGAAACGACGATGCGTTGCGGGTCAAAGCCCAGTTCTTCGCCATGTTGATGCAGCCAGCGCAGAGCCTGGCGGCACTCCAGCACCATGTCGTGGACAGAGGCTTGCGGTGCCAAGGTGTAATCAATGGCGGCAAAGGCAATGCCGGCCTCGGTGCAATCCGGGGCCGAGAATAAAGAGGAGGCTTTGGAAAGCTCCTGCCAGTAGCCGCCATGAATAAACAGCAGCAGCGGCGGGAGGGATTCCGAGTCGTGGGGTGCAGGTAAAAAGAGGTCAAGCTTATGCGCAGCGGCATTGCCATAGGCAAGCTCGGCATGCCGAGCTCCGCTTTGCAAAGCTGCTGCGCTAAGTGTGGCGTAGTCCTCGATGTAGGGCGCGTAGTTCCCGCCTATACAGGAGCTGGGCGAATATTCGCGTTCGCGCTCCTGCGCGGAGAGTAAGTCGTGTGGAGCCTGCATTACAGCGCGGTCCGAACAGTCCAGATTTCAGGGAACAGCACCACATCGAGCATCTTGCGCAGGTAGCTGACGCCGCCTGTGCCGCCCGTGCCGCGTTTGAAGCCGATGACGCGCTCAACAGTCGTGACATGGCGGAAACGCCAAAGACGGAAGGCGTCCTCAATGTCGGTCAGCTTCTCGCCCAGCTGGTATAGATCCCAGTGTGCATGCGGGTCACGGTAGACCTCCAACCATGCAGCTTCCACCTCGGGGCTGGCTTCGTAGGGCTGTGTCCAGTCACGGTCCAGGTGATCGGCGGGAATGGCAAAGCCCTGGCGGGCCAGCAGGCGTAGCGACTCGTCATAGAGCGAGGGGGCACGGTACGCCTTGTCGACCATCTGGAGCAGGTCTGGCCTATGGGCATGGGGCTTGAGCATGGCCGCATTCTTGTTGCCCAGAGCAAATTCAATGCAGCGATACTGCGCGCTTTGAAAACCGCTGGAGCTGGCCAGATAAGGGCGCATCGCCGTGTATTCCGGCGGGGTCATGGTCGAGAGCACGGTCCAGGCACTGACCAGCTGCTCCATGATGCGCGAGACCCGCGCCATCATCTTGAAGGTGTCGGCGTAGCGGTCGGCTGCGATGGCTGCAGTGGCGGCGGTCACTTCATGCAGCATCAGTTTCATCCAGAGTTCGCTGGTCTGGTGCTGGATGATGAACAGCATTTCGTCGTGGGCAGGCGAGAGCGGGTGTTGAGCGCCCAGCACCTCGTCCAGGTGCAAGTAGTCGCCATAGCTCATGGATTGGCTGAAATCCAACTGCGCTTTTTCT
This sequence comes from Alcaligenes sp. PF14, assembly GCF_037150615.1. Lineage (NCBI taxonomy): Bacteria > Pseudomonadati > Pseudomonadota > Betaproteobacteria > Burkholderiales > Alcaligenaceae > Alcaligenes > Alcaligenes sp. PF14. Next base: position 265,854 of record NZ_JBAGRS010000005.1, on the reverse strand, counting down.
TCCGAAACAATGCGCTCTGTCTCGCTGATTCCCTTGTCAGCCGATGCTTTGGAAGCATTCATTTGTTCTGTTCCCGGTACGTTAATAATGATCTGCGCGACCTGTGGAACAGGTCGCGTGGGTCGATAGAAAATCAAAGTCGCGTTGCGCGCCGAGGGGAGTTTGCAATGCATCTTGCCCGAAGGTCTCCATCAGCGGCAGGATGCGGTCACCTGAGTAGGCGGGCATAGGGGTAAAGCTGAAATGGGTCTGTGGTTTCATAATTTCATCCCACTTAAATTTATGCGTTGATCTTATGGATTTAAGGGTCTTGCGCCAAGCTGTTTTTTATAGAAGCATAACTTTTTCTGAAAAACTTAAAAAACGGGTTTTTTTATGCAAATAGAACTGGATCAGGTGGATGGCAGTTTGCTGGCTGAGCTGCAAGGAAACGCCCGGCTGACAACAAGCGAGCTGGCGCAAAAAGTGGGCATATCGCAGTCGCCTTGCTGGCGCCGGATTCGACGTATGGAAGAAGCCGGGCTTATTTCAGGCTACCACGCCCGGCTGGATCGGCGTGGCCTGGGTTATGGCGTGGTGGCCTTTGTCAGCATCAGTGTGGACTTTCAAAATGAAGAGCGTTCGGTGCAATTTGTGGAGGCCGTGCGCGATATTCCGGAGGTGGTGATGTGCCACGGCATTGCCGGTCCGGCGGATTTTTTGCTGATGGTCGTGGCCAAGGATCTGGACAGCTATTCGGAATTGTTGCAACGAAAATTGCATCGTTTACCCGGTGTTCGGCAAGCGCAGACCAGTTTTTCCTTGCAGGAATTCAAGGGCCTTAACGCGCTGCCAATCCCAGCAATGGCCGGCTCTGCAGCCTGATCAAGTGCTCTGCAAAAGCTGATGCGCGGCTCGCTCACAAAGCGTGTCGAGTCGCTCATCACGAATCAGGTGGCTAAGGGTTAGCTCTGATTTGTTGTCGTAGAAGTCCGTCCTTAGAATTGATCAAAAATCACAAATCTTTGCTCGAATTCACGTTGTGACGGAATTTAATGAAACATTCAGATGCTGCAAGCACAAGCGCTCCGCTCGAAGCTTTTCAACCCATCGTTCGGCAATCCGTCAACGAAGCGGTCTATCAAGCCCTACGTAACAAGCTGATGCACGGTGAGTACCGTGCGGGCCAAGTGCTTGGCATTCAGTACCTGGCCGATGCGCTGGGCACCAGCACCATGCCCGTGCGCGAAGCATTGCGCCGTCTGGTGGCACAGCAGGGGCTGGAGCCTTTGCCTAACGGCACTACCCGTGTTCCTTTGATCACCAAAGCCTGCCTGAGCGATATTCGCCGCGCCCGTGTTTTGATCGAAGGCACCGTCACCGAATGGGCGGGGCCTTTCCTGACTCCGTCCGTGCTGGATCAGCTGGAACAACTGGCGCAAGAAATCACCCAAGAGCGCCGCACGCCCAAAGGCGTGGCCAGCAGTCTGGAAAAAAACCGGATCTTTCATTTCACGATTTACGGAGCTGCTCAGTCTCCCGTCATGCTCGCCATGATCGAGAGCCTGTGGCTGCAGTCGGGCGCTTACTTGCGTGAAACCCGCGAGCAGCTACACAACGAAGACTCTGCCGATCACCTGCACGAATCCACCGTCAAAGCGCTGCGCACGGGCAATTTTGCCCAGGCGCGCCAATACATTCAGGAAGATGTTTCCTGGATCTTCGACCGCTTGGACCTGGCCGATTAAGTCGATCTCTCAACTACTCATCACCACCAAAGACCATGCTAAAAAAACATAGATCAAAAGCAGTGACCGAGGGCGTGACTCGCACCCCACACCGAGCCTTTCTGCGTGCAACAGGCCTGGACGATGATGATCTGGACCGTTCGATGGTCGCCATCATTGGAACCGCCGGAGACAACACACCCTGTTCCAAATCGCTGGGCCCACAAGCAGACAGCGTTCGCCTGGGTGTAGCCCAAGGTGGTGGCGTACCCGTCATGATGAACACGATTTCCGTGTCCGATGGCACCTCCATGAACCACGCTGGCATGCGCATGAGCCTGGTCTCGCGCGAGATGATTGCCGACAGCATGGAAATAGCCGTGCGTGGCCATGCCTATGACGCTTTGGTCGGTTTGGGCGGTTGCGACAAGACGCTGCCCGGCACCCTGATGGCCATGGCGCGCCTCAATGTCCCTTCGGTTTTCATTTACGGTGGCTCCATGTTGCCGGGCTACTCGCCCGATGGCACTGAAAACACGGTGCTGACTGCCATTGAGGGTGTGGGTCGTTATCAGACTGGTGCGATTTCCCTGGAGCAACTGCACGGCATTGAGCGCACCTGTGCCATGACCGTGGGTTCCTGTCCGGGCCAGTTCACCGCCAATACCATGGGTATGGTAGCAGAGGCTTTGGGCATGTCCTTCCTGGGTTCGTCGACCACCCCGGCGGTTTACAGCCAGCGGCACGCACTGGCTCGCCGAGCTGGTCGCCGCGTGATGGAGATTCTGGAAAACGGTGGTCCTTTGCCGCGTGATCTCATCACCCGCAAGAGTCTGGAAAATGCCGCAGCGGCTGTTGCAGCGACTGGCGGCTCGACCAACGTGGCCTTGCATATCCCTGCTATTGCGCACGAAGTGGGCATTCGTTTCACCATGGACGATCTGGCCGAAGTGTTCAACCGCACGCCGCTGATTGCCGACCTGCAGCCTGGCGGCCGTTATCTGGCTCGCGATCTGGACGTGATCGGTGGGGTGCCTGTAGTGCTCAAGGCACTGCTGAAAAGCGGCCACCTACACGGCGATGTGTTGACCATTACCGGCGAAACCTTGGCCGAAGCCCTGGAGAGCTTCCCCGATGTGGATGGCCGTATCGTGCGTAGCAGCGATCAGCCCATCCATGCGTCGGGCGGTCTGGTCGTGCTCAAGGGCAATCTGTGCCCCGATGGCGCCTTGCTGAAGATTGCCGGCTTGAAGTCTCTGGTTTTTGAAGGCCGTGCTCGCGTCTTTGAAACCGAGGAAGATTGCATGGCCGTGGTGTCCAAGCAGGCCTACGAGACTGGCGACGTGCTGATTATCCGCAACGAAGGGCCCAAAGGCGGCCCCGGCATGCGCGAGATGTTAAGCGTTACCGCCGCTATTTACGGCCATGGCAATGGCGAGAAAGTGGCACTGCTGACCGATGGCCGTTTCTCCGGCGCGACACGCGGCATGTGTATCGGCTATGCCAGCCCCGAAGCGGCAGCCGGTGGGAACATCGGCTTGGTGCGCGACGGCGACCGTATCACCATCGATGCCACGCAAAGCAGCATGCAGCTGCATGTGTCCGACGAGGAGCTGGCTGCACGCAGAGAGCAATGGAAACCCTTCGTACGAGATCGTTTGGCTGGCGCGCTGGAGAAGTACGCACGCCTGGTTGGACCGACCAATGAGGGGGCAGTGACTCACTCGGGTGCTGCCGAGTGGCCGCAAGAGCAGCTTGAGGACGTATAAGATGAAACTCGGTTTTTGCGGTTTGGGATTGATGGGTGCTGCCATGGTGCAGCGCCTTCTGAAAGCGGGTCACGAGGTCAAAGTCTGGAATCGCTCCAGGGAAAAGGCCGAGCCGCTGGCAGCGCTCGGCGCGCAGATTGTGGGCACGCCACGTGAAGCGGCTGAAGGCACCGACGGCGTCTTGTTATGCCTGTTTGATGCCAAGGCTGCCGAGGCTGTGGTGTTCGGTGCGGACGGGATTGCTCAGGCAACGGGCCTTAAATGGCTGGTGGATCACTCCAGTATCGACCCTGAGGCCACACGCAAATTGGCCGCCCGTTTGCTGGAAAGCTGCGGAGCGGACTGGATTGATGCCCCGGTGTCTGGCGGTATTCCCGGCGTGGAGGCCGGTACCCTGGCCATCATGACGGGCGGTAGTGAAACCCATATGGCTGAAGCCGAGGCCGCCATGCGCGCCTATGCCGGCAATATTACGCATATGGGGCCTTCCGGTACCGGGCAGGCGACCAAGCTGTGCAATCAGGCCATTGTGGCGACCTCGATTGCGGCGCTGGCCGAAGCCATTGGCTTTGCCCAGCGCAATAACATCAATGTGGACAAGCTGGCACCGGCGCTGGCGGGCGGCTGGGCGGACTCCAAGCCCTTGCAGATCTTTGCCCCGCGCATGATAGAAGCCCAGGCGAAAAGCATCGGTGCGCTGTCCACCATGCTCAAGGATATCGACACCTTGATCGCCAATGCTCAACACAGCGGTGCGCCTATGCCGGTTGCGGCCAGCGTGCAGCAAATGTTGCGCGTGGCAAGCGCCATGGGTTTGGGTCAGGCCGAAGTGTCTGCCTTGGTCAGCGTTGTGCTGCCCGAGCAGCGTGACGCCTTCCTTAGACAGATAGACGCATAAGACAGGCGGCTCCCATGCAACTATCCGCTAATCTCAGCTGGTTGTATCGGCATCTGGACTGGAGCGAACGTTTCGAGGCTGCAGCGGCTGACGGTTTTCAGGGCGTCGAGATTTTACTGCCCTATGACTATGCACCCGGCTGGTACGCCAGTCAGTTGCAAGCCGCCAAGCTGGAACTGACACTGATCAATACGCCGATAGGCGAGGGGCAGGGCAGGTTGGGCTGGGCGGCCATTCCCGGCGCACAAGCGCAGTTTCAGGAAGCCTTTGATCGCGCCCGTGCTGTGGCACAGGCTACCGGCTGCCGCCGTATTCATGTGATGGCGGGTGACGTCAGCCCTTTTGCACAGCAAGACTGTCGGGCCGCACTGCTCAGTAATCTGGAACAGGCTTTGGCCCTGGCTGAAGCGGATGATCTGGTGCTGACGCTGGAGGCGCTCAACCGCAGCGATATGGCCGGGTACTTCTATTATTTGCCCGAGCAGGTCATTGAGGTGCTCCAGCATTTCAACTCCCCGCGCCTGCGTCTGCAGTTTGATTACTACCACTGCGTCAAAGAAAGTCTGGATGTCCCGTCCAGCGTGGCAGTCTGTGCTCCCTGGATTGGCTATGTGCAGATCGCGGGTGCCGATGGTCGCTACGAGCCTGATCTTGCACAGCATGATTTGCTGGCAGGCGTAGCCGCTCTGCCCGCCTTGGCTTACGACAGCTGGCTGGGTTGCGAGTATCAGCCTCGCGGCTTGCCTTCAGAAGGTTTGGCTTGGTGCCAGCCCTTGCGTGATCGTGGTGTGCTGGCTGCGCCACGTCAGCGTGATGCTGCTTGCATGCAGGCTGCCGGGAGATAAGCCATGAAGCACGTCTTGATTACCGGCGCCAACGGCTACATCGGTCAAGCGCTTGCTCGTGCGGCGGCCAAACTGCTTGCGGCTAATGAGATTCAAAGCCTGACGCTGACGGATTTGGCTTTTGAAGAGCAAGGCTATCCCCACCTGCCTGGACTGCGTTGCATTAGTGGTGACTTGTCCGATAAAGCCGTGCTGGGGGCGGTGCTAACGCCGGCACCCGACACGGTTTTCCATCTGGCCTCGGTGACCAGTCGGCTGGCTGAAGAGAATTTTGCACGGGGTTTGCGCGTCAATATAGACGGCACGATAGGCTTGTTTGAGCATCTGCGACAGCAAGGCCAGTGTCCCGTTGTGGTGTATGCCAGCAGTATCGGTGTCTTTGGTACGCCACTGCCCCAGCAGGTGGATGACAACACGCCCGTCGCACCCACTTTAAGTTACGGGACGCAGAAGCGGATGGTGGAACTGCTGCTTGCCGATTACAGCCGCCGGGGTTTTCTGGATGGCCGCTCGGTTCGTTTGCCTACTGTGGTTGCCCGCCCCATGACTGCTGAAACAGCCTTGTCTTCATTTGCCAGCTCTTTGATCCATGCCTTGGCTGCTGGAAGCACTTACGAGTGCCCCATCGGCCCCCAAGGCTGGATCTGGCTGCTTTCCTTGCCCGCCTGTGTGCGGCACCTTCTGACAACAGCGAGCCTGGAAGCCGCTCGCTTGCCCGCTGGTCGGGTGTGGAATCTTCCCGCCCAGCGTCTTCAGGTGGCAGACCTGGTACAGGCTGCCAAATCCCGCTATGGCCGGGGGGCCGATGCGGGATTGAGCTTTCAGTCCAACCCTCAGTTTGACCAGCAGTTTGCCCAGTGGCCGCCTTTGACAACGGCAATCGCCACGCAGTTGGGTATGCATCATGACGGCGATGCCGAAACCTTGATTGAGCAGGCCCTTGTCTCCTGACGGGCCTGGCTAACTATACCTATAACGAACTACCACCAAAAAAGGATTTCCCCATGAAGAACCGATGGATTTCTCGCCTGTTGGGTATGGCCTTAACCAGCCTGGCAGTGGCAGCTGGTCCCGCAAAAGCAGACAAGCCTGTGGAGCTGACTTTCTCTGCCTGGATTCCGCAAACGCATGTGCTGGTGGCGAACTTCATGAAGCCCTGGGCCAAAGAGGTGGAGCAGGCCACTGAAGGGCGCGTCAAGATCAACTTTCTGACCAAGGCCGTGACCAACCCGGTTGGGCACCTGGATGCGGTACGCAATGGGATTGTGGATCTGGCCTTTATTTCCTACTCCTATTACCCCGGCAATTTTGATTTGATGAAATTTGCCATGCTGCCGTTCTCGGGCAATAGCGCCGAGTCTACTTCGCTGGCGGCCTGGGACATTTATAGCAAGTACCTGCAAGATGCCAAAGAGCATCGCGGTATCAAATTGCTAGGCATTTATGGACACGGCCCAGGCAGCGTCTACACCACTGACAAGCAGGTACAGAACATTGCCGACTTCGAGGGCCTGAAGCTGCGCATTGGTGGTGGCATGCAGGCCGACTTGTCCAAGGCCCTGAAGGTGAACGCGGTTGTGAAGCCAGCCTCCGAATCGTATGAGCTGCTGAGCACTGGCGTGGTGGACGGCGTGCTGTTCCCGCCCGAGTCTGTGGCCTCTTTCCGCCTGGATACGGTGGTCAAGCACGCCACGGTTTTCCCTGGTGGCCTCTATGCGGATCTGCACGGCATCATCATGAACCCGAGCGCCTTTGATCGTTTGTCTGAAAAAGACCGCGAGATTCTGATGAGCCTGTCCGGTGAGCATATTGCTCGCCTGGGCGGCAAGGCCTGGGGGGATGCAGACGTGGCCGCCATGAAGATCCTGGAAGAGCACAAGGTGCAGTTTCATCCTGCCAGCGATGAGCTGATTGCCGCCGTCAAAGAGCGCACAGCGTCCTTCGAGCAGGCATGGCTGGATGCTGCCAAGGCCAAGGGCATAGACGGGCCTGCTGTACTGGCCGAGTTTCGTGCCGACCTGAAGCAGCGGGAAAGCGCGAATTGATCAGCACACGCAGACTGTCTTGAACCTGCTGTGCGCCTCGTGCGCCAGCAGCCCCGGAGCTACAAAGCATGAACTCCATTCTCTCTTTATTAAGAGCGGGTCTTCGACGTTTGACCGAGTTATGCATGGTCTCGCTGGCCTTGCTGACTCTGGCTGATGTATTAGGGCGCTACATTTTCAACGTATCGGTCATGGGGGCGGTAGAGCTGACCGAAATATTGATGGTAGGTGTCATTTTCTGCGGCATCGTTTTTGCCACCATGGAGCGTGAACACGTTGTTGTTGATTTAGTGCCTATTCCTGGTGGGGAGAAGGGTGTCCGTGTCGTCCATGTCACCAGCCACCTGCTGGCTGCTGGAATCAGTGCCTTGCTGGCCATGGTCAGCTGGACACAAGCCGAGTCGGCGGCCGAATACCTGGATCAGACCACTTTGCTGGGGCTGCCATTGGCTCCGGTTGTTTATTTCATGAGCATCATGCTGTTCGTCAACACCATCGTGGAGCTGGCTCAGCTTCGCCGGGATCTGAACGCAGACACCGCCCATCTGGAAGAAGAGGCACAGAATGACTGAAGCACTGATTGGCTTTGCAGCCATGCTCCTCTTGATCTTCCTGCGGGTGCCGGTGGCGTTTTCCATGGCCCTGGTGGGCTTTATTGGCGTTGGCATCATGCGCAATTGGCCTTCTGCCTATGCCATGACCGGCGCAGTCGTGCGTGAAAGCGGATTTCAGTATTTGCTGTCCGTGTTGCCGCTGTTCATCTTGATGGGTAATTTCATTACTCAAGCCAAGTTGTCCAAAGAACTGTATGCCGCGGCGTATGCCTTCCTGGGCCATCGTAAAGGCGGTTTGGCCATGTCTACGGTGGTGGCCTGTGGTGGCTTTGGTGCGGTGTGTGGCTCCAGCCTGGCAACAGCGGCCACCATGTCCAAGGTGGCTTATCCGGAAATGCGCAGACTGGGCTATAGCCGTGCGCTGGCTTCCGGTTCCATCGCCGCCGGTGGCACGCTGGGCATTCTGATTCCGCCCTCTATTGTCATGGTGGTCTATGCCATCTTGACCGAGCAAAGCATCGGCAAGATGTTTGCTGCCGGTATTTTGCCAGGCCTGCTGGCCATTATTTTCTATCTTCTGGCGGTGCGCTGGACGATCTGGCGTGACCCCAATGCGGGCCCTCCCGGCGAGCGCATGAGCTGGAAAGAGCGTTTGCTTGCGTTGCGCGATGTCTGGGGCGTGCTGGTGCTGTTCATCATCGTCATGGGCGGTATTTACGGCGGGATCTTCAGTTCTACCGAAGCGGCGGGGATTGGTGCGTGTGGTGCCTTCCTGTTCGCGCTGTTGCGTGGCCGTTTGACCTGGCAAGTGCTTTCCAACGTGCTGGTCGAGTCGGCGCGTACCACGGGGATGCTGTTCATGGTGCTGATCGGAGCCTTGCTGTTTTCCAGCTTCATCAACTTCACCTCCATGCCTGGCGATTTGCAGGATTGGGTGCAACAGTTCGATATGAGCCCGATCGTGGTGATTCTGCTGATTTGCGCGATTTACATCGTGCTGGGCAGTGTGTTGGAAAGTATGTCCATGGTCTTGCTGACCGTGCCTATTTTCTACCCCTTGGTGCAGCACCTGGGCTTTGACCTGATCTGGTTCGGCATCATCGTGGTGGTGGTTACGGAAATCAGCTTCATCACCCCGCCCGTGGGCATGAACGTGATGGTCCTGAAAAGCCTGCTGCCCGACGTGAAGATGAGCACGCTGTATCGGGGTGTGATTCCCTTCGTGGTAGCCGACGTTTTCCGCCTGGCGGTGCTTTTGGCCTTCCCGGTCATCTCGCTGCTTTTGCCCAAATACCTTGGATAAAAACGGATTCGCAATATGATTATCGACCAAAGAACCTACACCATCCCCACCGGCCTGCTGCGCGATTTCCTGTCCTTGTACGCTACGGAAGGACGTGCCATACAGATCGAACATCTGGGCCCCTGCCACGGCTACTACACCACGGAAGTAGGCGAGTTGAATCAGGTGGTGCACCTGTGGGCATACGAAGATATGGCTGACCGAGAGGCCCGTCGTAATGCCTTGGAGGCTGACCCCCGCTGGTTGGCCTATCGCCGTAAAGCCGCCGCTGCGGGGCATGTCATACGCCAGAGCAATGCACTGTTGAAACAAGTCGATTTCGACGTTTTTACGAGCGAATGATGACCATGAGCCAGAAAATTCTTCAAGCCTGCCCCTTGCCACCACCGCTGGCGGGCAAACTGCCCGCCTTGTGCCCGGTCGAAACCCTGAGCGATGCGCCTGATCAAGCGGCGTTCTTGCGTGAGCGCGGCGCTGAATTCACGGTGCTGATCACCACCGGAACGCAGGGCGCAGACAAGGCACTGATTGATGCCTTGCCAAACCTGAAAGCGATTTGTAGCCTGGGCGTTGGCTACGATGCCATCGACCTGAATGCCGTCCGTGCGCGTGGGGTGATGCTGAGCAATACGCCGGATGTTCTCAACGATTGCGTGGCCGACTTGGCCATGGGCTTGCTAATCGATACGGTGCGGGGCATTTCTGTTTCTGACCGTCACGTTAGGCGTGGTGACTGGCCGCGTGTCGGTCCCACCATGCCAAGCACGCGGGTCAGCGGCAAACGTCTGGGCATGTTGGGCATGGGCCGAGTCGGACAGGTGATTGCACGTCGCGCGATCGGCTTTGACCTGGAGATCCGCTATCACACACGTAGCGCCAAACCCGAGTTGCCTTGGCAGCACGAGCCTTCGCTGCTGGCCTTGGCGCAATGGTGCGATTTCCTCATCGTGGCGTGCCCCGGCAGCCCGGAAACCTATCACCTGGTGTCTGCCGAGGTCTTGAACGCTCTTGGGCCCCACGGCTACCTTATCAACGTCGCCCGTGGTTCTGTCGTGGATGAAAAAGCCCTGGTCGCCGCTCTTGAAAACGGCCAATTGGCAGGAGCAGGGCTCGATGTGTTCGAGAACGAACCTGAAGTGCCAACTGAATTGCTGAGCAATGATCGGGTCGTAGTATTACCCCATGTAGGGAGCGCGACCCGTGAAACCCGAGCGGCCATGTGTGATTTGGTATTGAAGAATGTGGAGCGTTTCGTCAAGGAAGGGGAGCTGGTGACGCCGGTGAGGCTATAAGGGTTCTAGGGTTCGTAAAGGGCCACGCATTGGCAGGTTTGGAGCAACAACTCTGCTTTCAGATGATGACCCAATGCTGAGTCTGTAGATAGAGCGTTTGGTGCCAACCAGGGTGATGGCGTATTACTTTGGTCCCCTGGTCTTGGCACAAGCTTCCCCGTCAATTAGGTGTATTTTCCTTGTATGAAGCGATGCGTTCAGTCATATACTTGATGCTTAAACAATTAAATTGAATCGGGCCTTGAATGCCCGGCATCAGGTGGGGAGACAGCTTGCATCATGCGGCTCAGCATTCAGGACTTTCAGTTAGCGGCTCAAAGCAGCCTGCCCCGTTTTGTCTATGACTATGTTGCAGGCGGGGCAGAAGACGAACTTTGTCTGACTCGTAATCAGGCAGATTTGCAGGCTCTGACTTTATCGCCGCGCAGTTTGCGTGACACTTCGGCACTTTCAACAGAGATAGAGGTCTTTGGGCGACGATGGTCAGCGCCTTTTGGCGTAGCCCCTGTTGGCCTGATCGATGTCGTGCGCCCTCGTGGGGATCTGCACGCTGCACGTGCCGCAGGCAAGGCTGGCTTGCCGTATATCTTGTCTACAGCCTCCAACAGCCCCTTGGAGCAAGTGCGTGAAGTCTGCGAAGGCCCATGCTGGATGCAGCTGTATGTGATGCAAGACAGGGGTATGGCCAATTCCATTCTGGATCGTGCCCGCCAGGCTGGATTCGAGGCCCTGGTTTTGACCGTCGATGTGCCCGTAGGGGGGTATAGAGAAAAGGACATACGCCATGGCTTCAAATTGCCGTTTCGTCCCGGTCCCCGCTTGTTACTGGATATGGCGTCGCAGCCCCGCTGGTTGTGGCGTCAGGCCTTGGCAGGGCAACCCCAGTTCGTCAACCTGATGCCTACGGAAGGAGCCACATCTGCCCAGGCGCAGGCGGCACTGCTGGCCCGGAGCATGGACCGCCGTTTAGTGTGGGACGATGTCTCCTGGTTGCGCTCCAAATGGGATGGCCCCTTATTGATCAAGGGGGTGCTGCACCCTGAAGACGCGCGGCAGGCTCTGCGCTACGGAGTAGATGGGCTGGTCGTTTCCAATCATGGTGGTCGACAACTGGACTGCGCACCTTCAACAATCAGTGTCCTCCCGCAAATCATGGATGTCGTCAAAACGCAGATGCCGGTGTTTATTGATAGTGGTTTTCGGCGGGGTTCGGATGTCGCCAAAGCCATTGCTTGCGGAGCAAGTGGCGCATTCTTGGGGCGCGCCGTGGCCTATGGTTTGGCTCAAGGTGGCGAACAGGGTGTTGCACAGGTGCTTAGTCTGATCGCCCAGGAACTGGAGCGAACGATGATTCTGTTGGGGGCTTCATGTCCGGCAGATTTGGCTCAATGTCTTGTATCCTCTACCGACTAAGGTGTCAGACACTTGCTGAAATCAGCATCGAGAAGTTTACCTGGGGGGATTTGTGAAAGGAAGCTGTCTTTGCCAAGGCGTGGTCTTTGATATCACCGGCTCCATTACGGATCTGCTCTATTGCCATTGCCGTATGTGTCGCAAGTCTCATGGTTCTGCGTTCAGGGCGCGGGGCAAGGTAAAGACTAAAGACTTTCATTGGCTTCGCGGGCAGGAGCTGTTGTGCTTTTATGAGTCCTCGCCAGGGGAACACCGTGGCTTTTGCTCTCGGTGTGGATCAAATATTTTGACCAAGTTTGATCAGAAGCCGGGGGAGCTAGGCTTGGCGCTAGGTGTATTGGATGATGACCCTGGTGCGCGTCCCACGTGCCATGTGTTCGTAGGTTCGAAAGCATCTTGGCATGAGATTACTGATGATCTGTCTCAGTACGAAGCATTCCCGCCAGAGTAAAGGCAAGATCCCGACAGCAGAAAAACAAAACGCCAAGCTTTCAAAAGCTTGGCGTTTTGTTTTATTCGTGGTGCCGGCTAAAGGAGTTGAACCCTCGACCTTCGCATTACAAGTGCGCTGCTCTACCAACTGAGCTAAGCCGGCGAATTGACGATTATAGCCGGGTTTTTCGCCAAGAAGCAATCATCAGAAAAATATTGCTGTGGTGCACACCACGCCAGCCCAGCCAATAGATAGGTTCTGGTTATAAGAGCATGATGAAAATGTCGTTTTAAATGCCTTTTCCCCTACCCATAATCTGATCTATCCAAGCTGCGCTTATATAGATAGCACGCGATTGAACATCAGTGACGGGCTCCGAAGGCCGCGTCCGGGACCTTTGGGGAACACCATGAAATTGAAGTCTGTTGTTGGCTCTGCCTTGTTGTTGGCGTCTTTGCTGGGTGGCACGGCCAGTGCCCAGGTTTCTTTGCTGAACGCCTCGTTTGACGTGGCGCGCGAGACCTTTGCGGCGATCAATCCCAAGTTTGTTGAACACTGGAAAGCGACGACTGGTGAAGACATCAAGATTGACCAGTCGTTTGCAGGCACCTCCCGTCAAGCCCAGGACATTATTCAGGGCAAGAAAGTAGACACTGTCACCTTCAACCAGGTTACTGATATTGAATTCCTGGCCGAGCGCGGCGCGGTGGCCAAGGACTGGGCCAGCAAGTTCCCGAACAACAGCTCGCCTTACTACAGCACCATCGCTTTTCTGGTGCGCAAGGGCAATCCCAAGAACATCAAGTCCTGGGACGATCTTGTGCGTGACGATGTGAAGCTGGTGTTCCCGAACCCCAAGACCTCGGGTAATGCCCGCTACACCTATTTGGCGTCCTGGTTGTACGCCAATGAGGCTTTCGGCGGTGACGAAGCCAAGATCAAGGAGTTTGTCGGCAAGGTGCTGGGGAATGTAGAAAGCTTCCCCACAGGTGGTCGTGGTGCGACCGTGGCGTTTGCCCAGAATGGTCAGGGCGACGTTTTGCTGACCTTTGAATCCGAAGTGATCAATATTGCTGCCAGCGATGAGTTCAAGGGCAGCGAGCTGGAAGTGGTGGTGCCCCCTGTCAGCGTATTGGCCGAGTTCCCGGTAGCCGTGGTGGACCGAGTGGTCGACCAGAAAGGCACTCGCAAGGAAGCAACCGAGTACCTGAAGTTCCAGTACACCCCCGAGATTCAGCGCCTGCTGGCTGGTTTCAACTACCGTGTGACGGATCCTGCCGTGGCCAAGGAGTTCGAGTCCAAGTACGCGCCGGTCAAGCTGATCAATCCTACTGATGTTCTGGGTTCCTGGACTGACATCCAGAGCCGCCACTTTGCTGCTAACGGGGTGTTGGACCAGTTGCTGGCCAAGTAATTCATGAGTCGTACTCTTGTGGGCGGGGCGCAGGATTCCGGGGCGAAGGCTGCGCTAAAGCCCATCTTCTTTCTGCGTCGCCCCGTCATGCCGGGTTTTGGACTGAGCTTTGGCTTTAGCGTCCTGTACCTGTCCATTATTGTGCTGCTGCCTTTGTCGGCCTTGTTCATGTACGTCAGTGACATGAGTCTGGCCGATTACTGGCGTGCGGTGACTGATAAACGCGTTGTCAGCAGTTATCAGGTCACGATCAGTGCCGCTTTTTACTCCACTGTGATTGCCAGTGTGGTGGGCTTCATCATTGCCTGGATTATCACGCGCTTTGAGTTTCCGGGGCGCCGTCTGATTGATGCTTTGGTGGACCTGCCGTTTGCCTTGCCAACGTCGGTAGCAGGTTTGACCTTGGCGACGCTATTTGTGCCTGGTGGCTGGTTTGGCCAGTTTCTGCCGGAGGGTTGGAAGGTTGCTTATCAATACCCCGGTATTGTGTTGGCCATGACGTTCACCAGTTTGCCCTTTGTGGTGCGTATCGTGCAGCCCGTGATTGAAGAGCTGGGTGCCGAGTATGAAGAGGTTGCCCACACCTTGGGTGCCAGTGGCTGGCAGACCTTCAGCAAGGTGGTGTTCCCACCGCTGATTCCTGCTCTGGTGACTGGAGCGTCTCAAGCTTTTATTCGTAGCCTGGGTGAGTTTGGCGCAGTCATCATGATTGCGGGCAATATTCCCTTCAAAACTGAAGTGTCGTCCCTGATGATTTTTGTGCGGCTGCAAGAGTTCAATTACCCGGCCGCTGCCGCGATTGCCTCGGTGATCTTGATCGCATCCTTGCTGCTCTTGTTCACCTTGCAGATGGTGCAGAATCGTCTATTGGGCTGGCAGCGGAGGGCACCATGAGAAAAACACCTAAAAGCACGGCAGACCGCCTGATTTTGGCCTTGGGCATTGTGTTGGTGCTGGGGCTGCTGGTAGTCCCCTTGGTACTGATTTTCTCCAAAGCCTTGGGCGATGGTTTGCCTGCCTTGTGGAGCAATCTGCAAGAGGACTATATGCTGCATGCCATCGGGTTGACTCTGTTTGTGGCGGTGCTGACGGTGCCCCTGAATATGGTCTTTGGCATCTTGCTGGCCTGGTGTCTGACGCATTACCAGTTCCGTGGTCGTCGTTTGCTAAGTACCTTGGTGGATTTGCCTTACGCGGTCTCTCCGGTGGTGGCGGGCCTGTGTTACCTGGTGGTCTACGGTGTGGAGTCGTCCCTGGGGCAATGGCTAAGCGCGCGTGACATTCAATTGATGTTTGCCTGGCCGGGTATCTTGATGGTCACTATCTTTGTGACGACGCCTTATGTGGCTCGTATCCTGATTCCCATCATGCAGGCTCAGGGTTCGGATGCACAGGCGGCGGCTCTAAGTCTGGGTGCAAACGGCTGGCAGATCTTCTGGCATGTGACGCTGCCGGATATCAAATGGGCCTTGCTCTATGGCGTGGTGTTGACCAATGCCCGTGCGATTGGGGAGTTTGGGGCCGTGTCCGTGGTGTCGGGCACCATCATGAATCAGACTTTGACCTTGTCCTTGCTGGTGGATCAGCTGAACAACGATAACAAGGCAGCAGCGGCTTTTACAGCGGCTGCGTTGCTGGCGGTGTTCGCGATTGTGTCTGTGATGCTCAAGAGCCTGCTGGAGTGGCGTGTGGCGGCTGGACGTCGCCGTAATCAAGTGGAGGCAGTACAAGGGTAGATGGTGGGCTGGAGGCTTGGGAAATATTTTCAGTGGCGTTAGGTGGCTGAGTATTCCCTGAGGTGGTTTAAGTAGCTGATACTGATCTGCCAAGCCAAGCCAAGCCAAGCCAAGCCAAGCCAAGCCAAGCCAAGCCAAGCCAAGCCAAGCCAAGCCAAGCCAAGCTAAGCCAAGCCAAGCTAAAGCCAAAGCGTGGGTGAATGCCGAGCTTGGAACCCAAATAAATAGAGCCCCATGCGGGGCTCTATTTTTGTCTGCGTCGAACGTGCCTTATTTGACGATCTTCAGGTGCGAGACCTTGTCAGCGTCTTTCTTGGCAGCGGGAGCTTCCGGAGCCGCTTCAGGAGCGGCGTCCGGTGTGTCACCTTCTGCGTAAGGCTCGGACTCCACCACCTCAAAACCCATACCAGCGCCTGTTTCGCGTGCGTAGATGGCCGATACAGCTGCCACGGGTACGAAAATGTCTTCCGTGACGCCGCCAAAGCGGGCCTGGAATTCAATGTAGTCGTTGCCCAGGATCAGGCCATTGGTGGCCAGATGCCCGATATTCAGGGTGATTTGACCATCCTGAATATGGCCGCGTGGAACAACCGTGTTGGCGTCTACCGTGACCACGATGTGTGGGGTGTATCCGTGGTCGGAACACCATTCGTGTAGAGCGCGCAGCAGGTAAGGCTTGGTCGAGGTTTCTTGCATAGTGGATTAGCGACGCATGACTTTTTCGGAAGGAGTCAGTGCTTCAATGTAGGCAGGACGCGAGAATACGCGCTCGGCGTACTTTTGCACAGGAGCAGCGCTCTTGGGCAGTTCGATACCGTAGTGGTCCAGGCGCCAGAGCAGGGGAGCGATCGCCACGTCCAGCATGGAGAATTCTTCGCCCAGCATGTACTTGTTCTTGAGCAAGATGGGAGCCAGCTGCGACAAGTGGTTGCGGATTTGCTGACGGGCCAGTTCTTGTGCCTTGGCATCCGCGTTGCGGCGGTCTTCCAGGGCGGCCACGTGCACAAACAGTTCCTTTTCGAAGTTGTACAGGAACAGGCGTGTGCGGGCGCGCATGGTGGGGTCCGCAGGCATCAGCTGAGGATGCGGGAAACGCTCATCAATGTACTCATTGATGATGTTCGATTCGTACAAGATCAGGTCACGTTCTACCAGGATTGGCACCTGTCCGTAGGGGTTCATGACGGCGATATCTTCAGGCTTGTTGTACAAGTCGATGTCGCGGATCTCGAAATCCATGCCTTTTTCAAACAACACGAAACGGCAGCGCTGTGAGAATGGGCAAGTTGTTCCAGAGTAGAGCACCATCATGGTAGGAGATTCCAGTCGTAGAAATAAAAACAAGAGCCTCACGGCTCAGAATTTAAAACCCTGCAAGGGGTTTTAACAATAAAAAGCCGGGCAGGCTAGTTAAGCCTGCCCGTCTAGCATAGCGTTTTACTTGATGTCTTTCCAGAAAACGCTGTTCAGGCGCCATGCAACGGCAAAGAACAAGAGCAGGAACAGGATCACGCCCACGCCAATTTTCTTGCGCTCCAGCTGCACAGGCTCGGCCATCCAGTCCATGAAGTTGGCCAGGTCGGCCACGTCGCTGTCGTATTTGGCAGCAGCCTTGGCGTTAACAGGCTCAAGCTTGACGCTGTCAGTAGCGTGGCCGGTGTAATCGGCCAAAACTTCTTTCTTGACGTCGGAGAAGCCGGCTGGATCGTAGGTGGCTGTGGTCTTGACCCATTCCTTGCTGCCATCGTCCTTGGCTTCCTGAGCTACGGTCGTGCGGTGCAAGGTGACGCCACCTTGGCGCTCCCACATGGCGTGAGGCATACCCACGCTTGGGAAAACCAGGTTATCCCAGCCGGTTGGGCGGGATGCGTCACGGTAGAAAGTGCGCAAGTAGGTGTAGATGTAGTCTGCGCCGCTGGGGCCCAAGTTGGTGGACTTGGCACGCGCAATCACGGACAGGTCCGGAGGAGCGGCACCAAACCACTTCTTGCCCATTTCAGGGGTCATGGCGATCTTCATCAGATCACCCACCTTGTCCGAGGAGAACAGCAAGTTTTTCTTGATGTCCTCTTCGGTCAGGCCGATGTCTGTCAGCTTGTTGTAGCGCATGGAGTTGGCGCTATGACAGTTCAGACAGTAGTTCACAAACAGTTTTGCGCCATTTTGCAACGCCGCCATGTCATTCATGCGGTCGGGCGCGCGCTCCAGGGCATAGCCACCTTCGGCGGCCACAGCCACCGTGCAGGTAAGGGACAAGGCCAGAGCGCCAAGCAGTTTCTTAATCATGGTCATTCCGTTTCGTGTTGGGGGCCTAGTGAGGGCGGAAAGTCACGCGATCAGGTTCGGGTTTGAACGTACCCATGCGGCTCCATACTGGCATCAGCAGGAAGAAGGCCAGGTAGATCACCGTACCGATCTGGCTCAGCAGGTTGAACAAGTCGTTCGGAGCCTGTGTGCCCAGGTAACCCAAGATCAGGAAGTTGATGATGAAAATCGCGTACAGCACTTTGTGCCAGGTAGGACGGTAGCGAATCGACTTCACAGGCGATTTATCCAGCCAAGGCAGGAAGAACAGGATCACGACCGTACCACCCATGGCCACCACGCCCCAGAACTTGGCGTCGATAACACGCAGCAGCACAGCAACAGCGATCAGGACAGCGGGTACGACCAGGCGCCAGATACCGGGCAGCTTGCCTTTGACGAACAGCACCAGAGCACCCAGCACGGAAGCACCGGCCAGAACCCAGGTAAAGTCGGCAGTCGTGGCACGCAGCATGGAGTAGAACGGCGTGAAGTACCAGACAGGAGCAATGTGCGGAGGAGTCTTCAGTGCATCGGCAGGGCTGAAGTTGTTGAACTCCAGGAAGTAGCCGCCCATTTCAGGGGCAAAGAACACAATAGCGGCAAACACAATCAGGAAGCCCGCCACACCCAGGATGTCGTGCACGGTGTAGTAAGGGTGGAAGGGGATGCCATCCAAAGGACGACCTTGAGCGTCTTTGGGGCCTTTCTTGATTTCCACGCCGTCGGGGTTGTTGGAACCCACTTCGTGCAGAGCGATCAGGTGAGCCACAACCAGACCCAGCAGGACCAGAGGCACCGCAATCACGTGCAGAGCAAAGAAGCGGTTCAGGGTGGCGTCGGACACCACGTAGTCACCACGGATGAAAATAGCCAGATCAGGACCAATGAAAGGAATGGCCGAGAACAGGTTAACAATCACCTGGGCGCCCCAGTAAGACATCTGGCCCCATGGCAGCAGGTAGCCCATGAAGGCTTCAGCCATCAGACAGAGGAAAATGGCAACGCCAAAGATCCAGACCAGTTCACGTGGCTTGCGGTAAGAACCGTAGAACAAGCCGCGCAGCATGTGCAGGTACACCACCACGAAGAACATGGAAGCGCCTGTGGAGTGCATGTAGCGGATGATCCAGCCACCGGGCACTTCACGCATGATGTATTCAACCGACTCAAAGGCCAGCTTGGCATCAGGCTTGTAGTTCATGACCAGGAAAATACCAGTCACGATCTGGATAACCAGCACCAGCAGTGCCAGAGAGCCAAAGAAGTACCAGAAGTTGAAGTTCTTCGGCGCGTAATATTCTGACATGTGCTCTTTGTACATGGATGTCAGGGGGAAACGCCTGTCAATCCATCCCAAGAGTCCTGTCGTTTCGACGGTTTTCTCGCCAGCCATGAAACGGCTCCTTTATCTTTTTAAATAGTACGTATTGGGTTACAGCCGCCTTAGGCCTTGTTGTTTTCGTCTACGCCGATGGTAACCATCGTGCCGTCAGCCGAGAACTCGTAGGGCGGGATTTCCAGATTGTCTGGAGCAGGCTTGTTGCTGTAGACGCGGCCGGCCAGGTCGAACGTGGAGCCGTGGCAGGGGCACAGAAAGCCGCCTTCCCAACCACCGGGCAGACCAGCGCCAGCGCCAGCAGCCAGATGCGGGGTAGGGGAGCACCCCAGGTGGGTGCAGATACCGATACAGATAAAGATTTCAGGGCGACGCGAACGGTATTCGTTCTTGGCGTACGCAGGGGTGTAACCGGGGCGATCCGAGTCAGGGTCGGCCAGCTGGCTGTCCAGCTTGGGCAGTGCGTCCAGCTGCTCTTTGGTGCGGTGCAGAATCCAGACGGGTTTCCCGCGCCATTCCACGGTGCGCATCTGACCGGGGGCGATACTGGAAATATCGACCTCTACGGGAGCGCCGGCCGCTTTTGCTTTCTCGGAAGGAGCAAAGGAGCTGACAAAGGGAACAGCTGTCGCCACACCAGCGACACCACCTAATGCACAGGCGGTGGCGACCCAGGTGCGGCGCGAAGGATCGGGCGGAAGATTGAAATCAACCGCGCCTATGGCATCGGGCTGTGTCGTATTCTGACTCATTCTAGTATCCTTATTCCTGCCCGACTCGGGCAATACCACAATTTACGGATTTGGGCCTGGGTATATTATTCAACCGCACATTATACGCGTTACCCAGCGCAGCATAACTTGATCAAAGGTGAACATATGAACAAGGCTCGAGGTTTCCTGAACGAATTCCGGGAGTTCGCAGTTAAGGGCAACATGATGGACCTTGCGGTCGGTGTCATTATTGGCGCTGCTTTTGGCAAGATTATCGACTCGCTGGTAAAAGACATCGTCATGCCCGTCATCAGTTTCATCCTTGGCGGCGAAGTGGATTTTACCAACCAGTTCACGGTCTTGCGTACACCAGAGGGCTTTACCGGCCCAGAAACCCTGGAAGCTCTGAATGCGGCCGGTGCTGTTGTTTTGTCGTGGGGTAACTTCCTGACCATTTTCATCAACTTCATCTTGCTGGCCTTCGTGGTGTTTTGCATGGTCAAGATGATTAACCGTATGCGTGCCACCGTGGCCAAGGCTGAAGCTGCTGAGGCCGTACCCGAACCAACCCCTGAAGACGTCATCTTGCTGCGCGAGATCAGGGATTCGCTGAAAAAATAAAAGCCCGGACTTATCAAAGCTTTAAGGTGCCTTTCGGCACCTTTTTGTTTATGTAAACCCACCGGCAGGGTCAAGTTTGCCCGCGCCGGATGCCTGATTTTAGCCTTTCAGGGCCTGGGCTTGTCTAGCCTGTGGCGCTTTAAAGCTTGTTCAAGGTCATATGCGCGGGTTTTTGATGAAATCAGATCGGGTTATCCAGATCGATGAACTCCACTTCTATGCCAAACTGGCGAGCGATTTCTTCGCCCAAAGCCTTGGCCCCATAGCGTTCGGTTGCGTGATGGCCGGCTGCCATGAAGGCAATATTGTTTTCCTGCGCACCGTGAAATGTCTGTTCCGAAGCCTCGCCGCTGATGTAGAGATCGGCCTGCGCAGCGATGGCGCTATCAATAAAGCCCTGTGCCCCTCCTGTGCACCAAGCTATTCGGCGGATTTTCCGTTGTAAATCGCCAACAACCAGTGGCTGCCGTTGTAAATTATTGCAAACTGTCAGGCTGAATGTTTCCAGTGAAACTGGGGTTGGCAGTTCACCCAGCCAGACCAGTCCATCCGGACCACAGGTTTGTGCCACGCCGTCTGCGTCGCGCAGCACCTCGATGCCTAACTGGCGAGCCAACTGGGCGTTATTGCCCAGGACAGGGTGAGCGTCCAGGGGCAGGTGATAGCCCAGGAGGTTAAGCTGATGCGTCAGGACGCGTTCGATACGAGTTTTTCGGGCGCCTACAATGCACGGGTTTTCGTTTTTCCAGAACCAGCCGTGGTGCACCAAAATTGCGTCCGCCTGGCGGGCAATAGCGGCATCAATCAGTGCCAGCGAGGCCGTCACGCCGGTGACGAGTTTGCCAATATAGGGCTTGCCTTCGACCTGAAGCCCATTGGGACAATAGTCCTTGAAACGGGCGACATCCAAGGTGCTATTGAGCCAGCTGGCCAGTTCGGCTGTTGAAACCTGAGTCATGGAAATCCTTATCTGAAAGAGTGCTATGCGTCGATTGTGGCTAGTGTTTGCTCAAGCGGTGACAATTTGTCTGGCGGGCTTTTTTATTGTAGTGACGCTGCGGCCGCAGTGGGTGGGCGCGCCCGAGGCTCCCGTCCGTTCTACGAATACGGTGGTTTTGCCTGCACCGGTTCCGCCCCTGGTCCCCGCGGCTGCTATGGAGCAGGATGGCCCGCTGTCGTATGCCTCGGCTGTCACTAGCGCCGCGCCGGCGGTCGTTAATGTGTACACCAGCAAGCATTTGGAAGGCAATTCCCCCTTGCTGGAAGATCCTGATCTGCAGCGCCTGTTTCGCGAACTGCCCGACTTGATGGGTCGCCGCTCCACAATCAACCTGGGTTCGGGCGTGATCGTACACGAGCAGGGTTATATCCTGACCAATTACCACGTGATTGAAGCGGCTGATGCCATCGAGGTGGCATTATCGGATGGACGTCAGGCCAAGGCGCGTCTGATTGGCTCGGACCCTGAAAGCGATCTGGCCGTGCTGAAAGTGGATCTGCCCAAGCTGGCTGTGATCCAGACCCAGGAACAGGATCAGTTGCAGGTGGGCGATGTGGTGCTGGCCATTGGCAATCCTTTCGGAGTGGGTCAGACCACGACGATGGGCATTGTCTCCGGCTTGGGACGCAATCGCCTGGGCATCAATATTTACGAAAACTTCATTCAGACCGATGCCGCCATTAATCCCGGCAACTCGGGTGGGGCCCTGGTGGATGCGGTTGGCCGTCTGGTGGGAATCAATACCGCTATTTATTCCGAAACGGGCGGTTCGCTGGGTATCGGTTTTGCCATTCCGTCCTCGACTGCGCTGGCCATCATGAACGAAATTATCCGTAATGGTGAAGTGACGCGCGGCTGGCTGGGCCTGGAGCCACAGGACATTACCCCGGACCTGATCAAGTCTTTCAAACTAAAGAGTGATGCAGGTGTGATTATTGCCAGTGTGCAACGTCACGGTCCGGCTGCCGAGGCGCATTTGCAGGTGGGCGATATTGTGTTGCGCTTGAATGGTCAGCAGGTGGCCGATTCAATTGGCCTGCTCAATCAGATTGGCCCAGTGCAACCCGGGCAGACCGTGACATTAAGCGTATTGCGCGATGGCAAGGAGCTGGACGTTCCCGTCAAGGTCGGTATGCGACCTCAGGTGCGCAAATAGGGCCGGCAGCTTCTCCTCTTCGCTGGAGTTCACCGAAAGGGCGTAACGGTGCGTTCAAGGCCTTGCAGGCCGTACAGGCTCTTGGGTAGTGTGTGATGCTTGCGTGGTCAGGCGATTTGCATTTGGCTACGCTGTTTTGCAGATCGTAGTGGCGCGAAGGCTTGGCAAGGTATCTAAAAAAATGGCTCTCTGGGCTACTCCTTTTGGAGCAAGGCAAGAGAGCCATTTTTGGGTCTGCACGCCATGTGACGCGTACAAACAGGTGTTGCTTTGATCGTTTTACAGATCCAGCTCGCGGCCTTCGCTGTTTTCCGCTTCCCGTTTCTTGATCAGGCTGGCGGCCAGAATCCCTAATTCATAAAGCAGGCATAGCGGGGCGGCCAACAAGATCTGGCTGACCACATCGGGCGGAGTCACGATAGCGGCGATCACAAACGCGCCCACGATTACATAACCACGGATTTCGCGCAGCTTGGCTACCGTTACAACGCCTGTTTTCACCAGCAAAATCACGGCGATAGGCACTTCAAAGGTAATGCCAAAGGCCAGGAACATGGTCATGACAAAGCCCAGATAGGCTTCGATGTCCGGTGCTGGTGTAATCGATTGCGGGGCAAACGAGGCGATGAAGTGAAACACGGTGCGGAACACCACGAAATAACAAAACGCCATGCCGGCAATGAACAGCAAGGTGCTGGTCATGATCAGCGGCAGAGCCAGCTTCTTTTCGTGGTTGTACAAACCTGGCGCAATAAAGGCCCATGCCTGGTAGAGCACGATAGGCAAGGCCAATACGAACGATGCCATCAAGGTGACTTTGACCGGCACCATGAAGGGGGTAATCACCCCGGTGGCAATCATGCGCGTACCCTCGGGCAGAGAGCTCATCATGGGCTGGGCCAGCACATCATAAATGGCCGAAGCGCCAGGATACGTAAACAGCACGATAAAAATCCCGACCACGGCAATGACCGCGCGCAGCAGGCGTGTACGCAGCTCGACCAGGTGGGAGATGAAGGTATCTTCTTGAGGCGCTTCGGTGCTCATGCCGTCGGTCCTTTAGAGGGTTGGGCGGGAGCATCCGTAGGACGGGGAGCGTCGTCACTGGCTGGCGCACTGGGCGCTGGCTGGGCGGCTGCATCCGTATCGGGCTGACTGGCAGCCGATTCTTTCGCGGGGGCTGCGTCGGGGCTCGCCTTGGCGCTCTCGGCGGTATCCGAGAAGGCCTTGCGTGCGGACTCCGACGCGTTTTGCAGGGTGTCGCGGGCTTCTGTCAGAGGCTGGCTGATGCTTTTGCCCGTGTCCTCGACCGAACTGCGCACCGAGCGCGCGGCGTCCTCCATCTGGTCTTTGAGCTTGTTCACCTCATCCAGATTGATTTCGCGTTGAATATCGGTCTTGACCTCGTTAACGTAGCGCTGCGCGCGGCCAAGCAAATGGCCGACGGTGCGCGCTACTTTAGGAAGACGTTCGGGACCGATGACGATCAGGGCAACCACTCCAATCAGGAGCAGTTCGCTAAAGCTGACATCAAACATTCAGACTCACACAAGAAGGGGATCAGGCGCGATCGGACTTTTCCTTGGCCTGCACGTCGATCGTTTGAGGATCGGCAGCGCGTTGGCTGACGGTTTCGGGTGTTTTTTCTTCTTCACCCACGTCTTTCATGCCTTCTTTGAAACCTTTGACTGCACCGCCCAGATCCGAGCCGATATTACGCAGTTTCTTGGTGCCGAAAACCAGGGCAACGATGACCAGAACGATCAGCCAGTGCCAAATGCTAAAGCTACCCATAATGTATCTCCCTTAAGCAGCCATGGCTGCGCGTTGTTGCCATGGGCGCTCACCGCCCAAGATGTGCATGTGTAAATGGTTGATTTCCTGCCCGCCATCCAAACCGTTGTTGATGACAATGCGGAAACCGCCTTCAGGGCCGGGGCGACAACCAGCCTTTGCGGCCAGGGAAGGTGCCAAAGCCATCATTTTACCCAACCATTCGCTATCCTGGCCCGATACGTCCTGCATGGACACGACGTGTTTCTTGGGGATTACCAGGATATGGATAGGTGCAGCTGGGTTGATGTCGTGAAATGCCAGAAAGTCCTCGTCCTCGTACACTTTTTTGGACGGGATCTGATCGGCAGCAATTTTACAAAACAGACAGTTCTCGCTCATAGCAACCTCGGTAGCGAAGCACTTGCTGGGCAAGTGCCAAAAATCTAGGTATCAGGACAGTGTAGCGCGTCTAAATGACAGAATTACACCTGGTCCTTAGGGCGCGAAGCTTTTTCTTCCAGCCCAGATGTACCTTCGCGGCGCAGCAGTTCTGTCAGGACATCGCGGGGCTCCAGACCGTAGTAAGTCAGGGCCACCAGGCTATGAAACCACAGGTCTGCCGTTTCGTAGACGATGCGCTCGCGTTCTTCATCCTTGGCAGCCATGACCAGCTCGGTCGCTTCTTCCCCGATTTTCTTCAGGAATGCATCCGGTCCCTTGGCCAGCAGCTTGGCGGCGTAGGAAGAGGATGGGTCCCCGCCTTGTGCAGGCAGGCGGGACTTCAGGGTGCGGCCAAGATGATCGAGGATGGTCTCGACAGTAGGTTGTTCGCTCATCGGTAAATATGCTCCGGGTCTTTCAGGACGGGGTCAACCGCCACCCATTGTGCCTGATCGCTCTGGCCTTGCAGCTGGCGATAAAAGCAGCTTTCACGACCCGTATGACAGGCGATCTGGCCAACCTGCTCCACGCTAAGCAAAATAACGTCGCCATCACAGTCCAGGCGCAAGTCGCTGACGTGCTGCACGTGGCCGGATTCCTCGCCCTTGCGCCACAGGCGCTGGCGGGAACGCGACCAGTACACGGCGCGGCCGGTGCTGACGGTCTCTTGCAGGGACTCCTGGTTCATCCAGGCGACCATCAAGATTTTGCCCGTGGCCTGGTCCTGCGCAATCGCGGGGATCAAGCCTTGTTCATCAAAGCGGATTTCAGCCAGCCAGGCCGGTAAGTCAGCCATTAGCGTCGCACCTGAATACCTTGCGCAGCCATGAAATCCTTGGCTTCGGCAATAGTGTGTTGACCGTAGTGGAAGATGCTGGCGGCCAGTACGGCACTGGCGCCGCCCTTGATCACGCCATCGGCCAGGTCTTGCAGGCCGCCCACTCCACCAGAGGCGATAACGGGAATGGAGACCGCCTCGGACACGGCACGAGTCAGTTCCAGATCAAAGCCGGATTTGGTGCCGTCGCGGTCCATGCTGGTCAGCAGCAGTTCGCCGGCGCCGTATTCGGCCATGCGGGCTGCCCATTCCACCACGTCCAGGCCGGTTCCACGACGACCGCCGTGGGTAAAGACTTCCCAGCGTGGTGCTTCGTTTTCGGCGCTGACACGGCGTGCATCAATGGCGACGACCATGCATTGCTTGCCATGGTGATCGCTGGCGGCACGCACCAGGTCCGGGTTGCTGATGGCGGCGCTGTTAATGGACACCTTGTCCGCACCGGCATTGAGCAGGCGCTGGATGTCGGCCACTTCACGCACACCACCGCCCACTGTCAGGGGGATGAAAATCTGGCTGGCCACCTGTTCGATGATGGGCAAGATCAGATCACGGTTGTCCGAGGTGGCCGTAATGTCCAGGAAGGTCAGTTCGTCGGCGCCCTGGTCGTTGTACTTGCGGGCGATCTCGACCGGGTCTCCGGCATCGACCAGATCCACAAAGTTGATGCCTTTGACCACACGGCCAGCGGTCACGTCCAGACAAGGAATGATGCGGCAGGCTAATTCGTTGGTGACGTCCTGGCTCATGCCTGGTACTCGTCAGCGAAGGTTTGCGCCTCGGCAAAATTCAGGGTGCCTTCGTAAATGCTGCGACCCAAAATCACACCTTCGATGCCTTCGTGCTCTACGGCACACAGGTCTTCGATGTCTTTCAGGTTGGTAACACCGCCGGAGGCGATGACGGGAATCTTCACGTGCTGGGACAGCTTGACGGTGGCTTCGATGTTCACGCCAGTCAGCATGCCGTCGCGGCCAATATCGGTGTAGATAATGGACTCGCAGCCGTAGTCTTCAAATTTCTTGGCCAGATCCAGTACGTCGTGGCGGGTCAGCTTGCTCCAGCCGTCGGTGGCGATTTTGCCGTCACGGGCATCCAGGCCAACAATGATGTTGCCAGGAAAGGCGCTGCAGGCGTCTTGCAGGAAACCAGGGCTTTTGACAGCGGCAGTGCCAATAATGACATAGCTCATGCCAGCGTCCAGGTAGCGCTCGATGGTATCCAGGTCGCGGATACCACCGCCGATCTGTACGGGAATTTCACCGTCGATGGCAGCAATGATGGATTTGATGGCTTCGCTGTTCTTGGGCTTACCGGCAAAAGCGCCGTTCAGGTCCACCAGATGCAGGCGCC
The DNA here is from genome assembly GCF_037150615.1 of Alcaligenes sp. PF14. NCBI lineage: Bacteria > Pseudomonadati > Pseudomonadota > Betaproteobacteria > Burkholderiales > Alcaligenaceae > Alcaligenes > Alcaligenes sp. PF14. The sequence continues at coordinate 238,905 of NZ_JBAGRS010000005.1, read as the reverse complement.
GGGCCCCTTGTTCCAGCCATTGTGTTGCTATTTTGGCCGGATCATCCGAGAAAATAGTGGCATCGTCCAGGTCACCCTGGCGAAGGCGCACACAACGCCCGTCTTTGAGGTCGATGGCGGGAATCAAAAGCATGGTCTTTAGCCGTAAAAAACGTAAGAAATACTGGGTCGGAAAAAGTCAGAACAACGCCGGGAAGCTTGCTTGAAAAATCATGGCTTCCAGTTGGCGAAATTCCGGAACAGTTGCAGGCCGTTGTCTGCGCTTTTCTCAGGATGGCATTGCAACGCAAAAATATTAGCGTTTGCTATCGCCGAGGTAAAGCGTTGGCCATACTGCGTCGAACCACAAGTTTGATCTATATGCAGCGGATCGACAAAGTAGCTATGAACAAAGTAAAAGAACGCGCCATCCTCAATGCCAGCCCATAAGGGATGATCCTGAGTCTGGTGTACGCGGTTCCAGCCAATATGGGGCACTTTCAGCCCGGGGCCGGAGGCGTGGTCGCTGCTTTTGTAGTTCGGGCCCTCAAAACGGCGCACTTGGCCGGGAATCAGACCTAAACAGGGGACATTGCCTTCCTGACTGGAATCGAACAGCATTTGTTCGCCTACGCAAATGCCCAATAAGGGCTTGTTGCGGGCGGCTGTCAGCAAGGCATCACGCAAACCGGATTGGTCCAGGTGGGCCATGCAATCGGGCATGGCACCCTGGCCGGGTAAGACAACCCGGTCCGCATCCAGAATGGCTTGAGGGGTTTGAGCAAGAACGATGCGCGCATCAGCTGCGGCGGCATGCAGTGCTCGGGCAACCGAGAAGATGTTGCCCGAACCGTAATCGACAATAGCGATAGTGGTCACGATGTGTGTCCGAAGGACGTTTACAGAACCCCTTTGGTCGAAGGCACCACGCCTTCGCTACGTGGGTCCAGCTCCAGAGCCATACGCAATGCTCGGCCAAAGGCTTTGAACACGGTTTCGCACTGGTGGTGTGCGTTTTCGCCGCGCAGGTTATCGATGTGCATAGAAACCAGGGCGTGATTGACAAAACCCTGGAAAAACTCGCGTGCCAAGTCTACATCGAACTGGCCGATTCGTGCGCGGGTAAAGGGCACAAAATAAAACAGGCCGGGGCGACCGGAGAAGTCCACCACTACGCGCGAGAGCGACTCGTCCAATGGTACATAGGCATGGCCGTAGCGGCGCAGACCGGCTTTGCTGCCTACGGCCTTGGCAAAAGCCTGGCCCAGTGCAATGCCGATATCCTCGACAGTGTGGTGATCATCGATGTGGGTGTCGCCCTCACAGTGCACGTCCAGGTCAATCAGACCGTGGCGGGCGATCTGGTCCAGCATGTGGTCCAGAAAGGGCACGCCGCTGTTGAGCGAGTGACGGCCGGTGCCGTCCAGGTTAACGGCCACGCGGATGCGGGTTTCATTGGTATTGCGGGTAATCTCGGCGGTACGCATATCAGTGCCGGCGGCAAGGCCGGTATCAGGATTGGTTCAATCGGAATTGCGCGCTGGCAGCGTGGGCGTACAGGCCCTCGCCTTGTGCCAGCGTAGCGGCTATGGGTCCCAGTGTTTGGGCGCCTGATTCTGAAACCTGAATAATGCTGCTGCGTTTCTGGAAATCGTAGACGCCCAAAGGTGACGAGAAACGCGCAGTGCGTGCCGTCGGCAGGACATGGTTAGGCCCGGCACAGTAATCGCCCAGCGATTCGGAACTGTAAGGGCCCAGGAAAATGGCGCCAGCATGGCGGATTTTGCTCAACAAGTCCTGGGCGTTACGGGTAGAGACTTCCAGGTGTTCCGGTGCGATATGGTTGCTGATCTTACAGGCCTCGTCCAGATCGCGGACGTGGATCAGGGCACCGCGACCAGACAGGCTGCGACGGATGATGTCCGCGCGTGGCATGGTGGGGAGCAGACGTTCGATGGCCGCTTCAACCTGGTCCAGGAAGTCCGCATCGGGACACAGCAAGATGGCCTGGGCCAGCTCGTCGTGTTCCGCCTGGGAGAACAGGTCCATGGCCACCCAGTCAGCAGGAGCACTGCCGTCGCTGATGATCAGGATTTCGGACGGGCCGGCAATCATGTCGATGCCAACGACGCCAAAGACGCGGCGTTTGGCAGCGGCGACATAGGCGTTGCCGGGGCCGACAATCTTGTCTACCGGCGGGATGGTGTCCGTACCGTAAGCCAAAGCGCCTACAGCCTGCGCGCCACCAATAGTGAACACGCGATCGACACCGCCCAGGGCGGCAGCCGCCAGCACGATGGGGTTGCGCACGCCATCGGGTGTAGGCGTGACCATGATCAGCTCTGGAACACCCGCCACTTTGGCAGGAATGGCGTTCATCAGAACCGAGGAGGGGTAAGCGGCCTTGCCACCGGGGACATACAGTCCCACACGGTCCAAGGGGGTAACTTGCTGGCCCAGCACGGTGCCATCGGCTTCCGTGTAGGTCCAGGTTTCAGTGCGCTGATGCTCGTGGTAACGACGCACACGCTCGGCGGCCTGTTCCAGTGCCTTGCGCTGATCGACAGGCAGGCTGTCCAGAGCCGCAAACAGTTCTTCTTTGGAGATTTCCAGTGCCGAGGCCTGTTCAACAGCCAGTCGGTCAAAGCGCTGGGTGTAATCCAGCAAGGCCGTGTCCCCCTCATGCTGGATACGATGCAGAATTTCGGCACAAGCGTGCTCGATAGACGCGTCTTCGGACGCTTCGTAAGCCAGTAGAGTGCGCAGTTCGGCATCGAACTGGGCGGATTGGGAGGTCAGGCGATGGATCAGTGACATGTCGCTATGGGAAAAAGCTAAGGTTCAAAGGCCAGTGTATAACATTTCGCTTAGGCAAAAGGCGGTCTGCGCCTTTTGCGCAAGCAGGATTGTCAGGCTGTTTATCCCCCGCCCGTGGCAGGGGAAGTTTTACTCGTCTACCGAAGCGCGAGAGAAAGCGTCGATCAGGGGTTGCAACTGGGCACCACGGTTCTTCATGGCAGCCTGATTGACGATCAAGCGCGAGGAAATGGGGGTGATGTCTTCCACTTCCACCAGCTTGTTGGCACGCAAGGTGCCGCCGCTGGAGACCAGGTCCACAATGGCGTCGGCCAGACCGACCAGCGGAGCCAGTTCCATGGAGCCATACAGCTTGATCAAGTCCACATATACGCCTTTGCTGGCGAAGTGCTCGCGGGCAGCGCGGGTGTATTTGGTGGCGATACGCAGGCGCGAACCTTGCTTGACGGCCGAATGGTAGTCAAAGCCTTCGGCCACGGCCACACACAGGCGGCAACGGGCAATGTTCAGGTCCACGGGCTGGTACAGACCGCCGGGGTGCTGTTCCATGTGCTCGTACAGCACGTCCTTGCCGGCAATCCCGATATGGGCGGCACCGTATTGCACGTAAGTTGGCACGTCGGTGGCACGCACAATAATCAGACGCAGGTCCGGGTTATTGGTGGGCAGGATCAGTTTGCGCGACGTTTCGGGGCTTTCCAGCACCTTGATGCCTGCCTCTTCCAGCAAGGGCAGGGTTTCGTCAAAAATCCGGCCTTTGGACAAGGCCAGCGTCAGAGGTTGATTTAAACCGGCGGGACTCATTAGGTTTCCTTGCTGCTGATTCGCTCGATGTTGGCGCCTACGGCTTGAAGCTTGGCTTCCATGCGGTCGTAGCCACGGTCCAGATGGTAGATGCGTTCGACGGTAGTGTCACCCCGAGCCGCCAGGCCTGCAATGACCAGGCTGGCTGACGCACGCAGGTCGGTTGCCATGACGGTGGCGCCAGTCAGGTAAGGAACGCCGGTAACGACGGCCATATGGCCTTCGATATCGATCTGTGCACCCAGTCGGTTCAGTTCCTGTACGTGCATGTAGCGATTTTCAAAGATGGTTTCCACGACCGAGGCGGTGCCGTCGGCAATGGTGTTCAGTGCCATCAATTGAGCCTGCATGTCCGTGGGGAAGCCGGGGTATTCGCTGGTACGGAAGCTGACCGCCTTGGGGCGACCATTCATGCTGGCCTTGATCCAGTCCGAGCCGGTTTCAATCTGCAGTCCGGCTTCGCGCAGCTTGTCCAGCGTGGCGCCCATGGCGTCAGCATCGGTATTGCGCAAGGTCAGTTCGCCACCGGTAGCGGCAACGGCGCACAGGAACGTACCGGCTTCAATACGGTCGGGGCAGATGGTGTGTTTGGCACCGTGCAGGCGCTCGACACCGTCAATGACGATACGGTCGGTACCGTGGCCCTGGATCTTGGCACCCATTTTGATCAGCAGCTCGGCCAGATCAATAATTTCCGGTTCGCGGGCTGCGTTTTCCAGAATGGTTTGGCCTTCAGCCAGAACGGCGGCCATCATCAGGTTTTCGGTGCCGGTGACTGTCACCATATCCGTGCGCACCACGGCACCGCGCAAGCGTTTGGCGCGGGCATTCACAAAGCCGTGCTCGACATGGATTTCTGCACCCATGGCCGCCAGACCCTTGATGTGCTGATCCACAGGGCGTTGGCCAATGGCACAACCACCGGGCAGGCTGACGCGTGCCTCGCCAAAGCGCGCCAGCAGGGGGCCCAGCACCAGAATGGAGGCGCGCATGGTTTTCACCAGTTCGTAGGGCGCTTCCAGATTGGTGATGTTGCCTGCATTCAGCTCCAGTGTGCCATTGCGCTTCTGGGTGACACCCAACTGTCCCAACAGCTTCAGAGTAGTGTCGATGTCACGCAGACGCGGGACATTGTCCAGGTACACCGTGTCAGCAGCCAGCAGACTGGCGCACAGAATGGGCAGGGCGGCGTTTTTGGCGCCAGAGACGGTGATCTCGCCATTCAGGCGTTGTCCGCCTGTGATGCGTAATTTATCCATTCGGATTGGCCTTGTATTCGTCGGGGGTAAGCGTGCGCATGGACAGGGCGTGGATTTCGGCTTTCATCCGGTCGCCCAGGGCTTTGTAAACCAGTTGGTGACGCGCAATCAGGCGTTTGCCTTCAAAGGCGGTGCTGACGATCAGGGCCTCAAAGTGCGAACCATCGCCTTGCACTTGCAAGTGTTCACAGGGCAGGTTGTCGGCAATGTATTGGTGAACTTGTTCGGGGGTCGGCAACATGAAATCAATTCCGTAATTTATAGCCTGAGGCAAGCAGGCGTAGCGAAATCAGACACAGCGCAACAAAGACGCTGGCGACAACGGTTAGGCTGAACCAGGGAGAAATATCCGAGGCGGCAAAAAAACCGTAGCGGAACCCGTCAATGGTATAGAGCAACGGGTTCCAGTGTGAAACAGTTTGCCAGAAGGGTGGCAGGCTATGGATGGAATAGAACACACCCGACAGAAAGGTAGCAGGCATGATCAGGAAGTTCTGGAATGCCGCCAACTGGTCGAATTTTTCAGACCACAAGCCGGCGATCAGACCCAAGGCTCCCATGATGCCGCAAGACATGACGGCAAACACCAATACCCATAAAGGCTTGGCCACAGGCAGGGTCACGAAGAACAGCGACACCAGCCACACACAGAGGCCCACACAGACACCGCGGGCGATGGACGCCAGCAGATAGGCGGCGAAAATCTCGCGGTGCGAGAGCGGTGGCAGCAGGATAAAGACCAGATTACCTGTAATGCGGCTTTGGATCAGTGATGAGGACGGGTTCGCAAAAGCGTTTTGCAACATGCTCATCATCATCAGGCCCGGAATCAGGAAGGCGGTGTAGGGCACGGAGTCGTATACCGTGACGCGGCCTTCAAGGACGTGGGCGAAAATCAGCAAATACATCAGCGCCGTCAAAACGGGCGCAGCAATGGTCTGAAAGCCCACTTTCCAGAAACGCATCAGCTCCTTGCGCAGCAGCGTAGGAAAGCCCGAGCCCATCTTGGGCTGAGGGGGCAGGCTCAGGGTGCCGATCTTGGCAGCGGGGGCGTCCGTGTTTTGAGGTACGCCCCAGTGCTTGGGAGAATTGTTCTGGTTCACAGTGCGACTCCCATTTTTCCTTCGTTGTGCATGATGCGCACAAATGCATCCTCCAGATCGTGGCCGCCTGCGCGCTCCATAATGGCTTGCGTGGTATCCAGGGCGACGATCTTGCCACTTTTAAGCATGGCCAGGCGACCACAGAGGGCCTGGGCTTCTTCCAGATAGTGGGTGGTCAGCAAGATGGTGTGGCCTTGTTGATTCAGGCGAATAATGAACTCCCACAGCGTGCGGCGCAGGTCCACGTCCACACCGGCAGTGGGCTCATCCAGAATAATGACAGGGGGGCGGTGCACCAGTGCCTGGGCGACCAGAACGCGGCGCTTCATGCCGCCGGACAAGGCGCGCATGTTCACATCGGCCTTGTCGCTCAGGGCCAGATTGGCCAGAATCTCGTCGATCCAGTCGTCATTGTTTTTCAGGCCAAAGTAGCCCGATTGCAGACGCAAGGTTTCACGGACGGTGAAAAAGGGATCGTAAACAATTTCCTGTGGCACCACGCCCAGCGATTGGCGGGCTTTTTGATACTGGGTGCGCACATCGTAACCACAGACACTGACCTGGCCGCTGGTGGGACGGGTCAGGCCGGCCAACATGGAAATCAGGGTTGTTTTGCCGGCGCCGTTAGGGCCGAGCAAGCCGAAAAATTCACCATGTTCGATAGTCAGGGTGACCTGATCGACGGCCAGAAAACCGGCATCGGAACGGGGAGGGGAAAACAGGCTTTTGAGTCCCCGGCTTTGGGGAGCGAAGCGTTTACTGACGTTATCGAGTTTGAAGGCGGACATGGCAGTTTGGGTTGGCCTGACGCGGGTGTGGCGGGGGAAGTCGTCGCTGTAGCGTCTTTGTTAACTAAACAGGCCTACGCATGGGCGTAGACCTGTTTGGGGGTGATCAGGCTCTTTATTATAGAGTACGACTCTGGTCTGCTTAAGAATGCCCGACCAAAGCGCCCGTGCTTGCCACGGCCTGCCTTAACTGTTTTGTTTGTTCAGCGCCTGAATCAGGCCATCAATACCACCTTGCTCAATTTGCTGGGCAAACTGGTTGCGGTAGTTTTGAATCAGCCAGATGCCTTCTACGTTCAAGTCGTAGATTTTCCAGCCTTCCGGTGTTTTTTCCAGGCGGTAATCCACACCGACCGGGCCACCGTTGGACTGAGTCAGCGAGGAGCGCACCACCACGTCGTCTGCATTGGAATCGCCACGGAAAGGCAGGATGGTCAGCTGTGTCTTGTCATCCACGCGGGACAAGGCGCCACTGTAGGTGCGAACCAAGGTGCCCTTGAACGCTTCGACCAGTTTCTGACGCTGTTCTGGGTTGGCTTGACGCCAGTAGCGGCCCGCGGACAGACGTGTCGTCTTTTCCAGGTTCACGTAGGGCATGATGTTTTCGTTCACGGCAGCCAGAATGGCAGCGCGGTCACCCTTGCGGATGGCGTCGCTTTCCTTGACCACTTGCAAGGCTTGATTGCCGACCGATTCAACAAACTTGTTGGGCTCCCCTTTGGGATCTGCAACTTGTGCCTGGGCTGCGATGGCGTGCAAACACAGAGCCAGGGCCGCACAGACGGTCAGGATCCAGGAAATCAGGCGAGAGGGGGAGGACTGCAAAGCAGTCCCGCCCAAGGCGGGACGGGAAATCATAAAAAACTCCAGAAGAATGTTCTGCGGGCAGCGCGTTTTTATTCGTCTGCGTCCGAGTAGTCAGGTAGGTCCTGGCTGGTGTCGCCACCGGTGCGGCGGGCTTGCACCATCGCATGGCGTCTTTGCAGGTAAGCGTCGCGTATGAAGCTGTAGCGGTCAAGGGCGATGTCGTTAACAAGTTTTTCTGCATCCAGCACGCCAGCACGGGCATCCAAGGCCCACAAACCCAGGATGCTGTTGCGTACCGGTACATCCTTGATCGCCATGATCGGACCCGTGGAGGAGAAGCCCTCCAGGAAGCTGGTGCCACGTGCCACACCGTCGCGAACGGTGCTGGGGCCAAAGAAGGGCAGAACCACGTAAGGGCCAGACTTGACGCCCCATACGCCCAGCGTCACACCAAAGTCGTTGGGGATGCGCTTGGAGCCATTCATGGTGGCAACGTCAATACAACCGCCCAGGCCCATGGTCGAGTTGAACAGGACTCGGCCCAGGGTGTTGAAGAAGTCAACGTGCTCGCCTTGCAGGAAGCTGTTGACGGCCGACCAGGCATCGCCCAGGTTGTTGAAAATGTTACTAATACATGTGCGTGCAGGCTGCGGCGTCAGGGCGTTGTAGCCTTCTGCAATCGGTTTGATCAGCGCGCCGTCCACGGTTTCGTTAAAGGCGTAGATGCCACGGTTCATGCCTTCCCAAGGGTCCTGGGGGTTGGGGTTGGGCACACTGGCGCAACCGGCCACAAGCGCAGCACTGGCACCGATCAGGCTCAAACGGACTCCACGAGGCAGGGAGTAAGAGCGGCGAGTTGTTGTATTCATGGTTGTGTCGTCTGTAATGAGCATGAACGGGCGGGTTTGCTTACTCCGATTTGGAGCCGCCGTCCTTGGAGGCCGTGTTGTAGAGGAACTTGCTGATCAGTTCTTCCAGCACAACCGCGCTTTGAGTATAGGTAATGGTGCTGCCACCTTGCAGGTCCTTGTCGTCGCCACCAGCAGTCAGGCCAATGTACTGTTCGCCCAGCAGGCCTGACGTCAGGATGGAGGCCGAGGTGTCGACAGGAAACTTGTAGTGCTCGTCCATATCCAGGGTGACCACCGCTTTGAAGTCCTGGTTGTCAAAACCAATGGAGCCAACCCGGCCAACGACCACACCGCTGGCCTTGATGGGAGCGCGTGGTTTCAGGCCACCCAGATTATCGAACTTGGCCGATACCTGGTAGGTTTTTGCAAAGGAAAAAGAACTGAGGTTACCCGCGCGCAGGGCCAGGAATGCCAGTGCGACCAGCCCCAGCAAAACAAACAGGCCAACCCAGAAATCGGTTTTCTCGCGATTCATAGTTGAGCAATTCCTAAATAGTTAACTGAACATAAGGGCGGTGAGCAGGAAGTCCGTGCCCAATACCGCCAAAGCGCCGCTGACGACCGTGCGTGTGGTCGCGCGAGAAACGCCTTCGGGCGTGGCCTTGGCATGCCAGCCCATATACAGCGCAATCAAGGTCACGATCAGGCCAAATACCAGGCTTTTGATCACTCCGTTGAGTACGTCATCAATCACATCGACACCGTTTTGCATTTGCGACCAGAAGGCGCCTGCATCAATGCCGATCATCTGCACACCGACGACATAGCCGCCCAGGATGCCGACCATGGAGAACACGGCGGCCAGAATGGGCATGGCAATGATGCCGCCCCAAAAGCGCGGTACCAGCAGGCGGCGCAAGGGGTCCACCGCCATGACTTCCATGGCGGCAATCTGTTCACCGGCCTTCATCAAGCCGATTTCAGCGGTTAACGATGTACCGGCCCGGCCTGCAAACAGCAGGGCGGTGACGACCGGTCCCAGTTCACGTACCAGAGACAGGGCGACCAGCAGGCCCAAGGCCTCTTCGGAACCATAGCGGTTCAGTGTGTAATAACCTTGCAAGCCCAGCACAAAACCCACGAACAGTCCGGAAACGGCAATGATCAGCAGCGAATAGTTGCCAATAAAGTGGATTTGCTGGGAAACCAGACGGGGGCGACGCCACAGCAAGGAGGAACGGGCCAGCAAGGCCACGAACAAACGGCTGAAGGCACCCAGGCCGTAGATGCTATTGCGTATCGCAGCGCCTAGCGCGCTAATCGGGGCGGTGATGAAATTCATGAGCGCGTCGTCCGATTCTGGAGCCAGGCTTCAAAAGCCGGGGTGACGGGATAGTTAAAGGCAATAGGGCCATCGGGTTCACCACGCAGGAACTGCTGCACGTAAGGATCCTTGGAAGCGCGCAGCTCGGTGGGCGTGCCCTGGGTCAGCAAACGTCCCTGGCCAACAATATAAACCTGGTCGGCAATCGCAAAGGATTCGGCCACATCGTGCGTAATCAGTACTGAAGCGCAGTTCAGGCGGTCGGTCAGGTCGCGAATCAGCTGCGCGGTAATGCCCATGGAAATAGGGTCCAGGCCGGCAAAGGGTTCGTCGTACAGAATCAGCTCGGGCTCCAGCACAATGGCACGGGCCAGGGCAACCCGGCGGGCCATACCGCCAGAAATTTCATTGATGCCCAAATGGGCAGCCGCGCGCAGGCCAACGGCGTCCAGCTTGTCCAGTACACGGTCCTGAATGGCGGCTTCGGAGTCGTTCGTCAGCTCCCGCAGGGGAAACGCCACGTTTTCAAACACGTTCAGGTCCGTAAACAGGGCACCCTGTTGAAACAGCACACCCATGCGTTGGCGCGTCTGGCGCAGAGCCTCGCCGTCCAGCTTGGCCAAGTCCTGGCCAAAAACCGTAACAGTCCCTTTCTGAGCACGAATTTGTCCGGTCGCAGCACGCAGAAGTGTTGTTTTTCCGGAACCTGACCCCCCCATCATGGCGACGACCTGACCTTTCTGAACGGTCATGGACACGTCCGCGAGCACGGTAAAGGCACCGTAGCCCAGCGAGGCGGAGTCCAGATTTAGTACGGCTCGGTCAGTATTTACAACCATGTCGCGGGCAAAAGGGGATAAAAGGACCTGCCATTGTACCGCTTGCAGCTCCGGCGTCTCAATGTCTTGCGCGCTATGGGGGCGGGATCGTGGCGCTTTTATGAGCCATTTTGTGGCTCTTGATACAGCCACTTACTTCAAACCGGCTTTGGTGGTGAAGTCGCCCTTTTTTGTGTCGAATTTGTTTTAGATAGCGGGTTGTATCAAGGCGAACAGCAATCCGCCGCCTGCCAGCAACCATAAAGGGTTGATGCGACTTAGCAGCAAAATGGCTGTACAGGCCAGAGCCGTGCCCCAGGCCCACAGTCCGCCCTGGGCCGCTTTCAGAATTGTGCCGCTGGCGGCCAGGATCATGCCGGCGGCAATGGGCAGCAGACCAATTTCAATGGCGCGGATGATGCGTGTGCCCTCATAGCGCTTCCAGATTGTTGCCAGGTAATAGATCAGCAGGGCAGAGGGCAGGAAAATGGCGACGGATGCGGCCAGGGCACCGGCCCAGCCAGCCGCCTTCCAGCCCACCAGGGTGACAAGCAAGGATTTCGGGCCGGGTGTCAGGCGCGACAGGGCGAACAGATCCAGAAATTCCTGATTGCTGAGCCAGCCGTGGATTTCTACCGATTGCCGGTGAATCTCCGGGATGATGCTTTGCCCGCCCCCTATAGTCAGAAAAGACAGGGGTGCAAAGACGCGCATGAGCTGGAGCAAAACCGTGATCATGGTTGCTCCACCGTTTTGTCTCCAAGTTGCAGCCAGGCGTACCAGACGGACAGCGGTGCACAGATCAGAATAACGGGGATCAGGCTCCATTCCATGACGAAAATGCCGGCAAAAACGGCCAACATGAGGGCAATGGGCACGATTCCGGTGGCTGCGCTGCGCGCCGAGCGTACGCCCATTTCAAGAGACAGGCCAATAGCGGCGGCGGCAATTCCGGCCATGACTTGAGGCACCAGGGTAGAGCCCGTCAGTTGTTCCAGACCAATCAGCATCAAAATGGCCAGCAGTAGCGGGGGAAGCACCATGCCCAGCGTGGCAACTAACGCCCCAGGCCCGGCCAGCAGACGATAACCAATCCATATAGAGAGGTTCACCACATTGATGCCGGGCAGTGCTTGGGACAGCGCCAGACCGCTAAGAAAATCTGCCTGGCTCATCAGGCGCCGCTGAACAACAAACTCACGCATTAACCAGCCACTCAAGCCCCCACCAAAGCTGGTCAGGCCAATGCGGGCAAAGATCAGAAATAGAGCGCTCAGGGATAAAGGGGCTGCTTCTTGAGACCGGGTCATAGAGCAATGAAGGCGGATAGGGCTCGTCAAAAGTGGAAGTTTGAACATTCTGGCATACAAATTAAGCCGTTCTTGCCCTCTTGTGCGCTCGGGTGGCGGCCTGATCCTTCTTGCTGGGGGTGCGGCGTGGCCTTTACTGGCAAGAAAACGGCTGTCGGGCAGCGGTCGTTCAAATTTTTTTCTACCCTCAAGCGCTGCTTTTTTGTTTGAAATATTTAAAGATAAAAATTAATTAAAATGGGTGCAAAAATTAAATAAAAAATGAATTGAAATAAATAAGAAAAGTATTAAAAAAATAACTTGAAACCATGTGTGATGCCCACTTGAGGGGACGGGTGCTTCCGGCGGCTAATGAAGGGTGTAATGAGCTTTTTATGGGTTCAATCTGTTGAAATAAAAGAGATTGAAACGATCGTTTGAATTTATGGTGGGTTGCTGGAGCGGCTGAGCAGCCCGATCCGGATCCAAACATGGACAGTTTCATGAAGATGGATTTGATCTATACCCATCTTTGATTGAAAATAAAAAAGACTTTATGGTCGTAAAAGCGGTTGTGCGTGTACGATTATTCGATTGCCTCGCATCGTAGAGCGTCCGTTTGGGACCTTATGCTGCGTGGGGTTTCAGTTTCCTGGAGACAAACCTATGACATCTAGTTCAGCCAGTGCAGTGACGGGCAGTGCCCGTACCTTGCGTCGGGTCGCCGTGTGCGGTGCCGGCGTCATGGGCGCGCAAATTGCCGCCCATTGCGTGAATGCAGGCATACCAGTAGTTCTGTTTGATCTGCCCGCCCGCGAGGGGTCCAAAAATGGCATCGCCCTGCGTGCCATTGCCAATCTGCGCAAAATGAATCCCGCTCCTTTGGGTACGCCAGACCTGGCCGACCTGATCGAGCCCGCCAACTACGACGACAACCTGGACCGTCTGGCCGATTGCGATCTGGTAATCGAAGCCATTGCCGAGCGTCTGGACTGGAAACAGGATCTGTACCGCAAGATCGGGCCAGCACTGAACCCTAATGCCATCATCGCCAGCAACACGTCCGGCCTGTCCATCACTTCCCTGGCAGATGTTTTGCCGGAAGCGCTGCGTCCACGCTTTTGCGGCGTGCACTTTTTCAATCCGCCACGCTACATGAGCCTGGTGGAGCTGATCCCCACGAAATACACCCAGCCAGAGCTGCTGGATGTTCTGGAAACCTTCCTGGTATCGCAACTGGGCAAGGGCGTGGTTCGCGCCAAAGATACCCCCAATTTCATCGGTAACCGCATTGGTGTTTTTGGCATTCTGTCCGTGTTCGAGCAGGCTCGTCGTTTCTCCCTGACTTACGAGCAGGTTGATGAATTGACGGGTACACGTCTGGGTCGCGCCAAATCGGGTACTTACCGTACCGCTGACGTGGTTGGCCTGGACACTCTGGCACACGTGATTCGCACCATGCAGGATCAGCTGCCCGATGACAGCTTCAAAGCACACTTTGGCCTGCCACCAGAAGTGCAGGGCCTGATTGATGCAGGTGCTTTGGGTCAAAAGACCGGTGCCGGTTTCTTCCGCAAGAAGGGCCGTGAAATCCAGCGTTTCGATGCTCAACAGCGCGATTACGTGGCTGCTGACCAGAAAATCGATCCTGATGTCGCCGCCATTCTGGCTGTACGTGACCCGGCTGAGCGCCTGCGCCAGCTGCGCGAGTCCGACAAGCCTCAGGCTCAATTCGTGTGGGCCGTACTGCGCGATACCTTCCACTACAGTGCCATTCATCTGCAAGACATTGCCGACAACGCCCGTCAACTGGATCTGGCCTTGAAATGGGGCTTTGGTCACAAGCAAGGCCCGTTCGAGATCTGGCAGGCTGCCGGATGGCGTCAGGTGGCCGAATGGATCAACCAGGATATTCAAGACGGCAAGACACTGAGCAGCCAGCCGCTGCCAGACTGGGCGACTCGTGGTCCTGTGTGGGAAGCGCAAGGCGTGCATACCGCTGCCGGTTCCTGGAATCCGTCGCAAAGCCGCTTTGAAGGCCGTAGCGATTTGCCTGTTTACCTGCGCCACATTGGCACACCTTTGCTGGTGGGCGAGGTCGAGTCTCTGGAAACCACCACGGTTTTCGAAGATGAGTCGGTACGCTGCTGGACGCTGCCTGCACCGCACCCACAAGACGTGCTGATCGTGTCCTTCAAGACCAAGATGCACACGCTGAGCCCTGGTGTGGTCAATGGCATGTTCAAGGCGATTGAGCTGGCTGAAGCCTCGTATCAGGCTCTGGTGGTGGCCCAGGATGGCGATCCATTCTCCGCTGGCGCTGACCTGAAAGCCATTTTGCCCGTGTTCGAGAAAGAAGGCGTGGCCGGTGTTGAGCCGGTAGAGCGCGCCATGCAGGACATGGTTCTGCGTATCCGTTACGCCCAGGTGCCTGTGGTGGCTGCGGTTGCCGGTCTGGCTCTGGGTGGTGGTTGCGAACTGGCTGTGCATTGCGCGCACCGCGTCGCTCACTTCGAGTCCTACATTGGTCTGGTTGAAGTGGGTGTGGGTCTGGTTCCAGGCGCAGGTGGTCTGGCTTACTCGGCTCGTCGCTCGGCTGAACTGCAAGCCATGGGTGCACCTGATGCCCCGTTGCTGGCCTACCTGAAGCGTTTTGCTCTGGCTATCGCCAGCGCACAGGTGTCGCGCTCCGCTCTGGATGCGCGTCAGCTTGGCTTCCTGAAAGAGTCCGACACCATCGTCATGAATCGTCAGGAACTGGTTTATGTAGCCGTTCGTCAGGCACAGGCTCTGGCCAGCGCTGGTTGGCGTGCTCCATTGCCACGTCGCTTTCCGGTTGCCGGTCGCGATGGCATCGCCACGTTGAAAGCTCAACTGGTGAACATGAAAGAAGGTGGTTTCATCTCGGAATATGACTTCCATATTGCCGAGAAGGTCGTAACCGTGATCTGCGGGGGCGATGTGGATCCTGGCTCGCTGGTGGATGAAGCCTGGATGATGGCGCAAGAGCGGCAGGCCTTCCTGGAGCTGCTCAATTCCCCCAAGACCCAGGAACGTATTACTGGGATGCTGACCACTGGCAAGCCAGTGCGTAACTAGAGCGGATCAAGGAGTAGACATGACTGTACAACAAGCTTATATCGTCGCTGCCAAGCGTACGCCCATCGGAAAAGCGCCTCGCGGTGTGTTTTCGTCCTACCGTCCTGACGAGCTCTTGGCGGAAGCCATTCGCGGCATGCTGGCCGATGTGCCCAAACTGGACCCTGCCGCCATTGAAGAAGTGGTAGCTGGTTGCGCCCTGCCTGAAGGCCCGCAAGGTTTTAACGTTGCGCGTATTTCTGCCTTGCTGGCAGGCCTGCCGCATACCGTGGCCGGGATGACCGTCAACCGCTTCTGCGCCTCGGGTTTGAGCGCCATTGCGATTGCGGCCGACCGTATCCGTACGGGCCAGGCAGACATCATCGTGGCTTCGGGTGTGGAATCCATGAGTCAGGTGCCGGTGATGGGTGTGAATACCACGTTCAGCCCCGAGATTTTCACTTCGGACGAGAACTACGGGATCGCTTACGGCATGGGTCTGACCGCTGAAGAAGTAGCGCGTCAGTGGAAAGTCTCCCGTGAAGATCAGGACGCGTTTGCCTTGGCCTCGCACCAGAAAGCCGTCAAGGCTTGGGAATCGGGCGAGTTCACGGGCGAAGTTCTGCCTGTGACGGTGACACGTCGTCAACCGAACCTGAGCACGCAGGAAATCTCCGTCAAAACTCAAGTGGTTGATCGTGACGAAGGTCCACGCCCTGATACCAGCCTGGAAGTGCTGGGCAAGCTGCGTCCCGTGTTTGCAGCGCGTGGTTCGGTCACGGCTGGCAACAGCTCGCAGACGTCGGACGGGGCAGGTGCCTTGCTGGTTGTTTCCGAACGCGCCTTGCGTGAGCACAATCTGACTCCGCTGGCCCGTTTCGTGACTTTCTCGGTCCGTGGTGTGCCACCAGCAATCATGGGTATCGGTCCTAAAGAAGCCGTGCCTCATGCGCTGGCCTTGGCTGGCTTGAAGCAAGACCAGATGGACTGGATCGAGCTGAACGAAGCCTTTGCTGCTCAATCTCTGGCGGTGATTCGTGATTTGGGCCTGGACCCCGAGCGCGTCAATCCACTGGGTGGCGCTATTGCCATGGGTCACCCTCTGGGTGCGACTGGTGCCATGCGTGCCGCCACCGTGGTTCATGCCTTGCAGCGTCGTCAGCTGAAATACGGCATGCTCACCATGTGTATCGGTACAGGCATGGGAGCCGCCGGGATTTTCGAGCGGACATAATTTCCGATCTGCTGCTGTTTCTATCGTTGCTGGACAAAGCCGCCTTCGGGCGGCTTTTTTATTGGGGCGTCCCCTGCATCGGCGGGCAATAGCACAATACGTGTAAGCAAATTTGCTTAAAACCCCCTAAATGTCAAAAAAGTAAAGTTTTGTTGTTGTCATAGAGTAGACATGGGCTCGGGCCATAGTCCTTTTCATTGTGTTGAACAGCTCACACGGAGGATGTATGGGATTGCCCTCGCGCATGGTGTCCAGCCTGCATGTTCCCCCCATGTTCTGGCAGGGACGGGTCAAGGCTCGTCTGGAGTCGGGGCAGTTTGAAGTCGACTGCGGCGAGCGCTGCTGGATTGTGCCGCAGGCCGTCAGTTGCCTGGTGCAGCCGCAAGTGGGTGACAAGGTCTGGGTAGGCGGTGCCGATGGCGAGCAGGCCTATGTGTTCGCCGTGCTGGAGCGTCCCCAGGGTGGGGCTTTGCAT
Organism: Alcaligenes sp. PF14; assembly: GCF_037150615.1. NCBI lineage: Bacteria > Pseudomonadati > Pseudomonadota > Betaproteobacteria > Burkholderiales > Alcaligenaceae > Alcaligenes > Alcaligenes sp. PF14. The sequence continues at coordinate 222,279 of NZ_JBAGRS010000005.1, read as the reverse complement.
CTGGTCGCCGACCAAGGCTTGCATGTGCAGGCGGCGCAGGGTGGGGTACATATCCAGTCCGAGGCGGACCTGACTTTGCAGGCAGGTGGCCATTTGCGCCAGTCTGGCCGGGAGATGAGCCTGACCGCAGGCACGCTGCGGATTTTGTCGCGCGTGCAGGAAACCGTGGCGGATCGCCTGTCCCAAGTGTGCAATCACGTATTTCGTCTGACTGAAAAAGAGGAGCGTTGGCGTGGGGGCCGCATGGACGTGCAGGCCCAGCATCAAATGCGTTTGCATGCCCGCCATACCTTGATGACTGCGCGCGAGCTGGTCAAAGTCGACGCTGACCAAATCCATATGGGGTAAGTATGCTGACAGAACGCCTTGTACAAGTGCATAGCCCGCTCGGGCCGGAAGTCTTGCTATTTCAGGCTCTGCAAGGTCGGGAAGCCTTGTCCCAGCCTTTTGAATTGCAGGTGGATGTGGTCTGCAATACCCCCTTGCTGGATTTGCGCAGCTTGCTGGGCGAGTCCCTGAGCCTGGAAATCAAAACGCCTTTTGCGGTGCCGCGCTTTCTGGATGGTCGTATCAGTGCATTTCGCCTGATGGGTAAAACCGGCCGCAGCGATCGCTTCTACACGTATCGGGCCACCTTGCGCCCCTGGCTCTGGTTCTTGAGCCAGAACATGGACAGCCGGATCTTTCAGGAAAAGACCGTGCCCGAGGTTTTGCAGGACGTGCTGGGCCGCTACCCCTTTGCCTGGGAGTCGCGCCTGACGCAGGACTACCCGCGTCAAACCTATTGCGTTCAGTATCAGGAAAGCGACTTTCAGTTTGTTAGCCGCTTGATGGAGCGCGAGGGGATTTACTACTGGTTTGAGCATCGTAATGGCGCCCATACCTTGGTGATGGCCGACGATGTGGGTCAACATGCGGCTGCGCCCTGGCTTTCTGAGTTGCCCTTTGTTTCCCCCGATCGGGTAGCGCATCCCGATGTTGAGCATATCCATGCCTGGCACCCGTATGAGCAAGTCACTCCGGGCCGCTACGCGACCGCTGACTACGACTATTGCAAGCCGGGAGCCAGCCTGGACGCCACGCGTAGCAACCCGGCTGAACACGCCTTGGGTGATCTGGAAGTCTACGAATGGGCGGGTGGCTACACCGAGCCTCAACATGGTGAACATTACTCCCGCTTGCGGCTGGAAGCCTTGCAGGCAGTACGTAGCCAGGCTCAAGCCCAGACTAATGCGCGTGGTGTCGCGCCGGGTTATTTGCTGTCCGTACGCAATCATCCGCGCCCCGAGGACAACCGCGACTATCTGGTGACGCAGGTCGATTACGACTTTCTGGATGTAGGCCATACCGGCGAGAGCGGCATGGCCAGCCACTACTTCATCGATTTTCTGGTGATCCCGTCCAGCCAGCCGTATCGCCCGTTGCGACGCACACCTATTCCGCGTACCTACGGCCCGCAAACCGCCAAGGTGGTGGGCAAGAGCGGCGAGCAGCTGTGGACTGATCAATATGGTCGCATCAAGGTGCAGTTTTTGTGGGATCGCTACGGGCAGGCGAATGAAAACAGCTCTTGCTGGCTGCGAGTCTCCAGCCCGTGGGCAGGTGGCGGCTTTGGGGGCATTCAACTGCCCCGAGTGGGCGACGAAGTGATTGTGGATTTTCTGGGGGGTGACCCGGACCGGCCCATTGCCGTCGGTCGTGTGTATAACGCCAGTAATATGCCGCCCTGGAACCTTCCGGACAATGCCACACAAAGCGGCTTTCTAAGCCGTTCCAAAGACGGTGATCCCAGCAACGCTAACGCCTTCATGTTCGAGGACAGAGCCGGACAGGAGCGTATCTGGCTGCATGCTGAGCGCAATCTGGATACGGAAGTCGAGGGTGATGAAACCCATACCGTCGACGGTAACCGGACTACTGTGGTCACAGGCCACGATACCTTGAGCGTCATGGCAACCCGCACGACAACGGTGCAGGATCTGGAAACCGAGACATTTAATAGCGGCGTCGTACGTACGGTCATCGGGGATCTGGTTGAAACCATAGAAGGCGAGCAGACCCGAACTCATACCGGTGATGTGACGCGTACCGTGACGGGCAATGTCACCGACACCTTGACCGGCGATTTGACCCGAACCATCACCGGCGAGGTCACTCATACGGTCACGGGCGATGTCACGGATTCCATCACCGGCACTCGCAACTCCACCCAAACCGGCGATTACACCCGCACGATTACCGGCGCGGTGGATTACACCGTGACTGGCGATGTCAAAGAAACCATTACAGGTGATGTGGACCTGACCACCACCGGCAATATCACTGACACCCTGACTGGCAAACTGACCAAAAGCATTTCCGGTCCTGTGGACATTACCGCCGCAGCGGGCGTGAACATCACCACGCCTAGCTGGAAGGTGAATGTCACAGGTATTGAAAAATGGTGGATTCCGCATACCGAAAAAGTGACGGGGTTCCGCCTGAACGGCACGATTTCCTCGCTGGATGCCTGGGGTATTCGGGCGCAGGGCTATCTGGTCAATTTCCAGGCTGCCGTCATGAAGATGGACCACTCGGCCTTCAAGGACGAGAAAGCCTACGCCGCGATCAAGACCAGTGCGGTGTATCTGGGCAAGCAGGCGGTGCGCGTCGGCAGTTCGGCTCTGCGTTTGGCCAAGTCCGGCTTGCACATCTTTTTTTAAGGACGTCCGCGACGATGCTGGGACAGATTATATGGATGGCTTTCAGCGCTTTGATGGGAGCCATCATGATTTCGATTGGTATTGCTCTGGAGTGGCGGGATTGGCTGCCTTATCTGGTCATCTTGCCCATGTTGATCGCAGTGGGTGGTTTTGTGGCTGGGTATAGGGGTTTTACGCGCTATTGGCGTGCTCGTCCTGAGGAACGCTTGTATCAGCGCCTGCATCGTGCCGAGGTCGTACCGCAACAGGCCGTGATCGTATCTCAGGATGAGCTGCTGCCAGAGGTCTTCAAATCTGCTTATCCGCTAGTGCGCCTGGGTCTGGACGTGGATGGCCAGAAAACCCATGTGGATGTGCTGGTGCAGCCCGAACTGAGCAAGCGATTCAAGCCGGGTAATTGGGTCAGCGTACTGTGCGATCCGACCAATCCCCAGTTGTGCGCCCTGAACCGTGAACAGGTGACCTTGCAGCTGAAACCCGCCGCCAACTCCTATGGGGATTGATTGATGGTGGCGCTGGCTTCGCAGTTGATCGGGGATGACGCACACGTGGGTCCGGAGCAGTCAGGCAGTGCTCCTGCTCCAAGTCAGTCCTGCTCGTGCTCTCCCAAAGGACAAGTCCCATGCGCATCGTAAAGCCCTTGCGCTTGGGTGTTTTGGCACGCCCCTGGAGCTGGCGCGGACAACACGCGCTAAGCGTGTCGGTACAGGCCTGGTGCTCCATGGATGCCCCGCATCTCTTGAGCACCGATGCACGTATGTGGCAAAGCGTATCCGGCCTGATGCAGGACGACGATGTGCTGGACCTGGCCTTGCCCAAACCTTGTGCAGAGTTTCTGGTCTCTGGCCATGCCTGCGCTCCTGGTGGTGAGCCGGTATCCCAACTGGCAGTACAGGCACGTGTCGGCCCGATAGAAAAGCAGCTGGCTGTATTTGGGCAACGTCAGTGGCGGCAAGGCAGACCGGGGGAGGCAGAGCCTTTTACCCGCGTGCCTTTGGACGGAAGCCGTAGCTGGGGCGGGCCGCAGTATCCCGATAATCCCGCCGGCATGGGAATGGAAGCAGCCAGTCCGGGCGAACCGCTTTGCTTGCCGCAGGTAGAGCCTTGGGAAGGGCGCTTGCACCGTTCTGGCCAGCAGGGCCGTCCAGCGGGTTTGGGGCCGGTATCGCCTTTGCGACCACGTCGCTTTCGTTTGGCGGGCCGTTATGACCCCGCCTGGCAGCAAGGCGATCCAGGCATGATGCTGGACAGCCTGGACCCACATTTTTTCAATGCTGCTGAACCGGACCAGTGGTGGCGTGAGCAAGGTCATTGGCCCGCAGACAGTTCTTGGGAACTACACCATCTGCACGCCCAGCGACCCCGGTGGAGTGGCAGCTTGCCGCAGTGGGAGGCGATCTGCTGGTATCAGGATCGTCGTCTACCTGGTCTGCAAAAGCTGGACCTGCGGCACACCACCGTCTGGTTCTTTCCTGATTTGGGCCACATGCTCTTGCTGTACCAAGGGAGCGTGCCGCTTCAGGATGCGCAGGCGCAAGATGTGAACTTATTAATGCCTGCCCTGGAGCCCTTGGGGCAGCCGCGTGGTCAGGACCATTACGAGCAAGTGCTGCGCTTGCGTAGCGAAGGCGATCAGGCCGGATTATTTGCCTTGCGTGATCAGGATTTATTACCTGCTGACTGCTGCGGACCTTTGGATGATTCTCTGACTAACTCAGACGACCCCTTGTCCCTGACCATGCGGATGCGCCTGGAGCGCTGGGCGCAGGACGCGGCACAGGAACACCCGGCTTGGCAGAACGAGCTGTTTTCCTTGGCGCAGGCTGGGCCTCCCAAACCTATGGATGTGGACCGAACGGATTGGGTGCAGGAAGTGCGCCAAGCCAATCGCCAGCAATGGGAGGCGCGTCAGCAGATGGAAGAGGGCATGGCGAAAGTGCAGGACTTGCAGCGTGAATCTCCATTTCAGGATCAGGCCGGCACCCGTGTTACGGCGCGCGATACGCAGCAGATGTTGTATGAGCTGGATGCAGCGGCCAGCGACCAGGCGCCTGTGTCCGGCTTGCTATCCAAACCCATGGAGCAGGCCAGACGTGCGATGCAAACTTATGCCCCTGCACCGCCTGTTGCCTCTGATCTGCGTCAGCAGCGTTTGCGCAGGCGAGTGGAGTTGATTCTGGCCGGAACTCGCAATCTGTCTGGCCTGGACTTGAGCGGTTTGCATTTGCAGGACTTCGATTTCTCCGGGGTGCGCTGTGTTGGCACCTGCTTTAACGATGCGGTTCTACGGCAAGGCACGTTTGCAGGAGCTGATTGCTCGGGAGCCACATTTGTGCGGGCGCGATTGGAGCAGGTTCAATTCAATCAATCCCAATTGGATGATGTGGATTTCAGCGCGGCAGTACTGCAATCCGTACAGTTTCGTCAGGTGCAGGCGGCCCGATGGCAGCCGCGCGAGTCCAGCTGGCAGGATGTCTTGTTCCAGCAGTCGAACCTTCAGGAGCAGGAGTGGCTGGATGTGGACTTGCTGCGCTGCACCTTCGAGACCTCGCAGTTAAGTGGCGTGCAATATTTGATGCGCTCGCGCTTGTCCGAATTGTCTTATCTGGATTGCCAGTTGCAGCAATGCGCTTGGCTGGACTGTGATCTGCGGGACCTGTCCTTGAGGGGCTCCAGCCTGGAGGACACGTCCTGGCTGCTGGGTCTGTTGGACGGTGTGCTCGATTGCCGTGACAGCCGCTGGCGTCAAAGCGTGGTGTCCGGCGTGGACATGCCGGGGTCAGAATGGCGCGGTGCCCGCCTGGAAGAAAGCAATTTGCGTGGGCTGGATTTGTCGCAATCCTGTTTTGAACAGGCCCAACTGATTCGCTGTGATTTATCCGGTGCCAATCTCCAGGGGTCGCAATGGACGCAGGCCCGCCTGAGCGACTGCATTCTGATCGAGACTGACTTTAGCCAAGCCATCATGAACAAGGTGGATATGAGCAATAGCCTGGCCGGGGGCGCGAATGTTCAAGGCACGATGCTGGACACCGTGAACTTCTTCCGCGCTGATTTGACGGGCTTGCAAACGGATGCGCGTACCCGCAGCCGCAAACTGTATTTACGCACGGCACGTCGCGATCCTGCCGGGGGGCAAGTCTGATGGACGCACATGCTTTGCGTTTGCGCATTCGGCAAGGCGAGCCTTTGCTGGGGCTGGACATCAGCGATCTGTATTTGCCACCGGGCGATTATTCAGGAGCGGTGTTCATCGCTTGCCGTCTGCCGCGTGTGCAAGCCTTGGGCGTCAATCTGGCGGGTAGCCGCTTTCATCAATGTGACTTGAGCGGAGCAGTACTGGACGCCAGTGTGCTGGATGGCTGCGCCTTTATGGAATGCGTGTTGATCGGCTTGTCCTGCAAGCATGTCCAGGCCAGGGAGGTGATGTGGCAGGACTGTGATTTACAGGGCGCTATCTGGCAAGGCGGAGCCTGGAGCGACAGTCACTGGGCGCAATGCATTTTGCAAACGGGCAACTTCGACCAAGCTCTTTTGCAGCGTTGCACTTGGACTGGCTGCCGCGCAGGGGGCTTGTCCTTGCAGTCGACCCGTCTGGAAGATGTGGTGGTCACCGAAATGGATTGGCGGGGCAGCACTCTGGCCGGTAGTCGCTGGCACAGGGTGACGGCCAAAACCTGCAATTTCCAGGGCATGGACCTGTCGGGGCTGGATTTCAGCGGCAGTGTCTTGATGGAGTCCGACTTTACTCAAGCGGATCTAAGCCACGCTTGTCTTTGCGGCACCAATTTCAAGTCTGCCATCTTGAATCAGGCCGTGCTGAACAAGGTCCAAGCCAAGCAGGCTTTATTTGTTCATGCACAGGCTCAAGGACTGCAGATTCGGGAGGCGGATCTGACACAAAGTCTGTGGGCTCAAGCCCACGCTCCCGAGGCAGATTTTCGTGGCTCTTTTTTGCAGCAGGCCTACTTCGCGCAGGCAGTGTTGGAGCGGGCCCGTTTCGAGCATAGCCAACTGCGCTATGCGGATTTCTCGTATGCAGATTGCCGCCGTGCTCGCTGGGATGGCGCACATTTTGAGCGCACCCAGTTTCATCGTTGCTTGCTGGACAAGGCCGGGCAAGAACAGGCCGCAGGCTGCCTGCCCAATGACCCGGCCTTGCATGAGTCTGAGAGCTGGACCGCGCGTCATATGAATCTTGAATAAGGAGCCCTGATGTTTGCCAATTGCCAACGGGGCGGCATGGATATTGCCTTCCCCGACATCTGCAAGACACCACCGGCTCTGTTGCCGATTCCTTACCCGAATTTTGCGACGGGCCTGATGGGTATTCCCAATGCCTGGAACATCCTGTTGCAGGGTGGGCCTGCCCATAACTTGCTCACAACGATACCCTTGAGTAATGGTGACAATCCGGGTGTGGCTTTGGGCTTGATCTCGCAAACCGTGATGTCGCGTTCGCGCTCCATTACCTGTGTGCCTAATGTGCTGTGGAAGGGAATCCCGGCGACCCGTCTGACTAGCTTGAGCATGCAGAACACGGTGAATACGGTGGGCATGCGGGTAGTGCCCAGCCAGTTCAAAGTGCTGTTGCTAGGTGGCGGTGGTGCCGGGGGCGGCGCCGGTAAAGGCGGCAAGGGTGTGTCGGGCAGTGGGCCGGATGCGGCACGCAAGGCAGCGGCACGCGAAGCCAAGCGTGCACAGCTGAAACGCAACCGGCGTCGGGGTGCGCAGCGAGAGCGCGAGGTCGAGGCCGAGCTGAAGCAGGAAGGCCACGAGGTCATGGGCACGCAGGTGTCTGCAAAAACACCATTGACTCGCCGTGTGATCGATATACTGATCAAGGACAAGAACACGGGCAAAATCCGGGCGGTCGAAGTCAAGAGCGGGGGAGCGCGCCGCTCCGCAACCCAGAAGGCCAAGGACAAGGCAATGGAGAGCAAGGGCGCAGAGTTGATTGGCAAGAATGCACCCAAGCAGCCACTTCCCAAGAACATACGCATACCTACGGAGGTACGACATTGAAAACGCACACTGATCCCGTTAAATATGACGCTGTGGACTGGCATGTGGGCGGGGACTACCCCTCTGATCTGGGCCCGCAAGGTGGTCGCACGCACATCGGCATGTATCTGGCCTGGCTGGTGGAAAAAGGCCTGCTGGCCAATGCTTTTATGGACCGCTACCCCAACGAGGTGCGCCAGTGCCGTGATCACATGATCAAAGGCTCGCAACTGCTGCAAGAGTGTTGCGACGATGTGCTGGTCAGCGAAGACATGTCCGAGCAGGGCAAAGCCTTTAGCGATTTTTACTACGACGAGCTGTATCTGGATGATTACGTGGATACGCTGGACGACGAGGTTTTGCCATCCATCTATCACGTGCCTGACGATTGGGACAGCTACGAAACCTTGCGGCCGGTTCTGGAGCAGCGCTACCAGCACTGGCGACAGGAGCAGGGGCTGGACGACTAGCACCTAGCTGATCTCTATTTGCTTCCTTTGAAAAGCGCTGCCTGCGGGTGGCGCTTTTTCTTTATTTGCTTCAAAAAGAGCGTAAATACATCCATTTTGCAAAATAAGTAAGGAAAAATTTTCGTCAAAAAGGTGTCACCTTCAGTTCCTAGACTGGCTCCGTGATCAGTTATCCGAGACGACAGCTATGGTCGAAGGAATACAGGAGCAGTGGCAGCCAGCCTGGATTTTGGCTCCCGAAAACGCCCACTACGGCGAGAACCTGGAATACGAAGCCGACTTTCTGGCCTTGATGCAGGCTTTGCAAGTACAGGGCGAGCAGCAGTTTGGCCAAACTATTATCCCGGCTCAGGTTCCGGACTGGACGCGCATCGTGCGCCTGGTGCAGGACTTGCTGGACCGCTCGGCAGATATTCGCTTGCTGGTGGTACTGGCCCAGGCGAGATTGCAGACAGGTGGATTGCCCGCCTTGGTGGAGGTGTGCGACTGGCTGTTGAGCGCCCTGCAACAAGGCTGGGAGCACGTTCATCCGCGTCTGCACGACGATGGCGAGCTGGACCCCTTGCCGCGCGTCAATGCGCTGGCCGGGCTGTCGGCTATTGATGGTCTGGGTCGCCTGATGCGTGAGGCTCCCGTGGTCAGCCTGGGGCATCGTCAACTGAATTTACGTGAAGTCGGCTATGTGCTGGATGGCAGTCAGAAAGATAGCGGCCTTCCGGGTCGTGACCGTCTGGTCGACGAGTTGCGCCGTGCCTTTGCCGCCGGCCAAAGCCAGACCGTGGCCTTGAGCCGTTTGCGTCAGTTCCGCCAGGAACTGGAGGCCTTGGTGCATCGCCATCTGGATGCTGAGTGGTCCGTGCGTCTGGACGGAGCCTGGGACACCGTGGAGGCTGCCTGCGCGGTGCTGGATGCGGCGACTTCACTGTCTACCCCTTCTGCTCCCGAGCATGTGCAGGAAAGTCACTCCACCATTTCCGTGTCGCCGCAGCCTGCTAATCAGGTACCGCCGGTGATGGGCTTGGCGGGCTGGCAAAACCTGCATGTTTCATCCCGCGAAGAGGTGGTGTTGTTGCTGGACAAGCTGGTGGCGTATTTCGAACAGCACGAACCCAGCCATCCTGCCCCTTTGCTGCTGCGTCGTGCCCAGCAACTGGTGCCCATGGGTTTTCACGAGCTGATTCGTGACCTGGCTCCCGGTGCCTGGGATCAGATCCAGGTTTTCATGCCTCGATCCGAAGTGGCGACAGCCGCTTCTTAATTCCATAAATCAACTGGAGAAGACCTGATGTCTGTGAAATCCAATTCTGGCAGCGGCCAGAAATTCCTTGGGCGCAATCGGGCTCCGCGTGTGCAAATTGAGTACGACGTTGAACTGTACGGCGCCGAGCATCGTGTGCAACTGCCTTTCGTGATGGGTGTGCTGGCGGATCTGGCCGGGCACAACACGGAGAGCCAGCCGGAGCTGGGCGAGCGCAAGTTTATGGAAATCGACGTGGACAACTTCGATGACCGCATGAAGTCCATCGCACCCAAGCTGAACATGCAGGTTCCCAACAGCCTGAAGGGCGATGGCGTGCTGGGAGTGGAAGTGTCTTTTGACTCCATGGACAGCTTCTCCCCGGCTGAACTGGCCCGTCAGATCGAACCTTTGGCTCGCCTGCTGGAAGCTCGTACCCAGCTGGCGAATTTGCTGACTTATATGGATGGCAAAAGCGGGGCGGAAGAACTCTTGTCCCGTCTCCTGCAGCAGCCCGAACTCTTGCGCGCCCTGGCTGGTCGCCCGCCCCAGGCCCTGACGATGGACGAGTCCCAGCCCGATCAGGACAACGAGCCCAAAGCATAAGGAGCCCACCCCATGACTTCCACCCAGACATTGACCGCCACTCGCGACACGGCCCAGCTGGATGAACTGTCCAGCCTGTTGCAGCAAGAGTTTCGTCCCAAAACCGAGCAGGCTCAGCAGGCGGTTGAGTTTGCCGTCACCACGCTGGCCGAGCAGGCGTTGGACCAGTCCGTGACTTTGAGCGATGACGCCTATCAAACCATTCAGGCGGTGATTGCCCAGATCGATCAGAAGATGACCGAGCAGATCAATCACATCCTGCATCACCCCGAATTTCAGCGGCTGGAAGGGGCCTGGCGAGGTTTGCACCATCTGGTCAGCAACACCGAAACTGATGAGCTGCTGCGCATTCGGGTGATGCCCGCGACCAAGAAGGAATTGGCGCGCAACTTGAAGCGCTACAAAGGGGTGGCCTGGGATCAAAGCCCCTTGTTCAAGAAGGTGTATGAACAGGAATACGGCCAGTTTGGTGGCGAGCCCTTTGGCTGCCTGGTGGGGGATTATCACTTCGACCACAGTCCGCCGGATGTAGAGATGCTGGGGGAACTGGCCCGTATTGGCGCGGCGGCCCACAGCCCGTTCATCGCGGGAGCGGCGCCTTCCGTGATGCAGATGGAGTCCTGGCAGGAGCTGGCCAATCCGCGTGATCTGACCAAGATCTTCTCCAACACCGAGTACGCCGCCTGGCAAAGCCTGCGCGAATCTGATGATGCCCGTTATCTGGGCCTGGCCATGCCGCGTTTTCTGGCGCGCTTGCCCTATGGCGCACGTACCAACCCGGTTGATGAGTTCGACTTCGAGGAAGATACCGACGGAGCCAGCCACGACCGCTATACCTGGGCCAACTCGGCCTATGCCATGGCGGTGAATATCAACCGATCGTTCAAGCATTTTGGCTGGTGCACGGCAATTCGCGGTGTGGAGTCGGGCGGTGCGGTCGAGAACCTGCCTTGCCATACCTTTCCCACGGACGATGGCGGTGTGGACATCAAATGTCCCACGGAAATTGCCATCAGCGACCGCCGCGAGGCCGAGCTGGCCAAGAACGGATTCATGCCCTTGGTACACCGCAAAAACTCCGATTTTGCGGCCTTTATCGGCGCCCAGTCCTTGCAGAAGCCCCAGGAATATTACGACGCAGACGCTACCGCCAATGCCCGTCTGGCCGCGCGCTTGCCCTATCTGTTTGCCTGCTGCCGTTTTGCGCATTACCTGAAATGCATTGTGCGCGACAAGATCGGTTCCTTTCGCGAGCGCGACGATATGGAGCGCTGGCTAAACAGCTGGATCATGAATTACGTGGATGGCGACCCGACCAACTCCTCGCAGGAAACCAAGGCACGCAAGCCGCTGGCCGCCGCCGAAGTCTCGGTGCAGGAAGTACCGGACAACCCCGGTTATTACGCTGCCAAGTTCTTCTTGCGCCCGCACTACCAGCTGGAAGGCCTGACGGTCTCCCTGCGCCTGGTGTCCCGTTTGCCTTCGCTTAAAGGCGAGCAGAACTGATTCCCACCCTGGCCTTTTGATGGCCTTATTCGACCTCCAAGGAGAAAAGCGTGTCTGTTGATATGTTCATGAAAATTGAAGGCGCCAATGGCGAATCCAAAGACTCCAATCACAAGGATTGGACCGATATCCAGTCCTTTTCGTGGGGTGCCTCGCAACCGGGCAGCATGAGCTCGGGCGGTGGCGGTGGCCAGGGCAAGGCCAATTTCAACGATCTGCATGTGGTCGCTCGCATCGACAAGGCCGCGCCTGCCGTGATGAAGCACTGCGCCAGCGGCAAGCACCTGGGCAAGGTGGAGCTGTCGGTGTGCAAGGCCGGTGGCGAGCAGGTGGAATACTCCAAAATAACCCTGGAAGAAGTGCTGGTGACTTCGGTTCAGCTCAATGCCGAGCGCGATGTGGAAAGCGTAATGGTCAATTACTCCTTCCAGGCCGCACGCGTCAAACAGCAGTACTGGGAACAGTCCGACCGCGGCAGCAAAGGTGCTGAAACGCTGGTGGCCTGGGACATCAAGCAAAACAAAGAAGCCTGATCGGGCTTGGGTTTTCAGGCAGGGCCGCTATGGACCGCTTTCGCTTACCGGGACGCCGCGGGGCCGCGCTGATGCGCGGTCAGGCGGATCGCTTGCAACCTTGTCTGCTGGACAGGCTGACCGACGAGCGGCCCGATCAAACCTGGGAACCTCCCCAGCCCATGAGCCAGTACCAGATGCGTCAGGCGGTATTGCGCGATCTGGGTCATTTGCTCAATACACCCAATCAGGGGGCCACCCCCTTGATGCAGGCCTTGGCTCATGTGCGCCGCTCCTGCCTGAACTACGGCATGAGCCCGCTGGCGGGCAAGACCATGAGCGAGGTGGAGTGGCTGGATGTGGAAGAAGCGTTGCGTACCGCCATCCTGCATTTCGAGCCTCGCATTTTGCCCGATACCTTGCAGGTGCATTGTCTGGATCACAGGGCTCAGCGCGATTTGCATAACGTCTTGAGCTTGCGTATTCAGGGCCATGTCTGGTGCGAGCCGTATCCGCAGGAATTCTTGCTGCGCACCAGTATTGATCTGGAAAGCGGGCAGTTGGACCTTGAAGAGAGTTACGCGTCGGGATGAATCCGGAGCTGCTGCATTACTACAACCGTGAATTGGCTTACCTGCGCGAGCTGGGAGCCGAATTTGCGCAAGCCTACCCCAAAGTGGCGGCCCGTCTGGGTGTGCACGATACGGCGGTGGCTGACCCCTATGTCGAGCGTCTGCTGGAAGGCTTCAGCTTTCTGACGGCTCGCATTCAGATGAAGATGGACGCGGAATTTCCCCGTCTCAGCCAGCAATTGCTGGATGTGATTCAACCTTCCTGGTTGATGCCCACCCCCAGCATGGGACTGGTGCAGTTTCGTCCCAGCATGAGCGAAGGTGCTCTGGCCAAAGGTTTTACCATGCCGCGCCACACCGCCTTGCGCTCCCGTATTCCAGCCGGAGAACAAACCGCCTGCGAGTTTTCTACTTGCCATGCCGTGGACTTGTGGCCCATGAGCTTGTCGCAGGTACGTTTAGGCGATGTAGCAGCTGATCTGCCTCTGGCGGCTTTAGGTAGCCGGCAGGCCGCGCAAGCTCGTTCGGCCTTGAAACTGGACTTCACGGTGCATGGCGGTTTGACACTGGAGGAGCTGGCTCTGGATGAGCTTAGCCTGCATCTGGACGGCCCGGAATCTGACAGCAGCTTGCTGCTGGATGCCTTGCTGCGGCAGGCGTTGGGGGTGTTCATCCAAATGGAGGACGAGGCCCCACAATTCCTGGCTACGTCTGATTGTCTGACACACGATGGCCTGGAAGATGATCAAGCCATCTTGCCCATGGTGTCTCACGAGTTCTCCGGCCATCGCTTGCTGCGGGAGTATTTCGCCTTGCCGGGCCGTTTTGCTTTTGTACGGCTGCGTGGTCTGCAAGCAGCTATCGCCAGAGGACGTGCGCAGGAGCGAAAAAGCCGCCGCTGGAGCCTGCATATTGTCCTTAAGCAGGCTTGGCCCGATCTGGCGGCACGCGTTGGCCCTGGCCATGTGCGTTTGTATTGCACGCCTGTCGTGAATTTATTTCGTCGACGCAGTGAACGCATGGCCTTGCGCCCTCAGGCAACAGATCATCATGTGGTCATGGACAGAACGCGTCCCATGGACTTTGAAGTTTGCCTGATGGAGCAAGTGCAAGGACATGGCCGACAGGGCACGGACGATGTGCTGTTTCGCCCCTTGTATGCCAGCACGGCGCAGGATGCAGGACGCTATGGCAGTTACTACACTGTGCGACGCGAACCGCGTGTCGTGTCTGATACCCAGAAACGCTGGGGTGGCCGCAGCAGTTATTGCGGTAGCGAAGTGTATTTATCGCTGGTGAATCAGCACGAGCAGTCCGAGTTTTTCGGCATGAGTCAGATCAGTGTCACGGCCTGGTGCAGCAACCGTGATTTGCCCTTGCTGCTACCGCGCTCGCCCGAGTCTGACTTCAGCCTGCAGGTTTCGGCCCCTGTGGTCGGTGTCAGTTTATTGAGTGGTTTGACCCGTCCGCGAGCCGCATCAACCGGCGGCCGTCAGGCCTGGGATTTGATTTCACAGATGAGTCTGGCCCAGTTGGGTGTGGCCCAGTCCGACCCTAAGCAGGCTGCAGGTCGCTGGCGTGCCTTGCTGGCCCCGCATGTGGACAGCGCTGATGCCGGTGCCTTGCGTCAGTTGGCTTCCATTGTGGCGGTGCAGGCACGGCCTGTGCAGAGGGCCATGCCGGTGCCAGGACCCTTGGTGATGGCGCGTGGCGTGCATTTTGAGGTCACGCTGGACCAAAGTGGTTTTCCCGGTGGCCGTCCCTTTGTTCTGGCCGCCGTGCTCAGTCGTTATCTGGCCCGTCATGTCAGCCTGAACAGTTTTGTCTCTACCCAGTTTCGTTCCGAGACAGGGGTGGAACTGGGAGCGTGGGGGCCGCAAGCAGGTACGCGGGCGGTGCTGTGAACCGGGCCGAGCAGGAACAGCTAAAGCCCCAGGCTTCTTTGGAAGAGCTGGGCCGTATCATTCAGCAATGGCCTTATGGCCATGATCTGTTTCGGGTTTTGCGGGCCGTCGATGCCTTGCAAGCCGCCCAAGGCCAGCCTCGTTTGGGAACCGCGCCTACGCCTCGCCAAGAAGATGTGCGGGTAGGTCAGCCGCCTAGTTTGGCTTTTGCGGCCTCCAGTGTGCAAACCGCTCGTTGGGACGATGAACAACTGCATCTGGATGTGCAGGGTTTTGGTTTGTGGGGGCCCAACGGCCCTTTGCCGCTGCACATGACGGAGTACTTTTTTCAGCGTAGTCGCAACTTTGGTGACCGCGCTGGTGTGGCCTTTCTGGACCAGTTTCACCACCGTCTGTTTTTACTGTTTTTCAGAGCCTGGGCACAAGCGCAGGCAGTCTGTGACCTGGAACATGATCAGGATGGTTTTACACGCTGGCTGGCCAGCCTGGCCGGAGTCGGGAGCCAGAGCGAATCGGCTCCCATGAGCGACCATGCGGTCCATTTTCAGGCACCCGCGCTGGCGTCTCAAACCCGTAGCGCGCCTGCTCTGCAATCGCTTCTGGCCAGCTATTTCCAACTGCCCGTCAGCATTCAGCAGAACGTGCCGGCTTGGGTGCCGCTGGATGATCAAACTCAGGTCAGCCTGGGCCGCAGTTGTTCGGGGCTTGGGAAAAATACCGTTCTTGGCGCACGTATTCTGGATGTGCAGCAAACCATACGAATACGGATTGGCCCTTTGAGTCGGCAGGACTATGGACGCTTCTTGCCAGGTCGTCCGGCCTGGCGACAATTGCGCTATTGCCTGGCTTTGTATCTGGGCTTGGAGTGGTCGGTTCAGTTGCAACTGGTGTTACAAGCCAGCGAGCAGCCTGATCTGGGTTTGGGGGCGGGCTTGGGTCTGGGCCAGGAGACCTGGCTAGGTCAGCCCGGCACACAGGACAGAGCGGATCTGTGCCTGTTTCTGGACAGCCGTCCAGATTGGCAAGATCCGCGCAGCTAAGGCTTAGGCCTGACGCATTCCCTGCAAAAGATCGAACTCGTTTTCCTTGTCGGACAAGGTGCTGACCCACTCCGGGGCGCGACCCAAATCTGGCTGCCAACTGGCTGCCGGAATGGTGCTGTCGGTGCTGGGTGAACTGGATGGTTTGGCTGCTGTATCGAAGGGGTGCTTGTCCGAGGGCGCAGGCATGGGACCACCGACCGGGACCATGCCGGGAACATGCAGATCTGCGAAAGGATCGGCCGCCGGCGCAGCTGCCAAAGGCGTTTCATCCTGTGTGACGGGGCTGACTCCCGATTCCACCCGGTAGTGCATTTCCCCCAAGGTCAGGCGATCCCCATTCTGCAAGGTCTTGACCTGTGCCAGTGCCAATTCGATGCCATTCACGGCGACCTGACCGTCTGCGCTAGCTCGTTGAATCGTCAGCACATCGTGCTGGCGACGCAGGTAAGACAGCACGGGCGGCGTTTGATTGTTATCGGGCAAAACCAGATCAGCCTGAGTCCAGGAACCGCAGACCAGACCGGGTTCAGGAACAGGGCGCGGGGCTCCACCGGACTCTGCTTGCAAACGCCAATCTACAGCTGTGCTCATGGCTGTGCTCCTGCCACTTTTTCATAAACCGGGCCCCAGGTGGGGTGACCGCGCTCGGCCTGGGCCAGGGTAAAGCCAGGGTCTACAGCCCGTGCCTGCTTGAAACGCTCTTCACACAAAAAAGTGTAGTCGCGCACGCAAAAGCTGAAGGCCTGCAGTTTCAAGGCTTCGCTGTATTGATTGGGTGCGGCAGCAGGCAGGGTGCTGGAGCGGCCCACTTGCCGGATCACGGTGCTGTAGTCACCTTCATTAAAGGCAGAGCGTATTTGCTCCAGTTCAGCTTCGGCAGCCGGGCTGAAAACAGCCACTGGCTTGTTCTGAGTTTGGGCGCAGGCTGTCAGTAAAAGGGCCAGAGCCGGAACGATCAGGCGGGCAGGTAAATACATGGCAGGAAAAAGAAAAGTTGTACTTGCCCTCAAGACTAGGAAAGGAAAAAGACAGCCACATGACATGACGCGGACGGTTTTGTAAGAGTTGTTGCGCAAGGGTAAGCACCGAAACACCCCGTGTCCTTAACAAAGTTGTCGTATTCATGCTTTTAGATGGGGCGCATTGCCATTCAAGGAGACATCGTGACCGTTCGCCGATTGCTTCGTTTGTGCGCGCTGCTGATGCTGGGGTTGCTGGCCTCGTGCGCGTCCACCTCCAGTCGCATGGCCGTGCCCTACGAGATTGTTCTGACTGCGGATGAACAGCTCAACCCGGATGCCACGGGTCGGCCTTCCCCGGTACAGGTGTTTGTGTTCGAGCTGCGCTCGGGCAGCACCTTTGAATCCAGGGACTTCTTCGCCCTGCAGTCCGACCCGCAACAAGCCTTGCAGGCGGATCTGCTCAATGTGGAGCAGATCGTGCTGCGCCCCGGCCAGACCCATACCTTCAAACGGCCGGGCGATTTGCAAGCCACCGCTGTTGGCGTGGTCGTAGGGTATCGCGAGCTGGATGCCAGTGTGTGGCGTGTCCTCTTGCCGCTGCCCGAGTCGCGCACCACCAATATCTACAAGTTCTGGCAGTCGGCCCCGGACGCCGTCCAGGTCAGTCTGCAATTACGCAAGAACGCCATTCATGTCGTTGATTGATGGGCGTGGAACGGAATATTTCAATGGATAAAGTCATTTGGACCGAAGGGCTGTTTTTACGGCCTCAGCATTTTCAGCAGATGGAGCGCTATCTGGAGCACTATGCCCACGCCGGAAGGCGGGCTGCGCAGCCGTTTTGCTGGGGCTTTGAAACCTTGAGTCTGGACGAACAGGCCCTGAGTATGGGCAGTGTCGCCTTACGCGAAGCGCGCGGTTTGTTGCCGGATGGCACGCCCTTTGATTGCAGGCCGGGAGCGATGCAGATTGTGGCCTGGACGGCCCCCGAAGTGGTGCGTCCCGAGCGTCTGATGCTGGTGCTGCCTCGTCGTCAGGCCGGGCGAGCAGAGATTCAGTTTGATGGGCACAGCTCGCGTCGTTCGCGTTATGTGGTCAGCGAGCAGGATTTGTATGACAGCAGTGGTTTGTCACCTGAACCCTGCCTGTCGCAGCTGGGGCGTTTGCAGCCTGTTTTGCTGCCCGAATCCGAGGTGTATGAAGACAGTGTAGCCATGCCCGTGGTCCGCATTATGGAGCGCAGACCCGACCGCTCGCTGGTGTTGGACCCGGATTTCATTCCCCCTATCTTGTCCATTCAGGCCCATGCCCGGCTAAGTGCTCTAAGCGCGGATGTACAGGCTTTACTGCAGGCCCGTGCCCAAGCTCTGGCAGAACGCCTGGGGCCGGGAGGGCGCGGGCAGGGCGATGTGGCCGACTTCATGATGCTGGAGCTGGTCAATCGCTATCGGGCTGCCTTGTGGGCCATGGAGCAGCGCGTACATGTACATCCTGGCGAGCTGTATCAGGCCTGGATGGAATTGCATGGTGCTTTGGCTACCTACACCCAGGACGGGCGTCAGCCGCTGATCTGGCCTTCCTATCAGCATGACGATCTAGCCCAGTCCTTTTTGCCGCTGGTGCTGGAGTTGCGCCGTGCTCTGTCCGTGGTCCTGGAGCAGCAGGCGGTTTCGATTGCGCTGGAGGACAAGGGGCAGGGCGTACGTCTGGCCCAGATTGCGGATCGTGCGCTCTTGCTGCAGGCGGGTTTTGTGTTGGCCGTGCAAGCCGATTTGCCCGCCCAAACCGTGCGGCAGCATTTTGCGGCACAGGTGAAATTGGGGCCGGTAGAACGCATCCGCGATCTGGTGCATCTGCAATTGCCGGGCATCGGTTTGCAGCCTTTGTCTGTCGCGCCACGAGCCTTGCCGTATCACGCAGGATTCACCTACTTCGAGCTGGAAAAAGGCGGCGAGCTGTGGCGTCAGCTGGAGCAGAACGGCGCATTGGCCCTGCATTTGGCCGGAGACTTCCCCGGCCTGCAACTTGAGTTTTGGGCAATACGCCGCTGACCCGGAGCATGGCTATGAACGAGACAGTTTCCTGGAATAACGGCCCGGTCCCGGACGAGCGCCGATCGCGGGCGGATGCACCGCGTTTTGTTGCGCAGGGGGCCAATCCCCTGTTGGAGGCCGCCAACCCTTTGCTGGTGATGGTGTCCGATATACGCCGCAGTGCCCGACATGCAGATCCGGCAGGTCTGCGTGCCAAGCTGGTGGCTGAAATCCGGCAATTTGAATTGCGCGCACAGGCCGTGCCCGTGGCCAATGAAACCATTTTGGCCGCTCGTTATTGCCTGTGCACGACCTTGGATGAGGCGGCCGCGCTAACCCCTTGGGGGCAAGCCGGAGTCTGGTCCTCGCACACTTTGCTGGTCACTTTTCATAATGAAACCTGGGGCGGCGAGAAGTTCTTTCAGCTTCTGGATAAATTGATGCAAAGCCCGGCGGCGCATTTACAGCTGTTGGAGCTAATGTATTTCTGCCTGGCTTTGGGTTTTCAAGGCCGCTATCGCGTGCATGAGCAGGGCGCCAGCCAGCTGGAAACCGTGCGCCAACGGCTGTACATGAGCTTGCGCCAGTATGGGCAGACGGTACCAGCCGCTCTGTCCCCGCATTGGCGCGACAACCCGGCGCAGAAAGTTGGCAAGCCTTTGCCTGTGCCTATCTGGGTGGCCGTTTGTGTGGCCTTGCTGCTGTGCTTGTTGATGTATCTGGGTACCAGTCTGTTGCTGAACCGGCAGTCTGATCGGGCTTTCGAGGACATTGTGGCTTTGCGCCTGCCGGCCTTGCAGACACAGGGCCAACCACCGTCTAGTGGCGTCGCACCGCCAGCACCTTTGGCCTTGGCAGAGCTGCTGGCCCCCGAGGTGGCCGAGGGTCTGCTGACCGTGCGAGATCAGGCCGATCGCAGCGTCATTATCCTGCGCGGCGACGGCCTGTTCGATTCAGGAGCTGACCAGATCCGTGCGCCGTTGCTTCCCGTTATTGCACGTATCGCAGATGCAGTGGAAGCCGCGCCGGGCTTGGTGCTGGTAGATGGCTATACCGATAACGTCCCCATACGCAGTGTGCGCTTTCCTTCCAATTTTCATCTCTCGCAGGCTCGTGCCGATTCGGTCAAGGCCGTCTTGCAGGAGCGCTTGAGTCAGCCAGAACGTGTACGCGCACAAGGCCGGGCCGATGCTGCGCCTGTGGCAGACAATGGCACCGCTCAAGGTCGGGCACAGAACCGACGGGTGGAGATCACGATCGTGCCCTTGAGCAAGGAGGCCGGGCAATGACACGTCTTTTGAGTCTGGTCTTTAGCCGTAGCGTCTGGACCTTTGTGGGTGTGCTGATTCTGCTGGTGCTGATCTGGTTGCTGGGGCCTTTGTTGGCGATTGGCCAAACCCGGCCATTGGAAACCGAGCCGTCGCGCTGGATTGCGATGGCTGTGGTGGTGGTGTTCTGGTTGCTGCGCTTGTTGTGGCGCAGCTGGCGTGAAGGCCGCTTGAACGCGCAGTTGCTAGGCCAATTAAGCCGCCCGGCGCAGAAGGCATCAGCATTGAGCAATACGGCTACGCCGCATCCTTTGCAAAGCCAGTTTGATGAGGCCATCGAACTGCTCAAGCGGATTCGCTTCGGTTCGCATATGGGCGGACGCTTGCGCTCCTTGCTGTCGCGTCAGTACGTGTATCAGTTGCCCTGGTATGTGTTCATCGGTGCACCCGGAGCAGGTAAAACCACAGCGCTGGTCAATTCTGGCTTGCAGTTTCCCTTGTCGGAGCGCTACGGAAAAACGTCTCTGCGAGGTGTGGGGGGCACGCGCAATTGTGACTGGTGGTTTACCGACGAAGCCGTCCTGTTGGATACAGCAGGACGCTACACCACGCATGAAAGTGATCCGGTAGGAGATGAGCAGGAATGGCGTGGTTTCCTGGGCCTGCTCAAGCGCTATCGCCGCAGGCAGCCGATAAATGGCACTTTGCTGACTATCAGCGTGCCAGATTTGTTGTCCAGCACGGCCGCGCAACGTCACGATCATGCGCAGGTCTTGCGCCAGCGCCTGGCTGAATTGCGCGAGCGTTTGGGGATTCAGTTTCCTATCTATGTGCTGGTCACCAAAATGGATTTGCTCCAGGGCTTTCAGGAGTATTTCGACCATTGTGATCGTCAGGAACTGGAGCAGGTCTGGGGCTTCACCTTGCCTTATGAAAGCTCGCGCGAAGCGGGATTTTCCTTGTCGCATACCTATGGGCGCGAGTACGAAGCCTTGCATCAACGCCTGGAGCGTGGTCTGGCGGCCGTGATGGCCGAGCAGCCCAACGAAAGCGTGCGTGCCGAAGCCTATCTGCTGCCACAACAGTTTGCTCGCCTGGGGCCGGTGCTGGAGGAGTTTCTGGAACAGGTGTTTAGCCAGTCCCGCTTCGAGGCACCCCTGTTGCTGCGCGGCGTGTACTTCACCAGTGGTCGGCAAGGAGGTGTGCGTCTGGATCAGGTGCGGGACTCCATGCGCGAGTATCTGGAAGTGGATGTGCAGGCGGATCAAGCGCAGCCAGTGGCCGGTCAGGGCCGCAGCTATTTTCTGACCCAGCTGCTGAAAGAGCTGATCTTTCAGGAGGCCGGTGTTGCAGGCCGCGACGAGCGCTGGGAGCGCCGCGTGCGCTTGCGTCATTTTCTGGTCTACGGTCTGGTGGCGGTGGGTGTGTTGCTACTGGGGCTGGCCTGGAGTCGCAGCTTTCTGTTGAACCGCAGCTATGTGGAGCAGGTTGAAGGACGTGTTCCGCAGGCTCAGCAACAGGCGGACCAAACACAGGTGCTGGATACCACCCCGGCGGTCGGCTTGCTGCCTTTGCTGGATATGTTGTCGTTGCTGCCGCAAAGCGATCAGTTTCCCTTGAATGCGCCCGGTTTGGAGCGGCGCATGGGCCTGTATCAGGGTGACAAGATGAAGGCCGCTGCCGATACCGTCTACCAACGCGCTTTGGAGAAATTGCTGGCCCCCTTGCTGGCGCGTCGTATCGAAACCGTGTTGCGTAGCGAGCAGGCGCAGGACCTGGAGTACGGCTACGAGGCCCTGCGCGCCTATTTGATGCTATACGACACGCGGCGCTATGACGCTGCCCATTTGCAGACCTGGTTGCTGGGCAGTTTGAAGCAGGACTTGCCGGCTGGCTTTACCCAGTCGCAATACGACAGGCTGGAGAGCCATGTCCGTGCAGTGACGCAGGCGGGCTTGCTCTTGAATCCCTTCCCGCGCAATGAAGCCTTGATTGAACAAAGCCGGGAACGTCTGGCGCGTATCAGTCTGGAGCAGCGCACTTATAGCCGCATGCGCCGTATTCTGGCCGCCACACCCGGTTTGATACCTATGTCGGTCTCAGGCATGGCCGGGCCATACGCGGCCTCTGTATTCAAGCGCGAAAGTGGCAAACCGTTAACCGAAGGGATAGACGGTCTGTACACCTACGAGGGGTACTGGACCGTGGTTGAACCACGTATCGACAGCGAATTGCAGCAGATGCGCGAGGATGACCGCTGGATTCTGGGGCTGGATACGGGCGCAGGGCAGTCCGAGGCGGCGCGTCGTGCGGCAAGCCAGGAGCTGCGTCGTCTGTATCTGCTGGATTATGTGCGTGTGTGGGATGAGTATCTGGCTGATTTGCGCCTGCTGCAAGGCGGCAGCTTGCTGGAAAACATTCAGCTGGCCCGCACCTTGTCCATGGCCGATTCTCCCTTGAAGCAGTTGGTCCAGCAGGTGGCTTTGCAAACTCGTCTGTTGCGAGAGGATGCGCAGCAGGGGGCCTCTTTGGGGGCACAAGCCAAAGTGCGGCTGGACGATACCCGGCAGGCGTTGGAGCAGATGTTTGGCCCGGTCGGCTTGGAGGGTAGTCGTCGTAATGAGCCCCAGGCCAAGCAGGTAGAGGCGATTGTGGATCAGCACTTCGAGCCTTATCACCGTCTGGCCTCCAGTAGTGGCGGGGCACCAGCGCCTATTGATGGCACCCTGGAGTTGCTGGATGAGTTCTATGCTTTCTTGACCTCCTCGGATGCTGCTCTGCGCAGCGCGGGTACACCGCCGCAGTCCAATGTCTTGACCAAGTTGCAGGCAGAGGCAGGTCGGTTGCCTGGGCCTTTGCGTGATGCGCTGGATCAGTTTTCGGTAGGTGCTTCTGCCGAGATCGCGTCGCGGACTCAAGCCAGTTTGGGGCAGTTGGTAAATGCCACTATTGGTCAGTTTTGCCGTAGTGCGATTGCCGGTCGATATCCCTTCGCCGCTCAATCCAGGCAGGATGTCGCACCTAATGATTTTGCCCGCATGTTTGCGCCGGGTGGCTTGATGGATGCCTTTTTTCAAGAGCATCTGATGCATCAGGTGGATATGTCAGGTGGACGCTGGCGTTTCAAACCGGGCATAGATGGGCAGGCAGCGGCCAACTTCCGTTATCTGGATGCGTTTCAGCGTGCGGCTGTGATTCGGGATGTGTTCTTCCCGGCAGGCAGTAATCAACCGCGTATTGATATGGCGTTCACTCCGGTTCAGCTGGATGCAGAACTGTCGCAAGTGCTGCTGGATGTGGATGGCCAGGTGCTGCGTTATGCCCATGGCCCACAGGTTGCCATGGGGGTACAGTGGCCGGGGCCGCGCGGGGGCCGTCAGGTCAGTCTGGAGGCACAGCCACAGTCCGAAGGCTCGGGGATGAGGGCGACCGGTGCCTGGGCGTTGTTGCGATTGCTGGACAAGGCACAGCCTGTATCGGGTGCGTCTGCCGGGGCACAGCGCTTGTCTTTTGCTTTGGGGAGTCGTCAGTTTGTGGTGGATGTGGTGGCCAATAGCTCCAGGAATCCGTGGCGTTTGGCGGAGATGAGAGGGTTTAGCTGCCCGGGGAGCCATTGAGATGCGCCAGGATGATTTCGACTCCAGCCCGGAGGTGATGTGGTACGGCAAGATTCCGGCCATGGGGGACTTTGTACGTCGACGTATGCCTGAGCCGATTTTGTTGCCGTGGGAGCGCTGGTTCAGCAGTGGTGTCAGCCAGATTCGTTCGCCCAGCAAGACTGCTGGAGCCAATATGCCCAGCTCGCCTGTCCATGCCTGGGGATTTCTGATGTCCTTGCCGCAAGGGGGCGTGCAAGCAGGAGCGGTCATGCCCAGTCAGGACCGGGTTGGGCGCGAGTATCTGGTGTGCGCTTTGGTGCCTTTGAATGCCGAGCAATGTCAGCGTGTCCGTCTGCCTGTACTGGCCAATATGGTTGAGCAATTGGGCCTGTCCTTGCAGCAAGGGGTGCGGTTTTGCTGGGCGGCAACCCAGTTGGATCAAACTTTGTGTAGTGCCGTGCCTTATGCCGGTTTGCTGGCGGAGAGTGTTGCCGCCCAGTCCGAGCAGCGTGATGCCGGGCAGGACATTCTGGATGTTTTGTACGGCTCTCGTGCGCCGTCTGTGCCACAAGACCCGTGGGCTGTCCTGCAGCCTTGTCTGGAGCCCGGCTCCCACCGTAGTTACTGGTGGTGCCTGGGCATGAACAATCCTGGCTGGCGCAGCGTGACGCACAGCGGCGAGCTAAGTCTGGCCCTGTTTCGGCGCTTGTTCGTGTCAGCAACAGCGGCAGATGCAGCAAGCCGCGCCTATCAACCATGGTGAGACCTTTCATGAAACGTACAAACTCTGCCAAGGATGTCCAGGGTCGCCCTTTGGGGCAGATTCTGGACTCTTTGCTGCTGGACCAACGGCTGGTGATTCTGGATCAATTGGCCTTGCAACTGGCCGAGCTGCATGAGCACCAGGAATGGTATGGCGTGCTGGGGCTGGATACGGTGGTTTTGAGTGATGAAGGTCTGGTTCAGTTATTGCCGCTGGAGCAGAACATGCACAAGCGCAGTCTGGCACAGGCGCGTGCTCAGGGTATGGCCTTTGATGAGCCTTGCGCGGCCCCCGAGCAATATGTGGATGATCCTGTGCGGCCTGCTGGCCCTTGGACGGATGTCTACGCTTATGCGGCCTTGCGCTGGCAACTGACAACGGGCTTTCCTCTGATGGCCGCCCCTTGGCGGCAGTTGAAAGATCCTGTGGTGATGGACGAGGACGCGGACGGTCCGACGCAGGCCATGTTGCAGGGTCTGGCCCTTGACTGGGTGCAGCGGCCTCAGTCCATGGCTTCTTACCGAAGGCTGGAACGATTGGGGCAAGTGCCAGAGCCTGTGCCCGCACATGCTCTCGCTGCGCAAACTGTGCTGCCGATTACGCCTGAACGGCGGCCTTCCTTGCCATTGTGGCTGGCGGGCTTGGCAGTAATCGTTCTGGCAGGGCTGGGGGCGGCGTATTGGAGCGGCGATGGCGATACTTCCGGGCCCGCTGTTGCTTCGTCTGATGCCAATCGTCCGGCGGTGGTGGGCGACACGCCTGAGGAGTCCACATCAAGGCCGGGACCGGGATCAATCACGTCGGAGTTGCAGGGCGGGCTGGTAGCGGATGGAGAGTCCAAGCCGAATGATGTGGCTGCTTTGGGTGCAGGGGTGGGGTCTGCCTCCCAATCGGGGCAGCCTTCGGTGGCAGGATCAGATCAGCTTGGGTCGCAGTCGACAGGTGCACAAAATGACTCGGTGACAGGGCAGCAATTAGCCCAGGCTTCGGGCTCGCAAGCCGCGACAACAACGGAGTTGAAACTGCTGGCCGAGTCGGGAGCTTTGCAGCCTGCTTTGCCAGTTCAAACACAAAACACATCGGATGATGCAGCTCGCCTGGTTTTGGCCGATCATGCTGCCGGAACAGCCGGAACAGCCGGAACAGCCGGAACAGCCGGAACAGCCGGAACAGCCGGAACAGCCGGAACAGCCGGAACAGCCGGAACAGCCGGAACAGCCGGAACAGCCGGAACAGCCGGAACAGCCGGAGCCGCTGGAGTTACAGGAGCTACTGGAGGGGGAGCAGCAATAACAGGCGCCCCCGGAGTTAATGAAACTACCGGGGCAGCGGGAAGTGTCGGAGCAATGGGAATTACCGGGACTGCTACGGCCACTGCATCAGGGGTGGCCGCAAGCACGCAAACCGACTCCTCTGAGCCTTCCGCGCAAGTCGATCATGTGGAACAACTGGATCCTGTCGCTGCCAAGCCTGCGCCACCTGCCAAGGGCACAATCGCCCTGGATATACGGCCTTGGGGGGAGGTCTATGTGAATGGCCGAAAGCAAGGTGTCAGCCCGCCTTTGAAGTCCTTGTCACTGGCGCCAGGCTCGCACCGCATTGTTGTCAAGAATGCGGGATTGCCAGAGTTCAGCACAACAATTCGAGTGCGCTCAGGAAAGACGGCCAGCGTCAGTCACGAGTTCAAATAGGCTGCGAGAACCGAGAACCGAGAACCGAGAACCGAGAACCGAGAACCGAGAACCGAGAACCGAGAACGAAGACGCTTGAAGGCGGCGTAGCTGACTTACGTCGTCTTGCGCTTGCCGATCAGCCCTGTAGCCAGCAATGTCCCGAACAGAACGGTACTCATACCGATCAGCATCTGTGCGGTCAGGGCCTCGTCCAGCAGCAAGGCACCCCACAACACCCCAAAAGGTGGCACCAAAAAGGTCACCGTAATGGTTTTGGAGGGGCCGACATTGGACAGAAGGCGGTAAAAAATCAGATAGGCGACGGCCGTGCACAGCAGGGATAAGGACAGCGCAGCCCCCCAGGCATGCAGGCCCGGAAACTGTGCGGGCCACCAGTAAATGGCTGCGGGCAATAGAACCAATGTTGCGCTGACCATGCTGCCTGCTGCTACTGCCTGTGGCTGCACGCCGCGCAGATAGCGGGCGGTAAAGTTGGCGGCAATACCGTAAAACACTGTGGCCAGCAAAGATGCCAGCACAGCCCAGCCTTCGGCGCCTTTATTGAAGCTGAGCTTGTCGTACACCAGAATCAGAATGCCCAGGAAGCCCAGACACAGGCCCAGAATCCGGCTGGGTGTCAGGCGCTCTTTCAACCAGACTCGTGCCACCAGTGCGCCGAACAAGGGAGCCATGGCATTCAAGACGGCCAGCAAGCCAGACTCCAGTCGCAAGGCTGCGAAGGCGTATAAGGAGAAGGGCACGGCGGCATTCAGAATGCCCAGCGCAAAGATGGGTTTCCAGTTCGCCAGAAAGATGGGCAAGCGTCCGGTGACGGTGATGTAGCTCATCAAGGCCAGGGCGCTGACACCGACCCGTATGGCGGTCAGGGGAAAGGGGCCAAAGTCGGGGACCGCTTGCAGCGTAAATAAAAACGAGCCGCCCCAGATGGCGGCCAGCAGGAATAAATCGCGTAAGTCTTTGGGGGACATGGGAGTCAGATTGGTGGCGGCGGTCCGCATGGGCCGCATAACAGAGCCGATTGTAATCCTCTGGTAGCGACCAGGACACTGATGCGGGGCGTTCAAGTGGAAGGTCTGAAATCCCTTGATGCTTTAAACAGACAGCTCGTTGTTCAAAGCCCGTTTCAGGACGTTGAAGACGCGTTTGTCCCCGCATTGAGCGACGTTGAAGCGCAGAAACTGGACAGCATCAGGAGCTTGGCTGAAAACAGGGCCAGGGGCCAGTACGATGCCATGGGGTAGACAGGCGCGTGTCAACGTCAGGGCATCATGCCCGGCGGGCAGACGGACCCAGAGAAACATGCCCTCGCGGGGGCGCAGCCATGGCGTCAGGCCAAGTTGCTCCAGCTGTGCCACGGCATGATCCATGGCTTTGGAGAGCCGGTATCGAACTCGTTCCAGATGTTTGCGATAGCCGCTGTCGCCAAGCGCGCTGTTCAGAATATGCGAGGCCAGGCGGTTGCTGCTGAAACTGGTGGCGGTACGCAAGTCGACCAGGCTCTCGATCCACGGAGTCTGGGCTGCGATATAACCGCAGCGCAAGGCGGCCGACAGTGTTTTGGAAAAACTGCCTATCTGTACTACGCGGGACAGCCCATCCAGCGCGGCCAGTCGGGTAGCGGGCCGGGTTTCCAGGTCCCCGAAAATATCGTCCTCAATAATGTAGAGGTCGGCACGTTGTGCCATGGCCAGCACGCTATGGGCGGTCATGGCCGAAAGACGTGCGCCGGTTGGATTGTGTATGCCTGAATTGGTGATGTACAGGCGGGGTTTGTGTTCTTTAAGGGCAGCCTCAAAGGCCGCCAGATCAGGGCCCTGATGGGTGTAGGGCACGCTGGCGATTTTGGCCCGATGCGCTCGCAGCAGCGCATGGAAATTGAAGTAGCAGGGGTCGTCCACCAGGACCGTATCGCCTGGCTCCAGAAAGAAGCGACAGAGCAGATCAATGGCTTGAGTGCCCGAGTCGGTCAGCATGATGTGATGCGGGGCAGCATCTATTTCGGACTGCACGAGACGACGGGCCAGCATTTGTCGCAAGGGTTCCAGACCCAGAGGCGAGCCGTAGTCCGTCAAGTCCGCGCTGGGACTACGGGCGGCCTTACGTAAACCGCGGCGCACTCCTTGATCATACATCCAGTCCGAGGGCAGCCACCCGCAGCCAGGCATCAGGACATCGGCCTCGGCTTCCAGAGATTGGCGCGAGATCCATAAAGGATCGATATCCTTTTCCAGAGCTGGTTCCAGGGCGGCCAAGCTGAGTGGAGCCAAAGGAGCCGTCACATAAAAGCCGGAACCCGCGCGAGCCTCGATCAGACCTTCAGCGGCCAGCCTGCCATAGGCTTCGACAATCGTGGATACCGACACGCCTGCCGATTTTGCTTGTGCGCGTACGGATGGCAGGCGGGTACCGGGCGGGTAGGTCCGTGCCGCGATGCGATCACGTACGGATTGCATGATGTAGTCGATACGGGTCAAAGCAGACATGAGGCTGGCTCGGGTACGGTGTATGGGTCCGGTGAGCAGTACAGTTTTTTAAAACTGTACTGGACTGTGCCTGTGTATGCTGGCATAGCTGTGTTGTACTGACAAGCATCTTTGTTGGAGAGTGAATGATGGATAGCAAGGCAGTCAGCTGGCTAAATGGCTTTATAGGCGTAGCAATCTTTGCCGGATCTCTGCCGGCTACACGTGTTGCTGTGCTGGGCATGGATCCTTTTTTCCTGACTGGCGCGCGAGCGGTAGTCGCTGCCTTGTTGGCAGCGGTCTGGTTGCTGATCGGGCGTGTGGCACGGCCAAAGCGATCAGACTTGTTACCCCTGGCCGTGGTTGGTTTTGGTGTCGTGCTGGGATTCCCCTTGTTGACGGCGCTGGCCTTGCAGTACATCACTTCGGCGCATTCTATTGTGTATGTCGCCTTGTTGCCGTTGTGCACAGCCCTCTTTGGGGTGGTTTTGGCCGGAGAGCGGCATAAGCCCGTGTTCTGGCTGTGCTCTGTTTTAGGCTGCTTGCTGGTGATGGCCTATGCCGCGCGAGAAGGTCTGGATGCGGCCTGGCAAGGGGACCTGTATATGCTGGCCGCCGTGGTGGTGTGTGGCTTGGGTTATGCCGAAGGTGGACGCCTGTCGCGTCGTTTGGGTGGCTGGCAAGTTATTTGCTGGGCCCTGGTGCTCTCCTCGCCTTTCATGTTCGTCATGATGCTGTGGTTCTGGCCGCAAACATTCAGCAATGTGAATACAGCAGCCTGGTTAGGTTTCGGCTATGTGTCAGTGTTCAGCATGTTCCTGGGATTTGTGTTCTGGTATCGGGGGTTGGCGCAGGGAGGGATTGCCGCAGTGGGGCAACTGCAGTTGTTGCAGCCTTTTATGGGCCTGGGACTGGCTGCCGCCTTGCTGGGTGAGTCCGTCAATGCCAGCATGATCTGGGTGACTTTAGGCGCTGCCTTGTGCGTGGCGGGGGCGCGGCGCTTTGCTTCGTGATGGCAGAAGCCGGACGATAAAAAACCGGCCTGTCTCATTCATGGACAGGCCGGTTTCAAGACAAGCTGAGCAAGCGTTTTAGGCTTCCGCGTGCTTGGCTGCTTCTACCGCTGCATGCGTATCTTCTTTAGCACCATTAAAGAATAAGTTCAGCAGAACGGCAGCAATCGAGGTCAGCAGGATGCCCGATTCGATCAGCGGGTGAATGGCGTGAGGCATCCACTGCATGTAGTTGGGCGCAACCAGAGGAATCATGCCCACGCCAATGGAGATAGCCACAATCATGGAGTTGTTGCGGTTGGTCTTGTAATCCACGCCGGACAGAATGCGGATACCAGTAGCCGTCACCATACCGAACATCACAATCCCGGCGCCGCCCAGAACCACGGTGGGCAGGGACTCAACCAGGGCAGCCATTTTGGGCAGCAGGCCCAGAATGATCAAAATCACACCCCCGGCCACGCAGACAAAGCGGCTGCGCACGCCTGTCACGGCAACCAGGCCCACGTTTTGCGAAAAGCTGGAGTAGGGGAAGGTGTTGAAGATACCGCCCAGCAAGGTGCCCAGACCGTCGGTGCGCAGGCCGCGTGCCAGATCTTTCTGATCCACTTTCTTGCCTGTCATGTCGCTAAGAGCCAGGAACATGCCGGTAGACTCAATCAGCACCACAATCATGACCAGTGTCATGGTCGCAATGTGCAGGATATTGAACTTGGGCATCCCGAAGTGGAAGGGCAGAACCAGATCAACCCAAGCTGCATTGGCGACTTTCTCGTAGGTCATGATGCCCATGGCCGAGGCCACAACGGCGCCAATAACAATACCCAGCAAGACGGCCACGTTAGCCAGAAAGCCTTTGGCAAATTTGGCGATCAGCAGAATCGAGGTCAGCACGATGGCGGCAATACCCAGGCCAGTCAGGTTGGCGTAGCGCGGGTTCGGTACCGTTGCTTTCAGGGCCAGACCTTCTGGAGGTGGGGGCAAGGCCGAGCCGGGCATGGCCGCGGCCGATTGTGCGTGCTGAATCCAGGCCAGGTGGTCGGGGTTGATGACCGTGGGGGCGGTAGGGCCAACAGGGTTACCGAAAATCCAGTTGATCCCCACTCGCATCAGCGTAATGCCGATCATGGCAATAATGGTGCCGGTGACCACAGGCGGGAAAAAGCGCAGCATGCGGCTGACGGCAGGGGCGATGATCATGGTGATGATCCCTGCCCCGATGACCGTGCCAAAGAGCAACTGGGCTCCTTCCTGGCCGGGGTTGGCCTGTGCCATGGAGACCATGGGGCCGACAGCGGCAAAGGTCACACCCATCATGACGGGCAGCTTGATACCAAAATACTGCGTAAAGCCCATCGATTGGATGATGGACACGATGCCGCAGACAAACAGGTCAGCAGCAATCAGGATCGATACTTCTTCAGACGTCAGGTTTAATGCCCGGCCCACAATTAGTGGAACCGCGACGGCACCGGCGTACATTACCAGAACGTGCTGCAAGCCCAGTGCAGCCAGCCTGCCGTTCGGTAATCGTTCGTCGACGGGTGCGGTGGTCGCGTTCGTACCCATGAAATGTCTCCAGAGTGGATTAATTATTAGATGAAGCCATTTCAATGTAACGGCGTGCGACAGCCCTGTCATAAGACAATTCGTATAGAGCCTAGGTGGACCTAGCTATAGATGAGGGATAACCCCCAAAAAAAACGCCCTGATTTGGGCGTTTTTGATGCGGCTAAGGGAAAACACTGCTTTGGTGACACATGGTCAGGTCATGGGGGAAGGTCGTTGTATACCGGCACCAGTAACGGGTTCGCGCTCGTCGCGCGTATGTCGTGTTTGTATCAAAAATGAGTTTTTCACTACGACTTGATGGTTGTGTCAGGCCTATTGGAACGTCAGCAAGTGTAAGTTATGACTGCCTTGTAAGCTGCCTGATAGTCCTGAAAAAGCTCGTCTGGCGGCTTTAGCACAGCATCGGATTGTTACAGTGCGGCCCTGCCCGATTTCAATTCTTTATAGATTAGAACAACTGCGTAATGGTAACATTCGCAGCTGCTAATCTTTTTGCAGTGCAGCAGGCTACCGCCAAGTAGGCAGGATTTTTTGGCGAAGAACAGTCTTTGCTTAATGTCGAATTGAAGTTTTTATTTCGCTAAAGGTGGCGACGAAATAAAAAAATCTTTGATATTTTGCCTAGTGTCTTGATTAGACAGCCTTGGTAAATATACCCAAGGCTTTGTTATTTTTCAAACACTCGTTTTTTTTGGTTAACAATAAATAGAATAATATCGTCAGGGAATATTTTATTTGAATATTTTATTTTTAGCATTATTGCTTAAATAAAATTCGAAAATAAATATCATCGAATTGCATAGAGTTTATATATATTCCATGTAATTGGGGTTTGTAAATCATAGTAACGGGATGTAAGTTTCGCCATTGTTTACTGGTGTGCTGCCTGCGACACGGCTATGTCAGAAGTCGTTGTCCGAAATAGCGTTTTATCAAATATGACTATTCCGTGCTCCGCGGTGACAGGGCAAGTCAGTAAAGATCGAAAGGGTAGGGTGCGTGTCTCAAAATACAGGCAAGGGTGCTAAGGAGTTAGAAGCATCCCGTACGGATATTAATAAAAGCAATACTGCGTCTGGAGCAATCGCCATTATTGGTATGGCGTTTCGCTTTCCGGGTGACCTGTCGCAGCCCGACCAGTTCTGGAATGCCTTAATTGAAAAACGCGACCTGGTTACGGAAATCCCGGCGGATCGCTGGGCGACGGCCGAGTTGCAACACGATAAAAGGTCCGAGCCGGGGCGTAGCATTACTTTTTCGGCTGGTGTCTTGTCGCGCATCGACGAGTTCGATGCGGACTTTTTCGGCATTTCCCCTCGCGAAGCCGCCTGGCTGGACCCCCAACAACGCTTGTTACTGGAGCTGTCCTGGGAAGCCATGGAGAATGCGGGCGTCTTGCCCTCCAGCATGGCCGGTAGTGACTGTGCGGTTTATGTTGGTATTTCCGGCCTGGATTACGGCATGCGCGGCTTGGATGATTTGTCCAGCCTGACAGCCCATATGATGACCGGCAATACCATGAGTATCGCCGCCAACCGTCTGTCCTATATCTACGACCTGCACGGTCCGTCCATGGCGGTGGATACCGCCTGCTCGTCTTCTTTGGTCGCTTTGCATCAAGCCTGCTCAAGTTTGCGCAATGGCGAGGCTTCAACCGCCTTGGTCGGTGGCGTCAATCTGTTGCTGCACCCTTATCCCTTTGTTGGATTTACCAAAGCGTCGATGCTGTCGGCAGATGGCCGTTGCAAGGCGTTTGATGAGGCTGGTAATGGTTACGTGCGGTCCGAAGGTGGCGCGGTACTGATGCTCAAGCCCCTGGAGCAGGCGCTGGCCGATGGCGACCAGATACAGGCCGTCATTTTGGCAACAGGCGTGAATGCCGATGGGGCTCGCAAGACCGGCATTACTATTCCTAGCTGCCAGGGACAAATTGAGTTGATGCGCTCCGTGCTGGAGCGCAGTGGCCTGACAGCGGCTGATGTTGACTTTGTAGAAGCCCACGGTACCGGTACAGCCGTAGGCGATCCTGTTGAAACCACCGCCATCAGCGCGGTGTATGGCAAATCGCGTGAACAGCGTTTGCCTATTGGTTCAGTCAAAGCGAACTTGGGCCATATGGAGTCGGCCTCCGGCATGGCTGGCCTGGTCAAGACAGTGCTGGCATTGCAGCACCAAGCCTTGCCGCCTGCTTTGCATTTGAATACCCCCAATCCCGCCATTGATTTTGATGGTTTGAATCTGGAGCTGCTGCCCCAGGGCCGCGAATTGCAGCGCACCGATGGCAAGCCTTTGGTCGCAGGACTTAACTCGTTTGGCTTTGGTGGTGCCAACGCCCACGTCTTGTTGCAGGCTCCTGTAGCGACAATGGCCCAATCGGTAACGGTGCCGAACTCGGGTTTGCCGCCTTTGGTTTTGTCGGCCAAGACAGAAGCCGCTCTGCGTGAGCAAGCGGGTAATTATGCGGACTTGCTGGACGGCAAGACGGCGCAAGATTTTTACGATGTCAGCTACGCGGTCACTCACCGTCGTCAGACTTTGGCTCGTTGTTTGATCATTCAGCCCGAAACGGTTGAAGAAGGCGTGGCGCAATTGCGTGCTTACGCGCAAGGCCAAGCCCCACAAGGTTTGCAAACCGTAGACGCCCTGAGCAAAGAAGGCCAATTGGCCTTTGTCTACGCCGGTAACGGAGCGCAGTGGCTGGGCATGGGCGTGACCTTGTTGCGCGAGTCCCCTCGTTTTGCGGCTTTGCTGTCCGAACTGGACGCCATGATGCAGCCCTTGGCGGGCTTTTCGCTGCTGGAGCAATTGCAGGCCGAACCTGCCGCTTCCCGCATGGACGACACGACAGTCGCCCAGCCTTTGTTGTTTGCTGTACAGGTTATTGTGACGCGCATGCTGCGCGAAGATGGCATTGAACCTGATGCCGTGGCTGGCCACAGTGTGGGCGAAATCGCTGCTGCCTGGGCCGCTGGTGCCTTGGATCTGGAACAAGCCATACGCGTTATTTGTGCCCGTAGTCAGGCTCAAGGTCTGACTCGTGGCCAAGGCCGGATGGCCGTTATCGGTCTGTCCCAGGAAGCGGTGAACACCTTGCTGGAAGGCTTGGGTGCGGACTTGGGCGTGAATGTGGCGGGGGTAAACAGCCCTTCCAATATCACTCTGTCCGGCAGTCTGGACGGCTTGCTGCGCATTCAATCTGCCTTGGAAGGCCAAAGCGTTTTCTTCCGCCTGCTGGATTTGGATTACGCCTTTCACAGTCCCTATATGGATGGCTTGCTGCCGCATCTGGAAAAGAGCCTGGGCGATTTGCAGCCCGGTCAGCAGGCTCCACAAGCCCGTTTTGTCTCGACCGTTACGGGCGACGAACTGTCCCCGCAAGAGCTGGGCGTGGATTATTGGTGGCGCAATATTCGCGAACCCGTGCAGTTTGAGCAGGCTATTGCCTGTCTGGCGAACCAGGGCTGCCGCGTATTTCTGGAAATTGGCCCGCACGCCATTTTGCAGCGCTACATTCGTGAAACCCTGACTCAGTGTGAGGTTCAGGGTGTGGTGTTGTCCAGCTTGCGCAAGCATGACGATGGCCCGCAGCGGCTGACTGATACGGCCTTGCATACCCTGGCTTTATTGCCGACCCAGTTGAAAGCCCGTTTTCCCGTTGCTGGCAATCCAGTGGAGCTGCCCGTTTACCCATGGCAGCGCGAGCGTCATTGGTACAAGAACAGCACAG
The DNA here is from genome assembly GCF_037150615.1 of Alcaligenes sp. PF14. NCBI lineage: Bacteria > Pseudomonadati > Pseudomonadota > Betaproteobacteria > Burkholderiales > Alcaligenaceae > Alcaligenes > Alcaligenes sp. PF14. Next base: position 187,630 of record NZ_JBAGRS010000005.1, on the reverse strand, counting down.
AAGGGATGCGCTCCATCGAGCGTCGTCGTGTGCATGATTTGCTGGGTTGGCGTTTGCCGGATAGCGATATCAGCTGGGAAAACGTGCTGGACCCGGTGGTTTTGCCTTGGCTGGCGGATCACAAAGTGGGTGGTGCCATGGTGTACCCAGGTGCCGCTTATCTGGAAATGGCTTTGGCTGCAGCCCGCGAGTGGCTGGGCGAAGCACTGATCCTGGTGGACGAGCTGGATATTCTGGCTCCGCTGGTTTTTGATGGTGAACATGCCCGCAGCCTGCGTTTTGTGCTGAGCCCGCGTGATGGCAGCTTCCATATCAAGAGTCGCCAACGCTTGAGCCAGGACGAGTGGGTGGTACACGCCAGCGGTCGTATTCTGGCTTCGGATGAACGCATGCCCGTGGCGGAGCTCTCGCCCCTGGCCTCGGCTGAACTGCAGATTGATCGCGATCGACACTATCGCTTGGCGCATTCCCTGGGTCTGGATTACGGTCCGGCCTTCCAGGGTTTGAAAGCATCGCAGGTGCAAGGTACTTATCTGAATGCCGAACTGGAGATGCCCGTCAGCCTGGAGCAAGATGGCTATCTGTTGCACCCGGCCTTGATGGACGTGTGCTACCAGTCTCTGGTGGATTTCTTCGCACAAGATATTGAAGCAGGCCAAGGCGTGGCCTTGTTGCCTGTGAAAGTAGGCCGTTTCACCCTGTCTACAGAAGGACAGGTAACGCATTTCCGTGCCCACCTGCGTCGTAGCAGTGCCCGTTCGGTACTGGCAGATTTCGAGCTGTATGGTGCTGATGGCCGTTTGTTGGCCAGCGCCCAGGCCTGCCGTTTCCGCGCTGCGTATTTCTTGCGCCAGGATCGCCACGCGGTGTCGAACTGGCAAATTACCCCGTATCTGCGTCCTCATCCTCGCGATGAGCGAGTTGCCGTTACGCTCTCGCCTGAGCAACTGGCCCAAAGCGGCTGGGCAGCACTGGCTGACCAGCAGCAAGAGCGAGAAACCTGGTTCCATCAGACTTTGCCTTTGCTGGATGCCTTGAGCCTGTCCTTTATTTATGAAGCCTTCCAGAACGTAAAGCCTTCCGAACTCAGCACCGAAGTATTGAATAGCCCGTATGGCCGCTGGCTAAGCGAGCTGTTGCGCGCTGAAGAGCTGCTGCAAGATGACGAAGGCTATCGTGTGGTGGAGCAGGCCGATATGCCTGCCGCCCAGGACTTGTGGCGCACAATTTTGCAGGATTCGCCTAGCAGCTTGCCGCAACTGACCCAGATTGGTTCGGTCGGACGCCAATTGCCGGCCTTGTTGCGTGGCGATATTTCAGGCGAAAAACTGCTGGCTTCCTTGCGCCGTTCCCCCGTGGTTGAAGTGCTGTATGACGATGACCCCATGTATCTGGGTGTGCGTCTGGCACTGGAAACCCAGTTGCGAGAACTGGCTGCGAACTTGCCCGCCTCCCAGCGGCTGCGCGTACTGGAAGTCGCCGTAGGCCCAAGCGATTTGCCCAAGACTCTGGCTGCTTGCCTGTCCGAAGACCAGTTTGAATACGTATTGGCTTTGCCAGATGCTGATTTGCAGGCTCGTCAGGCAACGCAGCACCATGCTTTGGCCAACGTGCAGGTGCTCGGTTTTGATCTGCAAGACTGGCAACTGGAGCAGGTCGATAAGCCCCAGTTCGATGTCGTGATTTTGCGCCACAGCCTGCACCGTACCGTGCATGTGCCTCCCGCCCTGATGCGGAGCAAGCAATGGCTGGCGACGGGTGGGGTCTTGCTGGTGGCCGAGTGTCACCCTGACTGGCATGCAGACTTCTTGTCCGGTCTGGACCAAAGCTGGTGGCACGCCGCCGGTGAGTCGCAATCCTCCTCCTTGTTGTCGCCCGAAGGCTGGCACACGGCGTTGGAGCAAGCAGATTTTGAGCAGGTGCAAACTGCGCAAGAGCCTGCCGCACAGGAATTGAGTGAGGGTGCTTATTTGTTGCTGGCCAAGGCCGCGACAACGCAGGCGATTCCAAACCAGGAAGCCGTCGCTGCAGCGAAATGGGTCTTGTTGTTTGATGAGGCTTCTCAAGTTCAAGCCCATTCGTTGCAAGCCCGTTTGGAAGCAGCTGGCCAAACAGTTAACGCTCAAATCTGGCCGCTCAGTGCAGACATTCTGGCTGATGAGAGTCCTCTGAATGTAGTGCAGATGCTGGGTTGGGCCGATACTGCTGCTGCGGTCAGCCAGACCAGCGCCCAGCTGCTGAGCCTGACGCAAGATCTGTCGGCCCGTACCGCTGCAAGTCGCCTGTTCCTGGTGACGCAAGGCGGTGCCTTGCCGGCGATGGCAGAGGAATTGGATTGGGCGGTGAATCCAGTCCAGTCGGCCTTGTGGGGCTTTGGTCGCGTCGTGATGAACGAGCTGCCCGCCTTGTCCTGCACATTGATTGATCTGGCCGGTGATGTGAATGCCAGCGATGTCGCTCAGCGTCTGGAACTGGAGTTGCTGTGGCCGGATGAAGCAACAGAAATTGTCTTGTCTCAAGACGCACGCCACACCTTGGTGCTGAAAGAGGCTACTGCGGCAGCGACTGCCCAGCTAAGCCAGGATGCCCGCTTCAAGCTGGACTTTCAGGTGCCCGGACAACTGCGCAATCTGGAATGGCAAGCTGTTCAAGCGCCGAGCCTGGCTGCAGATCAGGTTGAAGTCCGTACCATGGCCGCGGGCCTGAACTTCCGTGACGTGATGTATTTGATGGGCTTGTTGCCGGACGAAGCCGTCGAAAACGGTTTTGCCGGTGCCAGCCTGGGTCTGGAGTTCTCGGGTGTGGTTACACGCGTTGGTGCTGATGTCACCAATTTGATGGTAGGCCAGCCGGTGATGGGCTTTGGTTCCTCCTGCTTTGCCAGCCATGTGGTGACACGTGCGGATGCTATCGCTCCCATGCCTGAAGGCTGGGATTTTGAAGCTGCCGCCACCGTTCCAACGGTGTTCTTCACGGTCTACTACGCCCTGACGCATCTGGCTCATATCCAGCCCGGTGAAAAAGTGTTGATACACGGTGCCGCAGGTGGTGTGGGGATTGCTGCAATCCAGCTGGCCCGTCATTTGGGCGCAGAGATTTATGCCACTGCTGGCACGGACGAGAAACGCGTATTCGCCTCCTTGCTGGGTGCTGACCATGTGTTCGATTCGCGCAGCCTGAGCTTTGCTCAGGACGTGATGGACGCCACTGGCGGTGAAGGTGTGGACGTAGTGCTGAACTCGCTGGCGGGTGAGGCCATGCGCCGCAGTTTGGACGTCCTGAGTCCTTTTGGCCGTTTCCTGGAGTTGGGCAAGCGTGACTTCTTCGAGAACACGCCGATTGGTCTACGTCCCTTCAAGAGCAATATCAGCTACTTCGGTATTGATGCCGACCAACTGCTGACGGGACGCCCAGCTTTGGCGGGACGTTTGTTCAAGGAAGTCATGGAGCTTTTCCATGATGGCGCGCTGTTCCCACTGCCTTACCGTAGCTTCGGTGCCGAGCATGTGGTTGATGCATTCCGCGCCATGCAGCAGGCTCGTCACATCGGCAAGCTGGTGGTCTCCCTGAAGGATGCCCAACCCCGTTTGCCTGCAAAACAAATCGCTGCCCCTCTCGACTTGTCCGAACAGGGCACGTGGTTGGTTACGGGTGGCTTGTCTGGCTTCGGTTTGGCTTCCGCCCAATGGCTGGTCAAGCGTGGCGTGCGCTCTCTGGTCCTGGCTGGTCGCCGCGGTGCCGAGACCCCTGGTGCACAAGAGCTGCTGAAGCAGTTCCAGGCACAAGGCTGTCGCGTGCAATTCGTGGCGTGTGACGTTACGGATTCCGCAGCAGTACAAGCTGTTGTCGCGCAGATTCAGACGGGTGATAGCCCACTGACTGGCGTGTTGCATGCTGCCGCCGTGTTTGATGATCGCCTGATCGCCAATATGGATCAGGATAGCTTGAACAAGGTACTGCAAACCAAGTTGGTGGGTGCATGGAATCTGCACCTGGCTACTCAGGATTTGAAGCTGTCCCACTTCGTGCTGTATTCGTCTGTGACGACCTCTATTGGTAACCCCGGACAGGCGAACTATGTGGCCGCCAACGCGGGCCTGGAAGGTTTGACGCGCTTGCGCCAGAACCTGGGTCTGGCGGCGTCCTGCATTGCCTGGGGACCGATTGGCGACGCAGGTTACCTGACCCGCAATGAAACTGTGAAGGACAGCTTGGGCAAACGTCTGGGCAAGGCACCGTTGCAGTCGGATCAGGCACTGGATCAACTGGATCGCGTCCTGGCCGTCAATGGCGAAGTGTCCATTGTGGCCAACTTCGACTGGAATGCCTTGGCACGCTTGCTGGCCTCGGCCCAAAGTGAACGCTTTGCCATCTTGAACCGTGCCCGCAAGGATCACGACTCAGGCAGCGATGGCCAGGATATTCACACCTTGATCGCGGGTAAAACGCCCGAGCAAATTCACGCTTTGGTGGCCGAGTGGGTGGCGCAGGAAGTTGCCAACATTCTGCGCACCGAAGTAGACCGTATTGAAACCCAGCGCTCCTTGCATGATCTGGGCATGGACTCCTTGATGGCTGTGGAACTGGCCCTGGGGTTGGAGCAACGCTTTGGCGTGCAGTTGCCCGCCATGGTGCTGAATGATTCTCCCACCGTCTGGAACGTTGCGGCCCGCATTGTGGACAAGCTGACGGCCGGTGGCGAGGACTCGGCAGAGCAGGACGCTGGGCACTTGGTGGCCGATGTCGTACGTCAGCACGGGGACGATATGTCCGAGGCTGACTTGCAAGGCTTGGCAAAAGATGTACAGCGATTGGCTGAAACAGGAACATCACTGATCAATGAGTAAGAACGATCTGGCGCCAGGCAGTAAAGCACAACTGATACAGCGCATTCTGGGACGTAAAACCGGGCAAGCGGCCAGCAATGGCCGCATGGCCGAGCAGTCCGCCACCCATCAGGGGGCGGCCAGCCATATCCCGGAGTCCTACACCCGCTTTGACCGTCATCCCGGTTACGAAAAAATGCTGGTGCCCAAGGCCATGGCTGATCGTATGGGCGTGCGTAACCCCTTTTTCCGCAGCCACGATGGTGTGGCCGCTGCGCGCACCCGTATCGACGGGCGCGACTATCTGAACTTTGCCAATTACAACTATCTGGGTCTTTCTGCACACCCGGAAGTGAATGCGGCCGCCAAAGCTGCGATGGACCAGTACGGCACATCGGCTTCGGCCAGCCGTTTGGTAGCAGGCGAGCGCCGCGTCCAGCGTGAATTGGAAGAAGAGCTGGCGCAGAACTATGAGGTGGATGATTGCGTGGTTTTTGTCAGTGGACATGCCACCAACGTCAGCACCATTGGTTACTTGTTCGGTCCCAAGGATCTAGTGATTCACGATAGCCTGATCCACAACAGTATTTTGCAAGGCATCCAGTTATCGGGTGCCGCCCGCCGTTCCTTCCCTCACAACGACAGCGCCGCTCTGGAGCGCATTCTGGCCGAGATTCGTGGCCAGTTTGAACGTGTGCTGATTGTGATCGAAGGCTTGTACAGCATGGATGGCGACATTCCGAACCTGCCTGCATTTATTGACATAAAGCGGCGGTATAAAGCGTTTTTGATGGTCGATGAAGCCCACGCCCTGGGCGTGCTGGGCAAGACAGGCCGCGGCTCGCACGAGCATTTTGGTGTGGCAGGCCGCGATGTCGACATCTGGATGGGTACCTTGAGCAAGACCCTGGCAAGCTGCGGTGGCTATATCGCTGGCGACCGCGCGCTGGTGGAGCTGCTCAAATACGCCGCCTCCGGCTTTGTGTACAGCGTGGGGATTTCTCCCGTGCTGGCGGCTGCTTCGCTTAAAGCCTTGCAGATCATGCGCCGGGAACCCGAGCGTGTGCATACCCTGCAAGAGCGTGGCAGCCAGTTTCTGAATTCGATGCGCTCGATGGGAATCAATACCGGCTTTGCCGAAGGCTACGCCGTGATTCCCGCGATTACAGGCAGTTCTCTTAAAGCAGTCAAACTGTCCGGCCAGTTGTTTGATGCCGGTCTGAATGTGCAACCCATTATCCATCCTGCAGTGGAAGAAAAAGCAGCGCGTTTGCGCTTTTTTCTGTCCTCCACGCATAGCCAGGATGACATAGACCTGGCGTGTGAAACCGTTCACACGCTCATGAAGAAATAAGATGGCTCAATTACTACACACAGCAGTAAGCAAGATTGCAGCAATGGGGCGACCCGTACTGGCCAGCACCCTGGTCGCCGTACTGGCCGGATGTGCCACGATGCCTGATTGGATGCCTGCAGACGGCCCCAGCCGCCAGCAAGTACAGGAACGACGTGAAGGCCGTATCGAAGGCATCACCCTGGTCAACGTGACAGACGAGTTGACCAAGAAGTTGGCCGCTAAAAAGCGCATGGGTGACTTTGCCGCCCAGTTCCCCAGCACAGGTTCGAACAACTACCTGATTGGCCCTGGCGATGTGCTGGAAGTGTCAGTTTGGGAAGCACCGCCTGCCATGCTGTTTGGCAGCATTTCCCTGGATCCCAAGGCAACGGCAGCAACCACCAATGCAGTCGCTTTCCCTCAGCAGATGGTCACGCCCGACGGCATGATCAGCATGCCTTTCGCTGGCCGTATTGCTGTCAAAGGCCGCAACACCCAACAGATTGAAGAAAGCATTGCCAAGCGTTTGCAAGGCAAGGCCAATAATCCGCAGGTTCTGGTGCGAGTCATTCAGAACAACACCTCGAACGTGACGGTCGTGGGGGAGGTCAATCAAAGCGTCTTGATGCCCTTGACGCCTAAAGGTGAGCGTTTGCTGGATGCCCTGGCCGCAGGCGGTGGCGTCAAGCAAGCAGTCAACCGCATTGCCATTCAGCTCTCGCGAGAGCTGAACACATCCACCATGGCGCTGGATACGATTATTCGTAATCCGAACCAGAACATCATGCTGAAACCGGGTGATGTGATCACGGCGCTGTACCAGAACCAGAGCTTCTCCATTTTGGGTGCCACCGGCAAGAACGAAGAAATTCCATTTGAAGCTCAGGGCATTTCCCTGGTACAGGCCCTGGCCCGTTCGGGTGGTCTGGATACGTCACGAGCTGATGCCCGCGGTGTGTTTGTCTTCCGCTTTGAGGATGCTGCGCTGGTGGACGGTGCGCCTGAATCAACACTGCTGGACAAGAAGGGCGTCGTGCCCGTGGTGTACGAGATCGACCTGCGTGACCCGGCTTCTTTCTTTGTGACGCAGAACTTCCCGGTGCAGGATAAGGACGTGATCTATGTCTCGAACTCGCCAGCGGCGGAGTTCCAGAAGTTCCTGCGTCTAGTGGTGTCGGTGGCTGTGCCTAGTACGACCTTGAACAACATGATGAAGTGATCGTGCGCATGTTTAAGAACAACTCCTTCAACAGAGGCCGAGATGAATAAGCAGGTGCGCAGCCCCATGGCCGTCACTTGGGCGGTCTGGCGGGCGTTAGTTTTGCGAGAGTCCCTGGATCGCTTGTTTGATATGCGGGCTGCCTGGTTCTGGTTGTTGATGGAGCCAGTGCTGCATATCAGTTTCATCACGTTCATCTTCACTGTGATTCGTTTGCGTACAGTCGGTGGCATTGATGTCACTGTCTGGATTGTGGTGGGCATGTTGGCGTTTTTCATGTTTCGCCGTACAGCGATGCAGGTGATGTACGCGGTCGATAGCAATAAGCCTTTATTTGCATACAGACAGGTGCAACCTTTTGATACCTCTATAGCTCGTGGAGTCTTGGAAGCATTTCTAATGACCTTAGTGTCCGCAATTATTTTGACGGGCGCGGCACTGCTCGGGCATGACGTGCGGCCTGACGATCCTTTGCAGGTTGTGGTGACGATGTTCGGGTTATGGCTCTTTGGCGTGGGCTATGGCTTGGTTGCCTCTGTATTGATGGCCTTGGTGCGCGAAACTGAGCACATACTGAAAATCATGATGATGCCTTTGTATTTGATTTCAGGGGTCATCATGCCTATTTCTGCTGTTCCTCAACCTTATCGGGATCTGCTCTTGTTCAATCCTTTAGTGCATGGATTGGAGTTGGTGCGCAAAGGCTTTTCGAATTACTACCACATGGTGCCGGGCATCAGCATGGGGTACCTGTATCTGTGGGGGATAGTCAGTCTGTTTTTAGGCCTGATTTTGTATAGACGCTTTACACAGCAGTTGGTGATGAAATGATCGTCGTCAATGATGTTTATAAGCGCTACAAGACCGCCCATGGCGTGGGCCGTTGGGTATTGGAAGGAGTAAACCTGACAATCCCACCCAAGGTAAATGTGGGTTTGATTGGCTCTAACGGTGCCGGTAAATCTACCTTGCTGCGCTTGATCGGCGGGGTGGATCATCCCAATAAGGGGACTGTGCAGCGTTTGTGCAGGGTTTCCTGGCCTATGGGGAATGGGGGGCTGGAGGGTACCTTAACGGGCCGCCAAAACGCGAAGTTTGTGTGCCGAGTTCATGGGCATCAAGAGGATTTGGCAGATCGGCTCGTTTTCATTAAAGATTTTTCTGAACTGGGCCGAGCTTTTGAGGAGCCAGTCTATACCTATTCCTCTGGCATGCGCTCTCGCCTCCAGTTTGCCTTGTCGTTTGCTTTTAATTTCGATGTGTATATTTCGGACGAGGTGACGGCGGCGGGTGATGCGGCATTCCGTAAGAAAGCAGCTGATGCTTTCAAAACCATGACAAATCGTGCAGGCCTGATCATGGTGGCCCACGACAACAACACCTTAAGACAATTTTGCCAGGCTGGAGTCTGGCTGCATCAAGGGCGAGCGCACTGGTTTGACCAGATTGACGATGCGCTCAATGCCTACAAGGATTCACTTCCAAAATGACAGATACACCTCAAGTCACTACGCAGGCTGCTAGTGCCGCTCCTGATAAGGCTGTTTCAAAGAGACCTTCTTTTGGGGCCCGCCTCCGCTCATGGTTTTCATTGCGCTTATTTGATCATGCCGTACGTGTGATTCTGATCCTGGCTGTTTTGACGTCGGCGTACTGGTTGATCTTTGCCTCGAACCGCTATGTGTCCGAGGCAAACGTCATTATCCGAAAGACAGACTCGGTAGGGGCGCCGTCTTTTGATCTAGGAATGTTGGTATCGGGTGTAGCGACTGTTGATCGCGCGAATCAGCTGTTGTTACGTGATTACTTGCTGTCCGTGGACATGCTCAAGAAGCTTGATGAGTCTTTGGACTTACGTACGCATTACAGCTCCTCGGACCATGATGTTGTGTCGCGGATGTGGTTTCAGGACGCCTCGCTAGAGTGGTTTCATCGTCATTATCTGCGTCGTGTAGAGGTGGAGTTTGATGACTTCTCTGGTGTGTTGCGCATCAAGGTCCAAGCTTACAACCCCGAAATGGCACAGGCTATTACCCAGCAGTTGGTCCAGGAAGGCGAGCGTTACATGAACGTGCTTGGCCATGAAATGGCCCAGGTGCAGGTCGACTTCTTGGTTACCCAGGTTGACCAGGCTCAGGAGCGTTTCCAGAAAGCCAGCCAGGATCTGCTGAACTATCAGAATGAAGCCGGTTTATTGTCCCCTCAGGCCACAGCAGAAAGTATTAATGCGATTGTGGCTGCCTTGGAAGGGCAGCGGGCTCAGTTGCAGACCCAATTGGCCTCTTTGCCCAAGTCATTGGATCGTGATCATCCCAATATTCTGATGCTCAAGCAGTCACTGAGAGCAGTGGACCAACAGATCAAGCAGGAAAAGCTGAAGTTGGCGACGCCGTCAGGTGGAACTCTGAATGCCTATGTGGAAGAGTTTTATCGCTTGGATATGAATGTGAAGTTCACACAAGAGCTCTACAAGTCGTCTTTGACTGCTTTGGAGAAAGGCAGGATTGACGCCACTCGCATGTTGGAGAAAGTGTCTGTGCTGCAGTCCGCCACGTTGCCCGAGTATCCGATGGAGCCACGCCGCCTCTACAACACCTTGGTGACCTTGCTGTTGGCGTTGATCCTGGCCGGCATTTTGAAATTGCTCAAGAGCATCGTCCTGGACCATGTGGACTAATAAGAAAGATAGGAAATCTATTTAAATGTCTATGTCACCTGTTGTGCCTTCTGAATTAGGTCATGAGAAGCTGGTAACCACGCATGCACAATGTATGGAAGAGGAGAACCGGCTGTTGTTTGATCAACTGCAAGTCGTGCAGGAAGAGTTAGGGCGCTTGCACGATCATCCTCAAGGAGTTGGGAGTGACTTGAAGCCGACAGTCATTAATGTGGCACCTGTGGATGTGCGGCTTATCGAGGCCCAGGCGGAAAGTGTGCGCTTGGAGTGTTTGCTTAAGGTGCAAACCCAGCTACATGATTTAAAGACTCAATATGCTTTAGCTAAACAGCTTGGCGACATTTTGATTGAGGGTGTGCAGTCTACAGGCTCGTTGATCTCGGTGCCTGGGCGTTTGCGTCAGGCTTGGCGTCAAAGTCGTCGCATCCAGCCTCCTGCTGCATTGGGTGGGAAATCTTTCGACAAAGTTATTCAGGCGTATCAGCAAGGAGGGGACCAGCAGGTAGAGGCCTTGCTGAATCAGGCTTCAGTCTCAAAAAGCGTGCAAGCCAGTGCGTGGACAGCTGTGGCCCGGACGTATATGACGGCTGAGCCAACCTTGGTTGCGGCGATGGCGCGCCGTGCCTTTGCGTTGGAGCCACGTGGGTTCCGCCAAAAATGGTTGGCGTTCCGATTGCATGAGTCTGGTGATTTACTTGAGGCAGAAGCACTCTTGGCGCTCTTGCCCGAAGATGTGTCTTTTACTGACTCTGAGGCGCGTCAGCGTGATCGTTTGCTGAAGCAGGCGAAAGAGTTTCGTTTAGATCAAGTCCGCTCTGTATCTGAGGTTGAGGCGCAGCATGCAGCGGTGCAGCGTCAGTGGGCGGAGTTGGCTGAATCACGCAACGAGATGGTCAGTACTCTTAAACAGCAAGGAATACAGCTGTCTAGCGTGCGCGATGAGGTGCAGCGTCTGAATCAAGAAAAACAAGAGCAATTTGTAGTAGTTGAAGCATTGCGAGTACAGATCCAGCGATTACAGCAGGATCATCAGAAAACCCTTCAAGAGCGAGGCCAGCAAGAAGATCAACAGCGACAGCTCCTGCTTCAGGAGCAGGGCAATACGCAGGCAGCACTCAAACAAGTAGCGGATTTGAAGCGTGAGCTGGAGCAAGAAGAACAGTTGAAGTTACAGAAGCAACGTGAGTGCGTGGGTTTGCAAGCTGATCTGAAACGGATCAGGCAAGCTCTGGAGGGCAAAGAGGCACAAGCAGGGCAATGGTTTGAACAATGTGTCACTGTGCAAGGTGGCTTGGCGGATATGGCCCAGCAATGTGAGCAGCTTAAGGATGAGCTGCAGGTGCATCACCGCGAGAAAGAGGAGGCCTTGTCGCAGCTTCAGATTTTGCGTATCGCTCATGATGAGTCACTTGCAATTGCAGAGCAACGTTTGGAGGAGGTTGAGTCCCTGTTGGTGCAGTTACAGGAATCAGTTGCAGAGTGTGAGGAACTTCGGGTGCAACTGCGGGATACTCAGGAAGCAAGGGACTCTTTGCTTTTGCAAGTGCAGGAGTTGATGGAGGCCCGTGATGGGTTGGATGTGCTTGCTGGCCATCGCTTGGATGAAGTGCACGCGTTGCAATCTCAAGTGCAGGCAATAACGCAGGAACTAGATGAAGCAAGGCAGCAAATCAATGTGGAGCGAACAGACCATAAGTCTTTGCAGGCTCAATTGAATCAAGCTTTTCAAGTTCGTGATGAGTACATTGCTTTAGCCGCACAGCGTCAGGGAGAGTTGTTGCAGCAAGCTAAAGAGCAACTGAGCTTGGAAAAGAGTAAAGCCGCACTGGAGGCACGCCAACTTGAGTTACAGCAATCATTGTCGGCGCAGACTGCGCGTGAAACAGATCTGCTAGAGCGCTTGAGTGCTCAAGTGCAGTCCTTGGTCGCTCGTGACGTGGCAGCTCCGGGGATACAAGAGGAATTGTTTAAAAAACAATCCGAAGAGCTACTCCGTGTTCGTCGCCATCTTGAAACAGCAGTGAAGAAGAATAGTGCTAATGCTGTACGTCAGCTCCAGTCTTTTGTTGGGATGCAAGAGTATTTTGCCACTGGAGTGCTACCTGCATTTAACAGTGAGGCCCACAGTTGGCCAATCTCTGCAGACTTTGCATTATGTTTGATGCGGCAACTGGTGCTTATACCCTACGACCTTGTCATTGAGTTTGGGTCAGGTATGTCCACCGTTATTGTGGCTAAGACATTGGCGTTGATGGCGGAGCGAGGTGATGCCCGGCAGACCCAGTTCGTGTCCTTCGAGCATTTGGAGTCGTATTACGAGCAAACCTTAGCTCATCTCCAACAAGCAGGGTTGGAGCAGGCTGCACAGCTGACACTGGCGCCACTCAAGGACTGGCAGTCTGCGGACGGCCAAGTGTATCCGTATTACAGCTGCCAAAGCACCTTGGTCAAACTGGCCAAACAAAAGCAAGTTACTCGCAAACGCATTTTGGTGATTGTAGATGGCCCTCCAGCGGCTACGGGCCCTCAAGCTCGATACCCCGCAGGCCCTTTGTTGATGGAGCATTTCCCTAATGCCCAGATTGATTTTTTGATGGATGACTATATCCGTGAGGATGAAAAACAAATTGCTCAGCATTGGTTGGCAGATATAGAAGCCCGAGGACTTGCTGGTACATCCACTGAATACAAACTTGAAAAAGATGCCTGTTTATTAACTGTTCACCCTAAAGACACAAAGTAATTTTATGAAGATTTTGACTGTATTTGGCACACGACCGGAGGCCATCAAAATGGCTCCGGTTGTTAAGGCCTTGGCTGCTGACTCTGCATTTGAAGCGCGCGTTTGCGTCACAGGTCAGCACCGCCAGATGCTGGATCAGGTTCTGGATATTTTTTCTATCAAACCTGATTTTGACTTGAACCTGATGAAGCCAGGCCAGGACCTGTATGACATCACCAGTAATGTGTTGTTGGGTATGCGTGATGTGTACAAACAATGGCAACCAGACATGATCCTGGTGCATGGTGATACGACTACCACCATGGCCGCAGCTTTGTCGGCCTATTACGCCAAGATCAAGGTCGGTCACGTAGAGGCTGGCTTGCGTACTCATAATAAGTACTCGCCGTGGCCAGAGGAAATGAACCGCCGTCAAGCAGGCGTACTGGCTGATGTGCACTTTGCTCCAACCGAGCAATCACAATCGCATTTGTTGCGTGAAGGTGTAGATCCCAAGACGGTACACATTACGGGCAATACCGTCATCGATGCGCTGCTGGATGTGGCAGCACGCGTACGTCAGGACTCGGAACTGCGCAGCCGTTTTGAGGCTCAGTTCTCTTTTATCAATCCAGCCAAGCGCTTGGTTTTAGTGACGGGGCATCGTCGCGAAAACTTTGGCTCTGGCTTTGAAAACATCTGCCTGGCCTTGCGCCAGATTGCCTCCCGTGGCGATGTGCAGGTGGTGTATCCAGTGCACTTGAATCCAAATGTTCAGGAACCAGTACGTCGTATCTTATCCGACGTTTCCGATGTTCATTTGATCGAACCACTGGATTATTTGCCCTTTGTTTACCTGATGGATCGTTGTGACCTTTTGGTCACCGACTCCGGGGGCATTCAGGAAGAAGCGCCTTCTTTAGGCAAACCGGTATTGGTGATGCGTGACACGACCGAGCGCCCTGAAGCCGTGGATGCAGGAACTGTGCGTTTGGTGGGAACAGAAACACAAGCCATTGTCAGCGCTGCCACGCAGCTGCTGGATAACGCTGCTGAATATGAGCGTATGGCACGGGCGCACAACCCTTATGGGGACGGCAAGGCCGCCACCCGCATTAGTGAAATTTTAAAAACCTTGATCTCTTGATTCGGAAGACCAGCATGTTTGAAACTCTCTCCATGATCGGCCTGGGCTATATCGGCCTGCCTACTGCAACATTATTCGCCTCACGCCGCAAAAAGGTCATTGGCGTTGATGTGAACGCTTACGCGGTTGACACGATCAATCAAGGCCGTATTCATATTGTTGAACCTGAACTGGATATGCTGGTGCAGGCCGCCGTGCACGGTGGTTACTTGCGCGCTACGCTGACCCCAGAACCTGCTGACGCGTTTCTAATCGCCGTCCCGACCCCCTTCCTGGAAGGCAACAAGCCTGACCTGAGCTATATCGCCGACGCCGCTAAAGCCATTGCGCCAGTGCTGGCCAAAGGCAATCTGGTTATTCTGGAGTCGACGTCTCCTGTTGGTACGACCGAGCAATTGGCGCAGTGGCTGGCTGAAGCTCGTCCTGATCTGAGCTTTCCTCAGCAGGCAGGCGAGGAGGCTGATATTCAGGTGGCCTACTGCCCAGAGCGTGTTTTGCCTGGTCGCGTAGTGCATGAACTGGTTAGCAATGACCGTGTTATTGGTGGCATGACTCAAAAAGCTACCGAGATGGCGATTGAACTGTATCGGATTTTTGTGGAAGGTGCCTTGGTACCAACCAATGCTCGCACTGCCGAAATGTGCAAACTGACAGAGAACAGCTTCCGCGACGTGAATATCGCATTTGCCAACGAGCTGTCCCTGATTTGCGATCGCTTGAATATTAATGTGTGGGAACTGATCAGCCTGGCTAACCGTCACCCACGCGTTAATATTTTGCAGCCTGGTGCCGGGGTGGGTGGTCACTGCATCGCCGTGGATCCTTGGTTCATCGTGGATAAGACGCCTGAAGAAGCTCGCATTGTGCGCTTGGCTCGTGAAATTAACGACTACAAACCTGAATGGGTTGTAGAGAAGGTTAAAGCGGCCATATTAGATGTACTAACAGCTAGAGTTGGTTCGAGCATGGGTGCAATTAAAGTAGCTTGCTTAGGGTTGGCATTTAAGCCTGATATTGACGATTTGCGCGAGAGCCCAGCTTTAAAGATTACAAAGAAAATTAGTGAAATTGGATGCCAGGTATTAGCTGTGGAGCCAAATGTAGATGTTTTACCTTCTAGTATAAAGGCTGAAAATATCAAGCTGGCTGCATTGCAAGAGGCTTTGATAGATGCAGATGTTATATGCGTATTGGTGAAGCATAAATCCTTTGTTGAGAACATTGATTTAATTCTTGGCAAGGAAAATATGATCGATGTTGTCGGTTTGGTTGTTTGATCTTGATCTAATATAAAAGGCATTTTTGTTCGGCTACTGAAAAGGTGGCCGAACAATAAAGAGTTGTATATGAACAATTCAAGTAAGCTAGTTTCGGATGCATATAATAAATATAAAAATGGGGATTTCCAAGGGGCTTTAGAGCTTTATCAGGAGGTTTCTGGTTTTTTGGGTGAGGAGTTTTTTAAAGTTAACATTTATTTCTGCAAAAAGAAATTGCAAGAAATTTCGGATTATCGTAAAGAAGAGCCAGATCCCGCTATTGCAGATCTTGTAGAGACGTTAGCTACTTTGAATAATGGATGGGTGAGCGATAGGGTAGAAAAATATAAAGGGTGTCGAAGTGCTGATGAGAAGATCTTGTTTGATTTTTGGACTGCTGCATCAAGTGGTTACGTTGCTGCGCTAAGTTTTTTTAAGTCAAATATAGCTAGTAGAGATAGTGTTAAAGAGCTGTTGTCCTTGGATTTGGTCGAATCTCAAAAATGGCTTAAAGAAAATAATAAAAATGAGTATATCTTTAGTGTTTTGAAATGCGCATATTCAATTCATGGAAATGAAAAGGTTTTAAGGTCGCTGTTTTGGGCTGCTTTAAAAATAGGGCAGTATGAAATAGCTAAGAATGCAGTCAATCTTATTTCAAAAATTGGTAAAAAGAGATTGAGTACTGCGGAGTGGTTGGAAAAAGCAAGGGAGAAAATAAGTGAAAGTTCAGGGGCGTATGATCTAATAAAAAGTAAATTATCAAAAACAGGCGACAAATCCTACACTCCAGTGTCAAAGAAAATAGCCTATTTTCTGCATAATAGTCTTCCTTACTCATCGGGAGGCTATGCTACTCGCGGCCATGGTTTGGCTGTGGCCTTAACTGAGCTAGGATACAACGTTGTCTGTGCTTCTCGACCAGGTTACCCATTTGATATACCAGGTGATCATGAAGGGAAGATATTGCCTTCAGAGGACGTTATTGATGGATTGCGATATCTAAGGATTTTTGATCCATCGCGCAAAGGTTTGAGTGCCGTGGATTATATGTTGTCAGCTTCTGAGAAAATTGTTGATTTTTTGAAGGAACACAGAATTGAAATTGTGGTTGCTGCATCTAATCATTTGAATGCAATTCCAGCGGCAATTGCTGCTAAACAAGTTGGAATTCCATTTATATATGAAGTTCGTGGTTTTTGGGAAATTACCCGGCTTTCTAGAGAGCCGGATTTTAAAAATACTAGATTGTATGTGACTCAAATAGAAAATGAGAAATTAGCAGCTACGTACGCGGATGACGTATTTACATTAACTTCACCGATGCGAGACGAGCTAATTAAAAGAGGGATTAGTCATAATAAAATTACAATCTTGCCTAATTCTTGCGATCCAAAAAAATTCTCTCCTAGAGGGCGGGACAGGGAGTTGGCGGCTAAATTGGGCATTCCAGATGATGTGCCTGTTATTGGATATATAGGAAGTTTTGTACAGTATGAAGGGCTTGATAATCTAGCACAGGCATGTGCGTTGCTGGTGAAAGAAAATATTGACTTTAGGCTATTGCTGGTAGGAAATGAAAATGCATCTGGATCCGAGCGTGGGCCGATAACAGCAGAGATATTGAGAGTTGCCGCTGAGGAAGGGTTGACAGAAAAATTAATTATGCCTGGACGTATTCCACATGAACAAGTTGAGGCATATTATTCATTAATCGATATTGCGCCATTTCCAAGAAAGCCGCAGCCAGTTACAGAAATGGTATCTCCGATGAAGCCTTTGGAGGCTTTGGCGATGCAAAAAGCGATTCTGGTGTCTTCTGTCCAGGCCTTAAGGGAAATGGTGATTGAGAACAAAACAGGCTTGGTTTTTGAGAAGGGAAATATGGAAGATTTAGCGGAAAAATTGAAAATTCTAATTAATAACGATGAGCTTAGAAAAAAACTGGGAGTGAATGGTAGGGCTTGGGTAGAAGATCAAAGAACTTGGGCTAAAACTGCTGAAATTGCTCAAAATATCTTAACTAAATACCATAGGTTTGATTCTTAGTGTTTTTCTAACATAAAAGATATGATTAAATTTTTTTTGGAAAATGGCTTGTTTTTTGTTCAGCCAAAATTAGATGATCGGTGCCAGGTTGCTTATAGGCTTTATAAAGATGGGGTCATAGTAGAAAAAATTGGCTATACAAATGACAAAAAAACCTCTGTTTTTAAAACTTTAGCTTCAATTGGAAGTTGGCGTGTATTGCTATATATTAAAACTACAGAAAGGGTTGAAAAAAAATGGTCCAATGAGATTTCTATAGAAAAATCAGAAATGATTTTCGTAGATAATTTTGATGGTGACTATTTAGATGATCGTCTTTATGAAATTAGAAGGTTTAAAAATGTAGAAGCTGAAATTAAGCGTTATAAGAGGGAGGGTTTTATCGCGATGGGCCGCGAAGATCTTAGGGCTCATAAACTCTCTTTTCCAATTAATTGGCTTGCTGACCCTTATAACGATAGAAATTGGATGTATCAGCTTCAGGCTTGGCGTGTGATTGACCCATTTTTATTGCGATTTGAGCCGCAAGATGTGTCTTATATTTCCCAAGTCATTAATGACTGGGATACTGCTGTTAGCGTTGCTGGTCAGGCTGATGATTGGTTTTGGTACGACATGGCTACCGGTATTAGAGCTTTGAAACTCACCTATTTTGTGTTGCGGTGTAAAGCTTTGCGTGTGTCCCACGGCATCAATAACCTTGATAGCCTTGTTGAGAAGCACATACTGAATTTATCAGACCCCAAGAATCTGAACTATGGAAATCATGGTTTGTTTCAGATTCATGGTCTTATGTCTTTAGTGTGTTTGGTTAAACAGGCGGATTGGCTGAATCTTCAACAGATAAGGGATTATGCAATATCTAGTATGGAGCAGTTGCTAAAGAACCAACTAGGTGAATATGGTGTGCATACAGAGAATTCCCCGGAATACCATTTTTTTGTTTTAAAAAAAATAGTATTTTTAACTAATGCCCCTTGGTGGAAGGGTATCGATAAGTCTAAGATTGATAAAATAATAGACAGAGGTAATCTTGCAAAGCATTGGTTGGTAACTCCAGCACTGGAATGTGTTCCGGTAGGAGATTCGGGGACGGCAAAAAAGCTTATAAATAATCGGTTTATTTACGATTGGGGGCATAATTCTAACGGGCGCTATATTTCTGCTCTATTGGATGGCTATATTGTTGTTAGGTCAAAGCCGACAGTTAAGTTAGATAAGAGCTCTTTTCTTTTCTTTCAAGGATCATTTCATAGTGGTGTGCATAAGCACTCGGATTGTTTATCTTTTATTTGGCAGGAGGGGGGTAAGTACTTGCTAATTGATAGTGGTAAATATGGCTATAAAAGTGATAGATTCAGGGCTTATTTCACTAGCGCGTATGCCCATAATGCTTTAGTTGTCGATAAGAAGAGTTCTAGTCGAAGTCCTAAAGATGTATATGGCTCTGGGTTTTCGGATAAGCCTATTTATTGCTCTGGGTATTGGATATCGAAAGGTACAGTCGATCATAAACGGGATTCATATATTCATACTAGGGTGATATTATTTAAGCCCTCAGTTGAGGTTTATGTGATTGACTGTATATGGAACTACTCAGATGTTAAGAAAGACAGGAAAATTGAGCTATCGTGGAATTTAGATCCGAGATTTAAATTGGAAGCTTCTGAGAAATCTGTTTTCGCCAGAAGTGCCGATGGCCTGGATACGGTTTCAATAAAAAGTGTGGATGAGGGTGGTGATTTAAATTTCCAATGCAATGTTGGATTTGATGATGGGAAGAATCTTTTAGGCTGGGTGTCGCCTTCGTATTTGAATGTTCAGCCTACAGTTAATTCTATTTTTGAATCGAATATGAGTTCAAAGAAGGTTGTTGTTACTAGAATTGTAGCTAATCCTGATGCTAATGACTCTTCGATCGATATGGTAGGGTTTCATGAGGGCAATTTCTATTGCTCTAATGAGGAAATTTCTTTAGAAATTGGCTTTGATGCGAAAAAATTAGCTTTTTTTGAACCTAAAATTGCTAGTCATTATGATGGTTTGAGGTATTTTGTTTTCGATGGATTAAGTCATTCGTTTAAAAATAATAATTCCCATAGCTTATTTGTTTCTTTTCATGGTGCTATTAAACCGCCAGCTTTGGATGATGCAGGAACAGCTTTGCCTGTTTTTAGATTAAATAACTTATCTTTTAATGGTGCTCCTAACATTCTTTGTTTTTCAGATATGCTTTTGGAGTTTTATAGAGACAGCTCTGTTTACCTTGGGTGGTTTTTGGATACAAAAAGGGTTAAGCAAAGAGATTTGATTGAATACGTTGTTTCTTATTATGTTAAAAAATATTCTATAAAAAATATTTTATTTTATGGCAGTAGTGGCGGGGGGCATGTAGCTTTAGATATGGCGGCTAGATTTAATCAAACGGCAATGGTGTCAAATTGTCAGTTTGATCCGAGAAAACACTCTCAGTTTTCTGACTTGGAAAAAGCTGTTTTTGCTAATGGTGATGAATTTGAGGACTTTAGTCTTTTTTCTATGTTTAGTGCTGTTCGAGGACCTAAAGAATGTTTGAGTTATTGTAATTTGGATGATTACACAATTAGCCACCATGTAATGATGGAAGATATTCTTGAGTCTAAGTTTCCAAATGTGTTGAGGAAAATTCATTTTAGTGGAAATGATGTGGCGCTAAAAAAGTCTATTCGGAATCATAGTGTTGGTTTTCCTGATGGTCTTGACGCAAAAGCAGCTATCAGAAAATATTATCAAGATGCTGAGCTCGTCGTTTGATTTCTAATAATCGTTTCCTAATCCTTTCGGTTGATACCGAGGCTCTCCCCAGGCGTGCTGAGGATAGCCATATCCAGCGTCTGGTGTGGGGAGAGTATTCATCGGGATCCGCTGGCATCCGCGAAATGTGTGCCATCAGTGACGAGTTTGGTGTCAAACACGTATTTTTTGTGGACCTGTGTGCCACGCTTGAGCATCAAACACAGATGTTGGATGCTGTCCGCTGGCTGGATCAACAAGGTCAGGATGTTCAGCTACATGCCCATCCTGAAACCTTGCCCAAGTCTTTCTGGGTGGACCACGGTTTGGACCATCGTCCAGCTTTAATGAATGAGTACAAAGACCAAGCCCGCGCCGAATTTGTCTTCCGACACTTCGGCAAGCTGATCTCTGACGTCACTGGCAAACCCATCCTCGCCCACCGCGCAGGCTCGTTTCGCTGGAATGCCCTCACAATCCGTGCTTTGCAGGCCGTTGGCATTCCTTTGTCCTTCAACCAGTCCATGCGGGCCGCCTTGTTAAAGCGTTGCCCAACAGGCCAGCCTGATTGCTTGCCTTACGCCTGGTCGAACGGAACGATTGAAGTACCGGTCACAGAGCGTTTTAAGCCCGGTGGACCGGGGGGTAAACCAGATCGCTGGTCCAGCCTGACTTATCCGGAATCTTCTTATTTTCAATATGGTTCGCGGCCTACGACATTCTGGAAGGACCCCTTGTGGTCCTTGCCCAAGGTCTCAGTGGTGTTGATGCACTCCTGGTCCTTGTTGGATCTGGATGAAAACGGTCATTTCCAGTACACGAACGACCGCTTGCTGGAGGGTTACCGACTGTTCTTGCAACGTGTTGTTAAGGATTACGACGTGATCACCACAGCGGATTTTTTAGATCTGCAGGCGCGGGGTAAAATCCGTCTTTCGCGAACAGTTAACTTAGAGCAGGTAGAAACACAGGTATGAGGGATCGCTACGCAATGATTACGGTCGACACAGAGGCGCTGCCAAAGCGGGCCTCTGACGACCATGTTAATCGTCTGATCTGGGGGCGATTTCCAAAGGGTACGGCCGGGGTGGCCGAAATGTGCAAGATCGGTGACGAGTTCGGTGTCAAGCATGTGTTTTTTACGGACTTGTGCGGGGCTTACTCCCGCCTTGACGAGCTGAAAGAAGTGGTGCGTTGGCTGGATGAGCAAGGTCAAGATGTACAACTGCATACCCACCCGGAGTACTTGCCCGACAGCTTCTGGAAAGAGCATGGTTTGTCGAACCGTCCGCAGTACATGAACCAGTACACCGAGCAGTCCCGTGCGGAGTTTGTGTTCAGGCACTTTGCAGGCGTGATGTCCGGGGTAACAGGCAAGCCGGTTCTGGCTCATCGGGCGGGTTCATTCCGCTGGAATGCGGATACGATTCGTGCTTTGAAGGCAGTGGGTATTCCTCTGTCCTTCAATAATTCTGTATGCGCTGTCCACAATAATCAGTGCGTTTACAGCAAACCCACAAATAATCCTTTTGTTTGGTCCAACGGCGTGATCGAAGTGCCTACGACCGAGAAGCGGATTTTAGGTAAGGTAGGCAAGCCTGAATGGTGGGCTCGCCTTACTTACCCAGAGTCCAGCTATTTCCGCTTCCGCCCCTGGTGGGGGCAGTTGTTGTTGAATACGCTTAGCGGCAACCCTTCATTTGCGGTTTTCTTGCTGCATTCCTGGTCCTTGTTGTTCTGGGACGAGAACGGTCTGGGCGAGTATCGTGACGATAGCCGTATGGAGGGGTATCGCAAATTGCTGGCCCGTCTGACTAAGGACTATGACGTGATTACGACGGCAGAGTTTCTGGATTTGAAGGCTCGCGGAAAAATTGTTGTGCCTGATACGGTGGACTTGTCGCTGGCAGAGCTGCAAGTAGAACCGGACAATAAAATTTAGAAAAAGGCCTGAGGAAAATGCTCTTTAAGTTATGGCATGGGCTGTTGCGCGAGCCTTGGATGGCTCTGAGCCGGCGTTTGACCTTATTTACGGTGCGTCGGCAGACTCGACGCGGTCAGCGCCGTGAAACACCTTACGAGCCCGTGCCAGGACGGTTGCTGTATGTGCCAGCCAGTGCCTTGCCGTATCACATCAGTGGTTACACCACTCGGACTCATGAAATTATCCGCGCCATGCAAGCGGCAGGCGGGGATATCTGCGTGCTGACCCGCCCCGGCTATCCATGGGATCGTAAAGACAGACTGGTGGATGCCCAGCAGGATGAGACCTTGGTGGATGGGGTGCGTTACGCACATGCTCGCAATCCTTCCAACAAGCGCCCCGTCATGCAGTTCGCCATAGAAGCTGCCGCCTCCATTGCTCAGGAAGCCATCAAGCAGCGCGTTGCTGTCATTCATGCTGCCTCCAACCACGTCAATGCCTTGCCAGCCTTGATCGCCGCGCGCCAGTTAGGCATTCCGTTCCAATATGAAATGCGTGGCTTGTGGGAGCTGAGCCGAGCCTCCCGCATGCCGGAGTTCCGTGACTCGCAGGGCTTCAAGCAGGGTCTGGAGCTGGAAGGTCTGGTTGCCAGTCAGGCAGACCGGCTGTTTGTGATTTCCGAGCAGTTGGGGCAGTACGCTCGCGAGCACTGGAATGTTGACCCGGCACGCATGGGCCTGATGCCCAATTGCGTCGACCCCTCGCGCTTTACCCCTGGCGCTGCCCAGGATGTGCTGCCCAACACGATTGTTTATGCTGGCTCCCTGATTGTTTATGAAGGGCTGGATGTCTTGATCGACGCCGTGGCGGATCTGGTTGGCCGTGGCAAGGATGTCACCCTGACCATTATTGGGGATGGGGAGGCGCGCGCTCAGTTGCAGGCTCAGGTGCAAAGCCTGGGTATGGAAAAGCATGTGCTGTTTGCTGGTCGGGTCTCGCCTGAGGAGGCTCGCGCCTTGCAGGCCAAGGCTGCGCTGGTATGTATTCCTCGTCGTCCCTTTGAGGTGTGTCGTATTGTGCCTCCCATCAAGCTGGTTGAGGCGATGGCGATGGGCAAACCTGTTCTGGTGCCGGATCTGCCGGTGTTTCAAGACGAAGTTGGGCCATGTCGTTCGGTGCGTTTTTTTAAAGCAGGTGATGTGCAGGACTTGGCTCGTGTGCTGGATGAAACCTTTCAGGCAGGTCCGGAAGTGTTGGCCCAGGATGGTGCCTTGGCACGTGAAGAGGCCACGCAGCGTCGCAGTTGGGCTGACTTTGTGGTGCATGCTTTGCCGGCCGGGGCTAATTCATGATCGGTCGCGCAATCCGGGCTTTGGGGGCGCGCATCTATACGCACCCAACCGTCAGCGAAGACGGCAAGCCCGCGGGGCAGTTTGGGCAATTGAAAGTAGCCTTGGTGTCGGACTATTTCACGGCAGACTGCCTGTCAGCCGAATGCTCTATCCGTATTCTGAACCCGCGCAATTACGAGGAGGTCATCTCCTCCTGGAAGCCTGATCTGCTTTTTGTGGAGTCCGTGTTCCATGGGCTGGGTGGCGCGTGGCGCTACGAGCTGGCCAAGCAGTCGCGACTGATCCGTTTGCGTACGCCTCGCACGATTTACAAGCTGGTGCAGTTCGCTAAGGATCAGGGTGTGCCCACGGTGTTCTGGAACAAGGACGACGGGGCGTATTTCGAGCACTTCATTGATGTGGCCAAGGCCTTTGATTATGTGTTCACCACGGACAGTGATTGCCTGCCGCGCTATCGTGCTCGCTTGAATCCTGATGTGCCTGTGAACACCCTGAGCATGCCGTATCAGCCTGCGTTTCATAACTTCACGGGCTTTGATTTCACACGCAAGGAAGGGTGCTTTACGGGCAGTTATTACCGTCGCATCCTGAGTGAACGTAGGCGTTTTCTGGACATGATTTTCGGGGCCTGTGAGGATGCGCAGATGCAGCTTAATGCCTACGACAGAAATCACGACAGATTGTCCCGGCATATCGAATTCCGCTTTCCACGCTCGACGCATGTGCAGGTTCATGGTCAGGTTCCGCACCGCGAGACGGGGCGTATCTACAAAGAGCATGTGATGTGCCTGAACGTGAACTCGGTCACGGATTCTGACACCATGTGCTCGCGCCGCTTGCTGGAGATTCTAGCCAGTGGGGGCATTGCGGTGACTAATCCCGGTCGTGCGGTGGATCGTTATTTCCGTGATTTCTGCCACGTGGTGCATTCCCGCGAGCAGGCCACTGAGTTATTTGCACGTCTGCGCCAGGGCCCCACCGCGCAGGATTGCGAGCGTGCGGCGGCGGGGGCGGCGTATGTGCGTCAGTTCCACACCTGGGAGCATCGCCTCCAGGAGCTGGCTGATGTGGTCGGCTTCTAGGGTGCGCTTGTTTCCATGATTGTGAGCATTTTTGCGTACCTGATTCAGGCGCTGTTCTTGTTGGTTGTTGGGGCCTTTGCCCTGTACGTGGTTCTGGAACTGCGGGTACTGCTGATCTCGCGACGGGTGGAGCGTCGTAAGCTAAGCGAGCTGGTGCAGACGTCCGCCTCCTTGCAGCAGGATTGGTATCCCAAGGTCAGCGTTTTATTACCGATTTATAACGAGGCTGCTGTTGTCGAGCGTTTGATCGATGCGGCTTGTCGTCTGGATTATCCGGTGTCCGCGCTGGAAATTCTGGTGCTGGACGACTCAACAGACAAGACTGCGCTGTTGGCCCAGAACAAGGTGGATCAGTGTGCTCGGCAAGGTGTGCCCATTCGCCGCATTCAGCGTGCTGATCGTGCGGGCTACAAGGCCGGGAATCTGGTGCATGGCATTCAGCATTCCCAGGGCGAGTTTTTTGCGATCTTTGATGCGGACTTTTTACCGCCAGCCGACTTCCTGCAGAAAACCATTCCGCCTTTCAAGGACGCGAAGCTGGGTTTTTTGCAGACGGGTATTGGCTATGAAAACCGTGACCACTCTTTTCTGACCCGTTTTCAGGCCATGGAAATGGGCCACCAGCAATATGTGACGGTGGGGCTGAGCGAAGACGGGGATATGGCTTCCTTAAGTGGCAGTTCCTGTGTCTGGCGACGCGCTTGCGTGGAAGCCCTGGGTGGCTGGAATGCCTCTACCATTACCGAGGACGTGGACCTGGGTTATCGGGCCCAGTTTGGTGACTGGAAATACGCTTATTTGCGCGATGTGGTGTCCATGTCCACCTTGCCCGAGAACATCAGCGCCTTCCGTGTGCAGCGGGAGCGCTGGGGGCGGGGTCTGATTCATAGTGCCTTCAAGCATCTGGGGCAGATGTGGCAGCAGGACATGCCCTTGATGAAGCGCATGCATGCGTTTTCCATGATGTTTTCATCGGTCATGCTGGCGTCGATTTATGCCCTGATCTTGCTAAGCCTGCCGCTGAATTATTTGCTGAATTTTGATCATGTCGTCTTGCAGTGGGGCGCGCCGCTATTCTTTTTGCTGGTCGCTGTCTGGGCGTTGAATAATGCTTTCGGTGCCCGCAAGGGAGCACGTTTTGATGACAGGCCGGGCGTGTTGGGTACCTTGTGGCATACCTACTTGTATGTCGCCATGTTCCCACCCATGGCTTGGTATTATTTTGTCGGTGGTGTGCGAGCCGCCTTCAAGGTCTACGGGGAATTTAATCGTACCCCCAAAGGGGAGGGCGAGAAGGTGGCAAGACAGCCCCGCATCAATCTTTATTTGCTGATTGGTGAAGTGTTCACTTTCCTGTATTCGGCATTGGCCTTGTATGTGGCCATACGCATGGGCAATTACTTGTTGATTCCTTTGAATGCGACGGTTTGTGTAGGCTTTGGCATGGTTTTGTACTGGTCCTTCCAAGAAAGGAGAGCGCGTGGGCGTAGCTGAACCAGCAGAGCAGGAACGGATTCTGATTACCGGTGCCACCAGTGCCATTGGTGGCGAGCTGGCGCTTTACTACGCCAAACCCGGTACAGAACTGACTTTGCATGGTCGCAATGCTGCGATTCTGGAGCCTCTGGCCGAGCGCTGCCGTCAGGCGGGTGCGCAGGTACAGACGCATCAGCTGGATTTGCGTGATCTGGATGCCTTGCATGACTGGTTGTCGCAATGCGCAGCCTTTGATTTGGTCATCGTGAATGCGGGTATGAATATCCATGTAGGTCCCAATGGCGAGCCGGAGGCCTGGGAAGATACCGAGCTGCTGCTGGATATCAATGTGAAGGCCTCACTGCGAGTCGTGCAATCTGTGCTGCCCGCTATGCGGGCGAAAGGGCGCGGTCAGATCGCCTTGATGAGCTCCTTGGCCGCTTACTTTGGTCTGCCCACTACGCCGTCCTATAGCGCCAGCAAGGCGGCGGTCAAAGCTTATGGTGAAGGTCTGCGTGGTTGGCTGGCACCGGAAGGAATCAAGGTTAATGTGGTGATGCCAGGCTACGTTAGCTCGCCCATGTGCGATGCCATGCCGGGCCCCAAGCCATTCCTGTGGACCCCGCAAAGAGCAGCCAAGCGTATTGCCCGTGGCCTGAAAGCCAACAAAGCGCGTATCAGCTTTCCGTTCCCTTTGAACCTGGGTTGCTGGTTTCTCGCCGTGCTGCCCGCCCGGGTGTCTGTCTTTATTCTGAGCAAGATCGGTTATGACGCTTGAGCCCGGATTCTGGACTGCAATCCTGGCTGCCGTGTCGGGACTGGCCCTGACAGTCGGGCTGGAGCGTTTTCTGCAAACAGCAGCCAGCTTGCGTCGTCCTGCAGCGGCCTGGGCCTTGCACATAGGCCTGTACGGTTTGGCATATGTCGCCCTGGTTTTTTTGCTGGGACGGCCTATCTTTGCTACGGCCTTGCTGTGCGCCTTTTTCCTGCTGCTGGTTGTGGTCAGCAATGCCAAGTTCAAGGCTTTGCGTGAAGCCTTTGTATTTCAGGATTACGAGTATTTTACGGATGCGATTCGTCACCCTCGGCTCTACATTCCTTTTCTGGGTTGGGGGAAGTTCTTTCTGGCAGCAGCGGGTTTTATTGCCGCATTGACGATTGGCTTGTGGCTGGAAGCCGTGCCTGCCTTGCGGGCTGCCTGGTCAGCGCAATGGGGAGCCTTGACGCTGCTGGCTGTGCTGAGTCTGGGCTTGCTGCTTTTGGGCAATAGCGCGCGTTTGACTGTGCAGGTTGCGCCTGAGAAGGACCTTCAGTCCTTAGGATTGTTAGCCAGTTTTTGGCGCTATTGGCAACAAGGACGCCAGCTTCCGGCCTTGTCCTCTCCCTTTGCTGATATGGTCGTTCCGACTTTACCGACGGTTGAGTCTTTGGTGGATCAACCACATTTGGTTTCGGTGCAAAGCGAGTCTTTTTTTGATGCTCGAAGACTTTTTTATGGGATTCGACGGGACGTTCTGGCCGAGTTTGATTGCTTTAAAGCAGAGGCTGCTGTTGGCGGATATTTACGTGTTCCTGCCTGGGGAGCGAACACGGTACGCTCCGAGTTTTCTTTTTTAAGTGGTATTGAAAATGATACTCTTGGCGTGCATCGCTTCAATCCTTATAGAGCAGTATGCGCAGGCTGGCAGGTAGCAACCTTGGCCTCTTGGTTGAAAAGCCAAGGTTATCGCACGATTTGCATTCATCCTTACCCCGCCAGTTTCTATCAACGCGATCGCGTGTTTCCGCAATTTGGTTTTGATGAATTCATAGATATCAAAGCCTTTGGGGAGGTGGAACGCACAGGTCCCTATATCGGTGATCAGGCTGTGGCAGATAAAGTGGCCAGCGTGCTTGAACAGGCAAAAGGCCCGGTGTTTATCCATGTCATCACTATGGAAAATCACGGGCCGTTGCATCTTGAAAAAGTGGTGGACGGAGATGTTGAGGAGCTGTATCGCCAGCCTCCGCCAGAGCGCTGCGAGGATTTGACAATTTATCTGCGCCACCTCCGTAACGCCGATGCCATGCTCAAGCGGTTGCGTGGCGTCTTGAGCGCGGCAGGGCGGCCAGCTAGCCTGTGCTGGTATGGTGACCATGTGCCTATCATGCCTTCGGTATACGCGGCGCTAGGCACACCTTGTGGTGATGTGGATTACTTTATTTGGAACTCCACTGAGGAGCGGTCTGTGAAACAGCGGAAAAACTTGATGGTTTTCGAATTGGCTGAAGAATGGATGAGAGTTGTAGGTTTGCTATTTAATTGATTAATGAAAACTCCAGAAGAGTTATGTTTGTGATTAACTTTAGATAATAGGTAAATTGGAAAGGTAAGGATCAAAATTAGCAGTGATTTTTAATAGTAGCTCCCTTTGGAAACGCTCCTCATCTGGAAGCCCGTAAGCTGTTTCATACATTTTTCTGCTGTTTAACCCAGCAATATTCTTGAGTGCGGGATCGGCTTCGTTAAGCAGAGAGGCGGCCCACATACTCATTCTTTGCTCCCAGTAAATTAGATCTCCAAAATCATAGTTGAATAAATTTTGATTATTTAAGTTTATTCTGTCAAAAAAATCTTTGTAGGATTTTTCCACAAAGAGACGAAATTTTTCAGATGGGTTTTTTAAGCGGCTGGTTTTGTACAGATTGGTAGCGTACTTAAGGTTTTCGATTTTGCTTTCTCGGCTTGATCTTTTGTTAAACATGCCGCGTAATATTTCTCCTCCTAGCCCTCTAACAAATACATCGCTTGGGCCAGAAAACTCAGCTGTTTGTGCCGTAAGGTTTCCGTTTCCTATGAATCTGCCTCGATTGATATGACCGAAAGTCTTCAGCGCTTCGAATAATTCTGAATTTTCAGTTTTTTTAACGTCTAGAAAATAGCTGTCTGCGTAGATGTGTGTGCTTATGCTTTTTATAATTGAAATTTCGTCATTTGATAGATTTCTATCCCATGTCAAACATTTAAAATGAATTTTATGGCTATTCCAGGCTGCTATTATTGATCTGCAATCTACTCCTCCCGTTAGTCCTATAATGGGTCTTATTCCTGATGCTGAAAAATATTCAATTTGATTAAGTAAATACTCTTTGCTTTTTTCAAGCAGATTCTCAATGCTGCTTGGCTTTATTGGATTCCGAGGCCAAAATCTGGCAGCTTTGTTGTCTTTAAATGAATAGTAGTGATTTGCTGGTAAACCATATATATTTTTATACATGGTTAAATCGGCTGGTAGGAATTTTGTTCTTATTGTTAAAAAATCTTCTGATTTTATGAATTCTATCGTTTCTTGATCTCTATTTGTGTCTAGGATTTCTGCTAAAAGCGATGAGTGACTTGCTACTAAATTTGGTTGGGAGGTGGAATAGAATAGGCTACGAGATCCAATGGGATCTGTTAAGATTTTTTCAAGGTTGTTGGTTTTTTTATTATGAGTCAATATGGCAAATCTTCCAGATAGGCAGTCGATTGCATCCCAGTCATTTTCTTCTGCGAATCGTTTTAATATATTTTCTATACTTTCAGTTCCGTGCGCGCAAAAAATATCACCCAAAGTGAATACAAAATAATTTTGAAACTGGTGTTTCTTTATCTTTGTTTCATGGTGATGGGCAATGATAGCCTCTCCACATTGAGTAAAGTTCCAGGAGCTAAGAAAGTCGCAGGACGATAGATTTAATTTTTCTTTTTTGGCTTCTATTAGGAATCCAAATCTGTATTTTAGATCTAGCTTATTAAGCATTTTTACTCCATTTTGATTTGTTGGTGCGGATTTTTCTCGGTTACAGGTGTTGGTTTTTTGTAGAGTATTAAATGAAAATTTGTGGTTTTAGGAATGTTTCAAGTAACATGATTTCGTGAACGCTCAAAATTTCAAGGTGGTGAAAATTAGAGAGTAACTCATCTAATTTATATGCGGTTTTTACGTATTACTTGAAATCATAGGCTTAAAATTTTTTATTTTTCTATGTGAGTTATTTCCATATGTATTCGCTATATGGGTTTTTGCTTTAATGAGGATGTTTGGCGGTTAGTATGTTTAACTTTTGAACGCCTCTATCCAATGCCGAGTAGACGCATCATGCTCAGCAGAGGCTTTTTTCTCTCCCGACAGTTCCTGCAAAATCCCGTTCGCCAATACTTTCCCGTATTCCACCCCCCATTGATCGAAGGGATTGATCCCCCAGATCAAGGCCTGTACAAATATCTTGTGCTCGTACAAGGCCAGCAAGGCGCCTAGCGAGAAGGGGTTCAGGCGGGGCAATACGATCAGCGTGTTAGGGCGGCCGCCCGAGTGCACGCGATGGTGGGCCAGTTCGGCAGCCTGCTCGCCCAGACCTTGTTGTTCGCACTCGGCCAGGGCCTGCTCGTAGGTTTTGCCGCGCATCAAGGCTTCGCGCTGTGCCAGGCAGTTCGCCAGCAGCAGATTATGGTGCTCGGCCTGATTGTGATCTGCCTGCTGGCACACAATAAAGTCCACAGGAGCGCCATCGCTGCCCTGGTGTAGCCACTGATAGAAGGTGTGTTGTGCGTCTGTTCCGGCCAGTCCCCAGACAGCTGCGCCGGTAGCGATTCCAACCGGTTCACCGCTAGTGGTGACCGACTTGCCCAGCGACTCCATATCCAGTTGCTGAATGTAGGGCACCAGATTGCCCAGGCGGAAGTCGTAGGGGGAAATGTTCAGTGAGCCATAACCCAGCACACTGCGGTTGACCACGCCAGCCAGTGCCATTTGCACGGGCACGTTGGAGGCGATGGGGGCTTCCTGAAAATGCTGGTCCATGGCTGCAGCGCCTGACAACATCCCGGCCACCACGTCACTGCTAACCGCTAAAGCCGTGGTTAAGCTGACTGCCGACCACAGGGAGAAGCGGCCACCTACCCAATCCCAGAACTGGAAGACATTTTTTTGTGGAATCCCCCAGTTGGAGGCCGTTTCAGGGCGCGCGGTGACCGCAACGATTTGTTCGTAGGGGTTGGCAACGCCAGCGGCTTGCAGCCATTCCAGGGCCCGCTGTCCGTTCTTGAGAGTCTCGGTCGTGGTGAAGGATTTGGAGGCGATCACGATCAGGGTGTCGTGAGGGTCCATACCCGACAAGGCATGTTCCAGCGCATGGCCGTCGATATTGGCCAGAAAGCGTACGTTGCGCCAGCTGTGGCGATAGCCAAAGGCCGCCAGGGACAGGCGCACGCCCCAGTCGCTGCCACCAATACCAATATGGATTATGTTGCGCCAGCGGCGCTCGGAGTCGGCGACGCGCACGAATTCGTTCATGCGCTCGCGTTCCTTGGCAACTTCCGCCGTGGGGGCGGGGGCGCGCAGGGCGCTGTGCCAGGCGGCGCGTTGTTCGGTGCCGTTGACGATGCCGCCGTTTAGCAACTGTTTGCGTGCCGTGTCGAAATGGCGGGCTGCCAAAAGAGCGGCTCCGGCTGCCTGAAGTTCCGGTGAATGCCGCTGTCCACTCAAGTCTACTTGCAAGCCTGCTGCCTTCAAGCAATGCAGGTCCAACGCATATCGGTCGGACTGGTGTGCTGCCTCGCAAAACCCGGTCCATTCTGGCAGACCGGGTAAAGGGGCGGCAGAGGGAAGGGTTTCAGCGTTCAGGGGCATGGGGATTTGGCCTGCAGTAGACGAAACCGCCATTGTACGAGGCTTTATCGGGCTTGAGCGTCTGCCGGTAAGCGGGTTTGTCTTGGTGTTTACGAGTGCATCCGTACTAGCTGATCACCATCGTAGGGCAGCACCCATGCCTGCAAACCAGGATCGCCAGCCAGTACCCGAGCTATCTCTGGTGGCGACATCCAGGAAAAGGCTGTGGACAGGGCGTCGGCAATGGTGGCATTTCCAGCCACGACAGAGACACTGCGATACAAAGGGCGGGCCTGACCATTGGCGGGGTTGAACAGATGGGTGACGGAGCCATCCCGGCTAAGTGCTGTGCCTGCTCCTGACGAGGTGCTGACTGCCTGATTGTGTACATCCAGATTCAACAAGCTGGCTGGCTCTGCTTGATCGCCTGCCAGACCGACGCGCCAGGGACGATTTCCCGGAGCCGTGCCCAGGCTGCGTATCTCGCCCATATCGACCAAAGCGTGCTCCAGGCCTGCCTGTTTCAGCTGTTCAGTGATGCGATCGGTGATGTAGCCCTGAGCAATCCCGTTCAGGGTCAGGGCCATGCCGGGGTGTTGTAGCAGGACAGTGTCACCTTGAATGTGGATGGCCTGGTAGCCGACTTGCTGCAGCGTTTGGCTAATCTCGGCGGCATCAGGAATGGATGTTTGAGTGTTGCGTTGAGCCGCTTGGCTATACAGCTCCCAGAGTACCTGCACGGTTGGATCAAAGGCCCCGTTCGTTAATTCACTCAGGCGCTGTGATTCCAGCAGCAGCCGCGTCAGATCGCCGGGGGCTTGCTTCAGATAGCCATCGCGATTCAGGCGGCGCAAGGCGCTGTCTTGTTCATACAGACTGAATATTCGCTCCAGCCGTCGCACTTCGGATAGGGCCCGATCAATCAGGGTTTGTGCGAAAACCGGGTCGGGATGGTGGATATGCAGTTGTGCGTCCGCACCTAAAGCCACCCCTTGCCAGGAGCTGAGCGGGGTAGTGGCTGCTTGCATCGCTTTGACGGCCCAGGGCACGCAAGTCAGGGCGCTGGTCGCGGCCACGATACCGATAAAACGACGGCGGGAAACAGGAGTAGAAGTCATGGCAAATACCTGGGATCAGGAAGATAAGCGTTTCAAGGCAGCGCGACCGCACCAAAGATGTAGTTCTCCGGCATCTCGGCAAAGCGAACCACTTGGCCGCCATGCTGCTGCTGGAAGTCCTTGGCGGCCTGCTCCTGGCTAAAGGGCAGGGCATCGATGGTGCCCATGCCACCGGTGTAGCGGCTGTAGATCAGATACCAGGCATCTTGTGCCGGTATCCAGGCTTGGTCGGGGAACTGGCCGTCCTGATTGCGTTGGGCCATGTCTTGCACATAGGTGGCGGCAATGGCCTTGGATTCTTCAGGCAGCATGGTGTAGGCAAAGACCTCGCGTATGGTGGTGAACCAGAGCGGCGCTTCGCGTTCGCGCAGAAGGATTTGCCCTTTGGGGCCTTGATGCTCGAACAGGTACATGCCGCAGTAGTGGCCTACAGCCGTTTGCGGGATCTGGACGACGGGAGGCGGCGGGGCTTGCACCTGTTCCGGTTGGCCGCAGGCAGCCAGTATCAGACCCAGGCACAGCAACAGAAAAGTGCGCAGTTTTTTCATAGTGCTTTTCTTTTGAATACCAGGCTTGCCAGACCAAAAGGCACGGCGATCCACAGCAGCAGAACGCTCATCAACACACTGGCGGGCAGACGAGCCTGTTCGCTTAAACCGGCCATACCAGCAAACATGGCGACATTCTCGTAGCCGGTCAGATTCAGCAGGCGGTACACGTCGGTGGGGTTGAACAGCAGGATGATGTTCAGCCAGGAAGCGGTGATCATGGCACCTTGGTCAGCGACTAGAATACCCAGCAGAGCCATGTCATAAATCACCACGAAAAACAGCCAGATACCGATGGCCAGTCCGGCCGCAGTGGCACGCTCTCTGACCAGGGTGCTGATGAAATAGCCCATGGACAGGAAGCTGGCACCGAGCAAAACGCTGGCACCCATCATGGCCAGAAAGGGCGTCCAGACGCTGAAGTCCAGGCCGCCATGAGCCATTTGCAAGGTGACACCTGCCAAGCCGTAGCCCACCACCGTAGACAGGCTCAGGATCAGGGCATGGCCCAGGAATTTACCGACCAGAACCTGCCAGCGATGGACGGGGTAGCTCAGCAGCAAGGACATGGTGCCGCGCTCGATCTCGCCCACAATGGCGTCGTAGGACAGCAGCATGGCAATCAGCGGGATCAGGAAAATAGACAGGCTGGACAGGCTGACAACCGTGACTGTCAAAGGATCTACCTTGACGCTGCCGGTGGGGGCGCTGCCCAGAAAACCCAAGGACAAAGCCAGTGCGGCCAGCAAGAGGGTGACGGCCAGTACCCAACGATTGCGCAATCCGTCGCGCACTTCCTTTTGGATGATGATCAGGACAGGGTTCATGGCTTAGTAATCCTCGCGCTTCAAAAAGTGCGCATACAACTCGTCCAGACCGGGGGATTCCAGCTCCAGGTCGGTTAATCCTGAAATGGCGTGCGCTTCGCGCAGAATCTGGATTTTTTCGGCTTCGGTGCAATGACGTTCCAGGCGATTGGCACCGATGACATTCCAGTGCCGTGGAACAGAGTCGGGGATTTGCTCTACGGTCAGGCGAATACGTACCGGCAAGCCAGCGTGTTGTCGCAGTTCGGATAAGGTGCCATCGGCAATCTTGCGCCCTTGCTGCATCACGATGATGCGGTCCGCCAGACGTTCCATCTCCGCCAGAGCGTGGGTACTGAGCAGGATGGTGGCCCCGGCATCGCGCAGTTCTTGGACGATCTCGTAGAACAGCAGACGGGAGGCCGGGTCCAGTCCAGTGGTGGGCTCATCCAGTAACAGCACACGAGGTTTGCCCAACAGGGTTTGCGCCAGTGCCAAGCGTTGGCGCATGCCTTTGGAATAGGTGCCCACGCGCTTGTGAGCCGCTTGTGCAATGCCGACACGTGCCAGCAAGGCCTGGTTGTCACGGGTCGGCAGCCCTTTCAGACGAGCGTAAAAAGCCAGTGTTTCGGTGCCGGTCAAGGCGGGGTGCAGGGCGACGGTTTCGGGCAAGTAACCGATATGGGCCCGCAGTCGGGCAGCCTGGGACGAACCCGCGTCATGATCCAGCAACGTGACCTTGCCTTCGTCGGCGCGGATCAGGCCCAGAATCAGTTTGATGACAGTACTTTTGCCTGCGCCATTGTGGCCAGCCAGTACCGTGCATTGACCAGGGTAAAGCTCGAAGTTCACCGCGTTGGCGGCACGCTGCTGGCCATACAGCTTGCTGACATTGGCCAGCGCGACAGGGGTCGTGCAGTTATTGGATGGAGTCATGATTGGCCTTGTAGCGCTCCCAGACGGGATTGTCGGGCGCACGCATCAGCGGTGCGCTATCGATGATGCCGCCGGGCAAAATGGCGGGAAATTGGGTTTGCGCCCAGCGCACAATGGAAACGGCGGGGCTGTTCAAGAGCACGCGGGCCGAAGGGGCTCGCCACATCAGTTGTTCAATCAGGCCATTGGGGCGATAAGCGGTGTCGCCAATGCCGTCACCGTTCAGGTCAAAGGCGCTGTGATCGCTCCAGTAATTGCCCCGGTCCTTGCTGGACCACTCCAGGTAGCGGGTACCCACATACTTCACCTGATTCTGGTTCTGGATGAAGGCGTTTTCCGTGATCTCATTGCCTTCGGAACCGGCGGTGTAATGCACCCCGATCTGGGTGTTCTGAATCAGGTTGCCGGAGATCGTGTTGAAGTTGGCGTTGTAGAGAAAAACGCCTTTCTCGGCCCCGTCCACGATATTGTCGGTAATGGTCGATTGCTGGGCGGCGTTGAGCATCAAGCCTTGATGTGTGCTGTTGATGCTGATGTTTTCACGTACCGTCAGGAACTGCGAAAACATTAGGGCATAGGCAATGTCATTGCCTATGGAAACATTGCTGCTGACTTCGCTGTTATTGGTGTACATATAGTGCACCGCATAGCGAAGTTGGGTAAAGCGGTTATGGCTGAAGACGTTGTCGCGGCTGGTATTGGAAAAAATGCCGTCGCGACCCCAGGAAATATCGTTGTACAAGATGCGTGAGCCGGGGGAGTTCCAGACGGTCACGCCATTGCCGCGCTCATTCAGACGCAGCTCTTTATTGCCTACGATGGTGTTGTGTTGCACCAGCGCGTTGTGGGGCCCCCAGACATATACCCCCACCAGATTGTCGAGGATGTCGTTGTTTTCAATCAGGGCGTTATGGGCGGGTTTATCCAGGAATATGCCTGCATCCATATCCGGCAGGCTCAAGCCGGAATTACGCACGGTAATCTGACGTATCTGCACATCTTCCGCCTGCACCCACACCGTGCGGCCTTCACGTTCTCCCATCAATACGGCTTGCCGATTGTTGGGGCCTTGAAGCGTCAAGGGCTTGTTCACGATGATATTGCCCTGATACGTGCCGGGAGCCAGCATCAGGATGTCGCCGGGCAGGGCGGCATCGATAACGGCTTGCAGCGATGTATCGGCAGGCACTTCAATGGTGGCCGCTTGCGCCATCAGGCCACTGGCCGCCAGGGCCAGGACCGTAAGCGGCTTGAGGGCCAGCCTCAGCACCAGGGTTGGGCTGAGGCAGCGTGCACGGGCGGGGAGCAGGCAGAAAGGCGTCATGTCACCGTCAGGCTTTGGGTTTCACGTTCATCTGACCGGACATTTCCATGTGCAAGGCGTGGCAGAACCACTGGCAGTAGTACCAATGCACACCGGGGCGCGAAGCCGTGAAGGTGACCGAGCTGGTTTGTTGCGGACCAATTTCCATGGCCACGCCGTAGCCGGACAAGGTAAAGCCGTGGGTCAAGTCCTCGATCATCTCCATATTGGTGACGACGACGGTGACCTCATCGCCCTGGTTGACCTCGAAGCTGGGCACGGAGAACACGGGTGCCACAGCGGTCATGTAGACCCGCACCTTGTTGCCATCCCGAATGACTTTGGACGCACCTTCCAGGGTGACGCCGTCTTTTTCAGCCATTTTCCGTGCGCCGTCCCACCATGGGTCGTCACGAGTCCAGACGCGCTTGGGTCGTACTTTGTCAGCAGCAACCAGCAGCATGTCGTGTGGTTCGGCAAAGCTTGGGCCATCGTGAACCAGCTTCATGACGTCGCCCGAAATGTCGATCAGCTGATCGTTTTCTGGTTTGAGCGGGCCTACGTTCAGGAAACGGTCTTTGGAGAACTTGTTCAGCGAGACCAGCCATTTACCATCGGCCTCTTTGGTCTCGCCCATGGTGGTGTGGTTGTGGCCGGGCTGGTAGTGCACGTCCAGTTTCTGGATGATGGGGTCTACGTCCTTGCCCTGGTAAGCCTCAATGGCTTTGGCCATATTCCACTTCACGATCTGGCTGTCGATAAACAGCGTGGTGTAGGCATTGCCGCGGCCGTCATAGGCCGTGTGCAGTGGGCCAAGACCCAGTTGAGGCTCTGCCACTACGCAGTCGCGCGGTTTAATCTTGTCGGCGAACAAGTCGTCCAGGCGGCGCACGTCAATCATGGTGACGGTGGGCGAGAGCTTGCCGTTAAACACCACGTGGATGCCATCGGGGCTGGCATTGCAACCGTGCGGGGAGTTGGGCACAGGAATGTAGCGGGTGTAGCGCGAGCCTTTGCGGCCATCCAGCACTTTGACGCCCTGCATTTCTTTGAAGTCGCCTTTCTTGACGCCGTCTTCAATGGCCTTCAGGTTGAACACCACGGCCCAGTCCTGCTCGTTGGCGCTCATCTCGCCGACGTCCAGCCCCTTTTCGGAGTTGTAGCAGGTGGAGAAGGCGTATTTGCCCTGGTAGTCGGCGTCGCAGTTGTCCAGGTTGCCATCCACGATCACCTGCCAGGCAATTTCCATGGTGTCGCCATCAATGGCGGTAAAGACAGAGAAGTAGTTCTCTTTGGGGTTGCCGAAGATGGTGCCGTTATTGGGCAGGGGAACGATGTGTTCGCCGTTGCAGAACACATAGCCGGTGCGGGGGTAACGTTGGGGGCGCAGGCCGTGGATGCCGTCGGCATTGGGGAT
Source organism: Alcaligenes sp. PF14 (assembly GCF_037150615.1). Taxonomy (NCBI): domain Bacteria; kingdom Pseudomonadati; phylum Pseudomonadota; class Betaproteobacteria; order Burkholderiales; family Alcaligenaceae; genus Alcaligenes; species Alcaligenes sp. PF14. The sequence continues at coordinate 150,031 of NZ_JBAGRS010000005.1, read as the reverse complement.
CTCGATGATCTTGTCGCACTTCATGACATCGCAGCGCACGCGAGCCACGCGGTTATTAGCCTTGTCGTTGATGTAGATGAAGCGTCCGTCGTAAGTCCCGTCGGTAAAGGACATATGGGGGTGGTGAGCATCGCCGTTAGGCAGGATGCCGCCCAAGGAGTCAGCAAAGGCCAGGGTTTCAGGCGTCAGGTTGGCGCGCATGATCTGGCGGCTTTCGTTGGTAATGCCCCAGCCCGTCGCGCTGCAAATGTTGAAAATCGGGATGCGCATCAGCTCGCGCATGGAGGGCAGGCCCATGATGCGGATTTCGCCGGACTGACCGCCGGAGTTGAAGGCGTAGTACTGGTCCAGTTCACCCGGCTCGATATGGGCGTTTTGCCCGTCCGGTGCTTTTTTCGTATCGGCCAGAGCATTGCCAATATGGGTGGCGCTGACGACTGCGGCACCTGACAAGGCGGCGGTGCCCAGAAAGGCGCGGCGACTCAAGCCGTGTTTATCCTGTGTGTTCTCGGACATGGTGTGATCTTCCTTTTGTGTGATGACGTGACCGACTTGGCGCTGGGGCGCGCCCAGCCGTCTCACGGCGTGGCTGGCGTGGAATCGGTACTGTCTACGCTGCGTGGACGCACGGTAGGGCGGGCAGCAGCATCGTCTTGCAGCGAGCTGGCAACGGCAACGGGGGCTGGTTTATCTCGCTTGCGCTTGGCGATCTTTTGAATCAGGTGCGGGCATTTTTTCTCGTGGTGATACAGCATCTGGCAGTTCAGGCACTGGATGCACTCGTTGGGGTTGATCGGGCCTTCTGGCTCGATGGCTTGGACGGGGCAGTCGGTTGCACAGCGCTGACAGGGGTTGCCACACATGGGGTAGCGACGCAGCCAGTCAAAGATGCGCAAGCGGGCGGGGATAGCCAGGGCAGCACCCAGGGCACAGAGGTAGCGGCAGTAAAAGCGCTCGATAAACAGGCTGGCAATCAGCAGCAAGACGGCAAAGATGGTGAAGGGCCAGTCGCGGATGAATTTCAGAATAATGGCGGTCTTGAAGGGTTCGACTTCCGCCATCTTTTCCGCCACGGCCATGTCGTACAGGGCAAAGCCAAACAGCAGAATGAAGATCACGTATTTGATGGACACCAGGCGCTTATGGGCGCTGTAGGCTACCTTGATTTGCGGAATGCGCAGGAAGCGGGCCAGCTTGTTGGCTAGTTCTTGCAGTGCTCCAAAGGGGCAGAGCCAGCCACAGAAGGCACCTCGGTTCCAGAAGATCAGGGAGATGGCGGTGGCGATCCACAGAATGAAGACCAGCGGATCCATCAGGAAGTATTCCCAGCGGAAATCGGTGCGCAGTGCGTGGGAGAAAGTCAGTACGTTCACCACGGACAACTGGGCCGAGGCGTACCAGCCAATCCAGACCAGGGAGAACAGCAGAAAGCCGATGCGAAAGCGCTGGTAGAACACTTCGTGCTTGGTTAGCGTGTCCTGAAAGAAGAAGACTCCACCCAAGATCAGCAAGGACAGCAGCAGCACGGCAATCTGCACTTTCTTGCCCGCCCAGATTTGCTTGTACAAAGGCTTGCCGGCGGTTTCCAGGTCATCGTGCTCTGCGGTATCGGGGGCCGCTGCAACTGCTGCTGAAGGGGGCGCTGTCAAATAGGCATCAGGAAGCTGGTAATTCAGGTTCAGCGTGACAAAGGCTTTATCCTTGACGCTCAGCACGCGCTGAACCAGCAGTTGCAGCCGCCAGGGCTGGACCGGATCAAAGGTGGCGGTAGCCGGAATCTTGAACAGGGCGGCTTCTTTGAAGTCAGGGGCATTGGCGGCTTTCACGCCGGGCAGACGCTGGTGGTCCAGATCGGTGAAGTGAAAGCTGTCCAGATCCTGGACGATCTCGATACGGTCAAAAATCCCGCCGCGTACATAGCCTGATCCTTTGAAGGAATACAGCCCGTTCCCGACGACCAGCATGGCTTGCTGACCGGGTTTCAGCTCTTGTTGCAGGTACGTGTAGTCAGATTCGCCCAGCAGGCTTTTTCCAATGCTGGGCACGCTGACCAGGGCGGCGTACAGATCAATAAAAGTGTCTTGTGGGTCGCCTTCCTGCGGATGGGCGGCGGCTTCCGTGCGACCACTGTCGATGAAAGCCTGGTTGATTTCGGCCACGCTGACGTGCAGGCGTTGGATGGCACCGCTTTGGAGCAACTCATCCCAGCTGGCAATGGTTTGATTGCTGCTGTCTATGCTGCGTTTGACTGCCGCCGGTGCTGTGGCGGGGGCGGCAGGCTGGCCTATGCCTTCTTGCCGGGCCACCAGTTGGGAAGAGCGCATGATGCTGTCACCGACCACCATCAAGGTCACGGTGGCACCACTGATAATGTCGACAGGTGGTGGTGCGCCGGGTTTGGGACGGTTCTTGATGTAATTCTGGCCCACATAGCCCTGAATGAAGGCTTCTACCCGCGATTCGGGGATGCCGATCAAGACAATGGGTTCATGGTGTTCCAGCAGCTTGGCAGCGACGATGCTGCCATCCATGCTCATGGCGACCAGGGTGTCGATGGGGAAGCTGGAGTAACCACGGGTGTTAACGATGTCGGTCGTCACATACACATATCCTAGCTGTTCCTGATCCTTAAAGACCTTGGCAACAGGTAAGGTGCCCGCGGGCTCGCTGGTGTGGGTGGCGGTGGGAAAGATCTCGTTAAGGGCAATGTCCGGCAAGAAATGGGCAATGCGCGAACTGGAGTGTGCCGTAGGACTGCTCAGACAGGCTGCCAGTACAAAAAGCAGGAGCCAGATAATACGGAACTGAACATGCCGGGCAACGCGATTGAGGGACGTCATTTCTTACCACCTGCAACAAGATTCTTGCGAGATGGTAGGGGTTACCCTTTGTTTACTCTTTGTGTCAGAGCAAGGACAGATTCTGACAAGAGTGGATATGGGTCGGCGTCAGTCAGCCCTTGATCTGTGAGGAACGATGGCAGGCTTTGCTGGCCGGGCTTTAGATGAGGGTCAGCCTTGCTGACGCAAATAATTCAGGACCGCGTCGGCATCACCCTGAAAAATGATCCGTTCCGCTTTTTGTTCGCGTTGATAGGCGTACATGGGGTCGTAGTATTGCGTCAGCAAACCACCGATCCAGTCCCGGTGACCCTCCAGCGCGCCGCTGCGCTCCTGCTCCTGCAAGGCCTCATCCATGATGGCGGCCAACTGCTGGTAGCGTTGATGGCCCAGGCGCTTGGTAATGCGGGCCAGGCTTTGACGCAGTTGTTCGGCAAAGAGCGCAAAGCCTGTTTGCGGGTCGTGCTGGGCAATGTACTCTGCGTGCAGGTTCTGGACATAATCGCGCACGATGCGCGTAATGCGGTTTTCCAGGCTATCTTCCAGCCAGATGATGGACCACTGCTGCATCCCCCGGTACAGGCCCAGTGGCAGGCTGCAACGGCCTATGGTTTGGCTTTCATCTTCCAGGACGAAGCGCTGGTGCCCTTGGGCCGTTTTTTTGAGCATGGCGATCGATAGCCTGTGCTCGAAGTCGATCTGGCTGGGTTGGCTGGTGGCGTGTTTGCCAAAGCTGGAACCACGATGATGTGCGTAGCCTTCCAGGTCCAGACTGTTATCAAGCTGCTGCAGGACATCGGTTTTGCCCGTGCCTGTCATGCCGCCCAGAACCTGAAAACGGGCGCTACCGACGGTTTGTTCCAGATTATTCAGCAAAAAGCCACGCATAGCCTTGTAGCCGCCCACTACGCGGGGATAGGGAATGCCTGCCTCTTCGCGCAGCCAGGTTTGTGTGATCTGGCTGCGCAGGCCACCTCGAAAGCAATACAGGTAGCCGTCGGGATGGTCTTGCGTAAATTGTGCCCAGGCCTGCAGGCGAGCTTGCTTGAGCTGGCCACTGACCAGCTTGTTACCCAAGGCAATGGCGGCATCCTGGCCATGTTGCTTGTAGCAGATCCCCACCAGGTGACGCTCCTCGTCGTTCATCAGTGGCAGGTTCAATGCGCCGGGAAAGGCGCCTTTACTGAATTCGATGGGAGCGCGAGCGTCCATCAAAGGCACATCGTTCAGGAACAGCTCGCGGTAGTGGTGGGTATCAGGACGCATCAAGCGATTTCGACGGCGTGGGTTTTGGCGGGGATGAATTCCCCGATGGCTTCCAGGGTCAGGCCCAGTTCTTGTGCTGTTGCCAGAAACTCGGCAGTGGCAGCAGGCTCTACGGCGATCAGCAAACCGCCGCTGGTTTGTGGGTCGCACAGAATGTTGATCTGATCCTGGCTGATAGGAGCGATGCGATGGCCATAGCTGTCGAAGTTACGTTGCGTGCCGCCGGGCACACAGCCTTCTTGCAGGTAGTATTCAATGCCGGGCAGCAGGGGCACACGGTCCAGATTCAGACGGGCGGTCAGGCCGCTGCCATCAGCCATTTCGATCAGGTGGCCCAGCAGACCAAAGCCAGTCACATCGGTCATGGCTTTAACACCGGGCAGTTGTGCAAAGCGGTTGCCGGGCTTGTTGAGCGTGCACATCCAGTCGCGGGCCAGGTTTTGATCTTCAGGACGAAGCTTGGCTTTTTTCTCGGCCGTGGTCAGCACGCCAATACCCAAAGGCTTGGTCAGATAGAGCTGGCAGCCTTCAGTTGCGGTGTCGTTGCGTTTTAACTGGCCTTTATCAACTACGCCAGTTACAGCCAGACCAAAAATAGGCTCGGGGGCATCAATGGAGTGACCACCGGCCAGGGTGATGCCAGCAGCATCGCAAGCAGCACGCCCACCACGCACGACCTCGCGGGCAACTTCAGGGGACAGGACATTGATGGGCCAGCCCAAAATGGCGATGGCCATGATCGGTTTACCACCCATGGCGTAGATGTCGCTGATGGCGTTGGTCGCAGCAATGCGCCCAAAGTCATACGGATCGTCCACGATGGGCATGAAAAAGTCGGTGGTCGAGACGACGCCCGTTTCCTCATTCAAACCGTACACAGCCGCATCATCACGTGATGTATTGCCTACCCACAGGTTCGGGTCCACGTTCTGGGCTCCGCTTCCCGCCAAGATAATGTCCAATACTTTGGGGGAAATCTTGCAGCCGCAACCGGCTCCATGACTGTATTGGGTCAGACGAATGGGAGTATCCATGAGCGCGTACCAAGAAAGAGGTTGAAGATGAAATGATACTAAATTGCCCCTATGCCCTGCAGGCTTTTGCTACGGAAAGGGCAGGGGTTGAACACGCTGGGCCAACTGGTCGGTGGCCACCCACTGTGCAAATTGCTCGCCCAGTCGCTGGCTTTGTTCGACGGAGTTTTGCCAGGCAATACGCCGGTCTGCGTCAGGTAGACGCTTGTAGTCGGAGCGATCGGGGATTTTGCGGTCTTTTAGCCGCTGATAAAAACGTTCGGTCGGGCACAGCAAAATCAGATTGTCCAGGCTGTGACGGCGGCGAGCCTTTTGCCAACGGGGCAGGTATTTGTCGAACCAGCTGGCGCTGATCTTTTGAGTGAAATGCGGAAACAAGGTCAAGCCTGGGCTATCCAGATCCAGAGCGCAGAAGTTGTAGTCGACTAGGCCTCCATCCCGGTATAGACCGGCAGGCCAGTTATGGGCGGCATTCACACCGTCAATCACGAGTGGAATAGCGGTGCTGGCGGCCAGGGTCTCGAACAAATTGTGCTGATCCAGTGCGGCGTAGCGAGCCAGGTCTTGATGTCTGCCGTGAATGGGCAAGGGGCTGCGGGTGTCGTGCACAATAACCCGTTCGAAGAACCAATGCGGGATAGCAGGGTGCACATAATTGCCGACCATGCAGCTGAGCAGGGCTGCACCAAGCTGTTTGGGGTTGCGGGAACCCGCCCAGCCCTTGCTGCGTGCCACGGTAATGGCGAAGCGATAGCGTGGATGGTTCAGGATCGCAGCCTGTGAGTCGGCGTCCCCCAGCAAGGTTTTCAGCATGGTCTGGGTAGACCGGGTAATGTCAGCTACCGTGGATTTGGGAAGAAAGGGGCTGTGTATATAAAGCTGCGCAAAGTCCGCAAAGGCTTTGTGCGGATCGCTCTGGGCCGCACAGGCAAAGCGCCAGGAAGCGATGGAGCTGCCAAACAACCATAACGGCTCGTCATGCGTGTTGAGCCAGTCGCCAAACAAATACTGATCCAGCCCGGTTAGCGCCAAAGCCTTGGGCCCACCCGCGCTGCCAATCAGCGTGCTGATGTCCTTGGCATGCAAGCCATTGCTTTGAATATGACGATAAGCACGAGGCCCGGCATAGATCGCGAGATCAGACTCGGTGGACGACAAGATCAGCTCCCGAATGAGGTGATTCTGTAGCCAGAAAGCTGGCTAACCAGGCTTTAGTCTAGCGCTGTTATGGCTGAAGGAAGAGCTTATCGGTCAGGTGAGGTAGACGAATGCAGTGGAGAAATAAAAATGGCCGGCTCTAGAGGCGCCGGCCATTTGAAGGGACTATAGGTGTTTAGAAACGCAAACCTACACCCAGCCAGTAGCGACGACCATCTTCGACGTAGCCGTAATCATCGTAGCGGATTTGCTTATCCAAAATATTGTAGATACCCGCGTACAGGTCTACGTTTTTGTTCAGTTTGTAGGTGCCACCCAGATCTACAAAGGTGTAGGACGGAGCTCGTGTTGTCGAGGAAGAGGCAGAGGTGACTGGTTCACTTTCTTTGCCACGGTAGTTCACGCGAGCCCATGTGTTGATTTTTTCTGTAGGGTGCCAATCCAGACTGACATTTGCCATGTGCTTGGGCATTTGATTCAGAGGCTGACCCTCGTTAGGACCGCTCTTTTGCTTGGAATGGGTGTAGGTGTAATTGGCCTTCAAGGTCCAGTCTTGAGCCAGATCCCAGCTGAAGTTGGTTTCAATACCACGGGTTACCGCCTTGTCCACGTTCTCGTAAGTAGTGGGGTCGGAACCAAACTGGTTAGGGCCGTCGGTACATTTGCTGGCCGGACATGCAACGCGAGTGATCTTGTCCTTGAAGTCGTTATTAAACAAAGTCACGCCAGCGGAGAAGCCCTCCAGACTGTCATACATGACGCCGAGTTCTTGCGACAGCGATTTTTCTGGCTTCAGGTCAGGGTTACCGTACATATTGCCACCACGGCTGACTTGGCCCCAACCAGGGATGGTTTGACGCAGGTCAGGTGCACGGAAGCCGGTGGATACACCGCCTTTGATAGTCCAGTTGTCTGTGGCAGACCACACGCCATAGATACGTGGACTGAAGTGTTTGCCGAAGTTCTCGTCGTGGTCGTAGCGCAGGCCGCCGGTCAGGGCGAAGCTGTTGGTCAGGCTCCACTCGTCTTCCATGAATAGCGACCATTGGGTGCGTTTGATACGGTTGATTCCAGTTGTGAGCTGGTTCCCAGTTTCGTCGTTCAGTTTTTGATGCTGGTAGGAGGCACCCAGCGTCAGCAGATGATCGCCCAGGGGGGCAACCCATGCAGTACGTGCATCGGTATTTTTGATACGCATGTCACGCGACTTGTTGTTGAAGTCTTCCTGTTGCACGTAGGTGTCAGAGGTTGCAAATCCCCAGTTGCCACTGTGAGTCAAAGAGACCTTTTCACCGCGGTAATCTGTCTCGGAACTGGCAGGGCAACCGGAGCGTCCGCAAGCAGTGCCGGGAGCAATTGGCTCAACGGTCTTGCCCAAGGTGGAATTGTATTTTTGACGCTTTGTGCTGCCTTCGAGCACAAAGCTGTGGTTTTCCGAAGGGGTCAGGCTCAGCTTGGCACCGACTTCAAAGGACTCACGCTTGCGATAACCGTTGTAGATATCGTCTTCTTTGCGATTGGTTTGTTGTCCATAGACTTGCAAGCCCAGCACGCCATCCTTGATCGGGCCACCCAGCATGAAATTGCCCTGGAAAATATCGCCCGAGCGGCTGTGCGATTGCAAGGTGCTATCCAGGCGAATGGAACCGCCCCATTCCTTGGGCACTTTGCGGGTAATGATGTTGATCACACCGCCCATGGCGTCGGAGCCATACAGCGAGGACATGGGGCCGCGCACCACTTCGATACGTTCAATTTCGGACAGGGGAGGGGTCCAGCCGCCTTCCACACCGGAGGAGTCCGAGTTGGTGCGGGTTTCTGTCGAGCTTTGGCGTTTGCCGTCGATCAGGATCAGTGTGTATTTGGAGCTCATGCCGCGAATGGTGATGTCGCGACGGTCACCACCGCCAGTCACAATGACGCCAGGCACATCTTGCAGAGCGTCGTAGGCATCACGGTAGAACTTGTTTTCCAGGTCTTCGCGGGTAATGACGGTAATCGACGCAGGAGCTTCTTTAATGTCTTGCTCAAAGCCCGAGGCGGTAACAACCACTGGGCTGAGTTGGACGGGTGTGCTTTCTTGAGCAACGGCACCACTAGCAGCAAAAGCGCCTGCCAGAACGAGCGGCAAGCGCTTTACGGTAAATAGAGATTTCATTGACGACTTCCAATTTGTGTCTGTTTTTAGCGTGTGCTGCGGTTGCGTTGCTCTTGGCGGCAGTATTTTCCTTACAGCGGAAATAATGATACCGATTCTCATTATCGGTTCAAGCGTGAAACCTTATAACTCGAATAGAAATGAGAGTAATTATTATGTTGGTTGTGAAAAAGCGACGTTATGGCGTGCCAGACCTCCAGACTTCGGAGCAAGCCCGGAGGTCGGCAAGATGCATTAGAAGCTGGCAGTCAACGTTGCGTAGTATTGGCGACCAGGTTCGTTATAGGTGTTGGCACCTTGGCCGCTACCCGAGTCTTCACGGTACAAGCGTTTGTCGAACAGGTTGTTCACGCCAAGACGGATGTTGGTGGACTTGGTGACCTGGTAAGCGCCGCTCAGACCGAAGATGGCATATGAACCACGTTCACGCAGACCATCACCTTTCACTTCCGAGTTATTGGACAGGTTGTGCGAGCGTGGCTTTTGTTTGCCATACAGCGTGGCGGTAGCCAGCAAGGACAGCTTGTCGTTGACGCGCCAGTCCAGCGTACTGTTCAGGGTGTAGCGGGGGATGACAGTCAAAGGCTGATTGGTTTCCTTGGACTTGTTGGTGATCATGTAAGTCAGGTTGTTGCTCAGGCTCAGCGTGTCACCGTTCTCGCCCAGGATCGGGATAGTCAGGTTGCCTTCCAGACCACGGATCACGGCCTTGCCGGAGTTCACCCACTGGAATGGGCGTACCAGCGAGCCTCCAATGTTTACTGCATCCGGAATGGTCTGGTCGCCCATATCGGCCACAATCTTGTTGCTGTAGTCGTTCTGGAAGTAAGTCAAACCGGCTGCCCAGCCCGCATTGTCGTAGGCCAGACCGATTTCCTTGTTGATGCTGCGCTCGGGCGACAGATTGTCGTTACCGAAGATGTAGCAAGGACCGCTTACGCGTTGACCAGTTACCGGGTCGTACGGGCAACCGTTGCCGCGTGTTTGATACAGGTAGTTGGGGTTGGACTGATACAGGTTAGGTGCTTTGAAAGCGCGGGCGATACCGCCTTTCAGGGTGATGCTGTCGGTGATGAAGTAGGAGGCGTTCAGGCTGGGGCTCCAGTTGTCACCGAACTTGCTGTGATGGTCGAACCGCACTCCTGGTGTCACGGTCAAGGCGTCGGTGAGCTCGATATTGCCTTCCACATAGGCGGCTGTTGTACGGGCCTTGCTTTTGGAATCCGTGTTTTTGTTGATGGTTTGGCCAGAGCGAGTGGCGTAGTCATCATCCAGGCTTTGATCGCGGTGCTCGAACCCGACCGTCATCAAGACGTGCTTGCTGGCGATCTGCAGGGGTGTGTTGTATTCGCCCGAGATGTTCAGGGAACGCAGTTCGGAAACCGAGCCAGCACCGGGGTTGGAGATGCTGCCCTCAACGGCACCGGCCAGGCCCTCATTCAAACGTGAGTTGGTCGTGCCTTCATATGCAAAGGTCAGGCGGGAGCGGCGGCCCTGGCCATAATCTCCATAGTGGCTGAGCGAGCCGGCGCGACGATACATGATGTTCGTTTCAGCCCCATCTTCGGCAAGTGATGCAATGGTTTGCGTGCTGCGGCTAAACAGACGCTCTCCTGAGTAGATATTGCCTTGGCGGCTGAATGAGCCTTCCAGCTCCAGACGGTGGTCCCGGTTGATATCTAGGCGCAGCAAGCCGTTAACGTCTTTATTGCGTACTCCCTCGCGGCCCGCGGGTGGCACGGTGGTCTCGTTCACCTCCATGCCGGAAGCCTTGGCGTTCAACGCGGGTTTGTCGGCATCTGTCTTGGCGATATTGCCGTAGACGCGGAAAGACAGCTTGTCGGCAATGGGGCCGGACAGGTTAAAGCCGGTACGACGTGTGGAGCCGTAGTCGCTGTCCTCAGGAATCAGACCGTAGGCGGTTACCGAGCCGGAGAAAGTATCGGTAGGCGCTTTTGTGATGATGTTCACGACACCACCGGCAGCACCGGAGCCATAGCGCGCAGCAGCCGGGCCACGCAGCACTTCAATGCGTTCGATGGCGTTGACGGGCACCCAGTTGCTGTCACCACGGGTATTACGTTCACCGTCGCGCCCCATGCGAATGGAGTCGCGCGAGCTGACAGGTTTGCCGTCAATCAGGATCAAGGTGTTTTCAGGGCCCATGCCGCGCAAGTCGATCTGGCGGCTATTGCCGTAGGAACCGGACGGGCTGTTACCGGTCAGGTTCACGCCGGGCATGGTGCGGATCAGTTCGGACAGATCGTTGGCGGGAGGGCGTTTTTCAATATCCTCGGCAGTAATCGTGGACACGCCTGGAGCCTGTTTGACGGCTTCTTCTGCCGAAGGCAAGACACGAATTTCTTCCAGCGAGGTGACCCCACCACGGACGTTGGAAGTTTGTGCCTGAGCACTGAAACTGGCTGCCAAAGCCGTGGCGAGCAGGCCCAATGCAAAGATCGGGCGGCGAGCCGGAGGCGCCAATAAGTTCATAATCACTTTCCTAATAAACGATAAGCAGAATGAGAATTGTTTGCAGTCAGGATTGTGTTTAAAAATGTGACGCCTGTCGAGAAAGCTGACGAATGTGTGGTTTTTGAAACACGGGCAGAGAAGAGGGGCATTGAAAATGATCTGGACAGGATTTGTTCTATAGGAAAAGTTATTGAGTTCTCCTATGAAAATCAGAGGAGAAAAATAGTCTGAACCTTGTAGATGTTCGTCTTGATGTATTCATTCAGCGCCGCAAATAAAACTTTTAGGACAATAATTTCTTTATTTGACACGATGGGTCATTTTTGATGAGAATGTGTCCTGAACAATTCAAACTTAAAAAGTTCAGGAGACATCCAGTGAAAAAGACGCTTGGTTTGATGATGGCCGGGTGGGCGGCCTTGACGATGATGGCGGGTCCGGTACAGGCAACAACGTTCCCGGCACAGCCCGTACGTTTGATCGTGCCCTTTGGTGCAGGGGGGATTACCGATCTGGTGGCGCGCCTCCTTGCCCAGCAGTTGGGCAAGGAGTTGGGCCAGACTGTCATTGTTGAAAACAAGGCAGGAGCCGGGGGCATGATCGCCGCTCAGGCTGCACAAAATGCGAAAGCGGACGGTTACACCGTGTTCATGGGGACAGTAGGCACACAGGTGGTCAACCCGCTGATTCTTTCCAAAATCAACTACGACCCGCAGGCCTTTGTGCCCATCGGCATGGTGACGGGGTCTCCGTATGTTCTGGCGGTTCGTTCGGATTTGGGTATGGAGAACTATGCCCAACTGGTTGCCCATGCCCGTCAGGAGCCAGGGCTCCTTAACTTCGGATCGGCAGGGATAGGGAGTGCTCCGCACTTGGGGGTAGAGCTTTTCAAGTTGACCGAGAAACTTGATGTGCGACATATCCCTTTCAAGAGTGGAGGGGAGGCTGTCAGTGCCGTTGTGGGCCGTCATGCCGACATGGTGATGGATGCCATTCCCGTGATCATGCCGCAGGTGAAGGCAGGCAAGCTTCAGGCCCTGGTTCTGGCTGATAGCCAACGCTCCCCAGCTGCTCCCGACGTGCCTTCCAGCGCAGAGCTGGGGGCTGCTGAGCTACGCATCAGTTCCTGGAACGTGCTGTTGGCCCCGCCGGGCACTCCACAGGTGGTGACTGCGGTATTGGAGACGGCATTGCAAAAGACACTGGCCAACCCGGAGTTCAAAACCCATCTGGAGCAGCAGGGCAGCCAGGTCTACACCGGCACCCAGGATGAATATCAAACCTTCATCGCGGCTGAGCGCAGCAAGTGGCAGCGTATTGTTCAGACCGCAGAAATCAGCCTTGAGTGAGGTAACGATAATGAACCACGCCGCTCTGGAGCTTATCGACACGGTGCATACCGGCAATGGCTGGAAGGTACGATTGTTGTGCGGTTATTTGGGTATAGCGCTACAGCGGCGCAGCCTGTCTATTGTGGAGGGGGATCTGGATACCGAGGTGTTCCGGCAAATCAACCCCTGGGGACAGGTTCCGGTATTGCGAACCCGGGAAGGGCCCTGGCTGGCAGAGTCGGCCGCTATTTTGTGGTACCTGGCGCAGGGCACAGACTTTCTGCCCGCGGACCCGCTTGCGCAGGCTCAAGTGCTGCAGTGGCTGTCTTTTGAGCAGACTCAGCATATGACCAATCTTGCGCAGCCCAGACTGTGGGTGGCGTTGCGGGGGACGATGACGGTGGATGATCCTGCGGTGCTGGCGTGGCGCGAACAGGGCGATAAAGCTCTGGCCCAGATGGAGGTGCATTTGCAGTTGCATCGCTATTTCGTTGGGGGCAGACCCAGCATCGCCGATGTGGCCTTGTTTCCCTATACCTGCATGGCAGAGCAGGGAGGGTACGACCTGCGCCCCTATCCATCAGTACGACATTGGCTCGAGTGTATGCAGGCCCTGGCGGGCTATGTCCCGCTGTTGTGAGCAGGATATTAATTTACAAAAGGAGTTGTTATGAGTGACACCATGAGCTTGTCCAAGTCCGTGCTGATTGAACAGGCGCAAAGCCAGATGCAGGCCCTCTTCGAAATCCCTGAGCGCAGTGTTCCCGAGAAGCTCGCACTGACTTGCCGTATTCTTTTTGATGGCGGCCATGACTCTGGTTTGGCTGGCCAGATCACAGCACGCGGCGAACAGGAAGGCACGTATTTTACGCAGCAGCTGGGGCTTGGGTTTGATGAAATTACGTCGACCAACGTCTTGCTGGTAGATGAAGATTTAACGGTTTTGAAGGGATATGGGATGCCTAATCCAGCAAACCGTTTTCATTCCTGGGTGTATCGTGCCCGGCCGGATGTGAACTGCATCATTCATACACATCCCTTGCACGTGGCCGCCCTGTCCATGCTGGAGGTGCCCTTGATCGTATCCCATATGGACAACTGCCCCTTGTATGAGGACTGCGCGTTCCTGAAAGATTGGCCGGGTGTCCCTGTGGGCAATGAAGAGGGACAGATCATTTCTGAGGCCTTGGGTGACAAGCGCGCTATTCTTTTATCGCACCATGGAATGTTGGTGGCGGCGGCCTCAGTAGAAGAAGCCTGCGTATTGGCGTTGCAATTTGAGCGCACAGCGCGCATGCAATTGTTGGCGATGTCAGCCGGAACGATCGAGCCTATTGCGCCGGAACTGGGCCGGGAGGCACATGACTGGATTCTGAGACCTCGCCGCTCCCAGATCGGCTTTGAATACTATGCCCGCAAAGCGCTGAAACGCCATACGGATGTTTTTGAGTAGAATAAGAGGCCGCTTTTTTATATGCGCTCCGAGGCTGACCTCGGGCGCTACACCTCTTGTTTAACCCATGACCCATCTTCCCTTTCGCTTGCGCGCCCTGCGTCGCCAACATGGCTTGTCGCTGGAGCAGTTGGCCCAGCGCACCGGTCTGACTAAAAGTTATCTGTCCAAGCTGGAGCGGGCAGTCAGTGCGCCGTCCATCTCTACCGTGGTCAAGCTGGCCCAGGCTTATGGCATGGGGGTGTCGCAGTTGATTGGAGAGGGGGAACTGGATCAAGACGAAAGTGTGTGTGTCGTGCGTCGACACGAACGCATGCCCTTGCCCAGTGTGGCAGGTCATAGCGCCTACCGTTACGAGAGCATGGCCGGGCGGCGGCGCTTTCGTTTGATGGACCCCTTTGTTATCTACCCTCCACACGAACAACAGCAGCCAGCGCCAACTTTCCCGCATGGGGGAGAAGAGTTCTTGTTTGTGATCCAAGGGCAAGTGCAAGTCACCATTGCAGAGCACAGCATGACCTTGGAGACGGGTGATTCCGTGTATTTTGATTCGGAGCTACCCCACAGCGTGCTTAGCCTGGGGGATCAACAGGCGCAGGTATTGGCGGTGACTTGCTCTGACTCGGGGCCAACAGCAGGGCGTCCAACGTCCGATACGCCGGTTTAGTCAGTGAATACGTGCCTCTGGCATGTGTGTGGGGAGATTTTCTGCCAGCAAAGTGGCGGAAAGCAGCAGGAGTCGAACCTACCTGGGAACGTCTGACGCCCCCAACCGGGTTTGAAGCCCGGCCGTGCCACCGGGCACGGATGCTTTCCTTCAAGAGGCCCTATCATACGTTAGGGCCGGTGACGCTTCAACGATCAGGGCGTTGCCTGTTCTGGTTCCCGCATGAAGCTCCGGGTTCAATCCGCCGCTGCCCAGGCTTCACCTCGTAATACATGGCGATCACGCACACGTCGTGTATAGCCGACGCGATCAAAGAACTCCAGAATCTGAATGGCCCGTTTGCGGCCCAGTCCCGTTGCGTCCCGGAACTGCGCGGCGCTGACGCCTTGGCCGCTGTGCAGCTCCTTGACGATATTGGCTAGCACCGCGATTTGGCGGCGGTGATAGAACAGGTCATGCACGATCTGAAACAGCTCGCCCTGGCGCACCAGTCTGCGCAGTACGTTGCGGGTCTGCTCTTCCGGGGCTTCGGTTTCTTTGGCCAGATCACGTGTCCATGGAGGATCGAAGCGGCCTGCCTCGATCAGGGGCAGCAGGGCGGTGGCCAGAGCTTGGTCTTCGGGGCTCAGGGTAACGCGGTGGCCTGGCGTATGCAGCCAGGCTCCTTGTTGGGCCAGGCGCTGTTCTGACAGCAGATATTCGGTCAGGAGCTGCCAGATTGCGTCGGGCATGGTGGGGGCGGCCATGCGTCGCAAGCGGCTGATGGACAGGCCCGGCTCGTCCGGATTGCGCTCGTGGAACTGCAGCATCACGCTTTCTATGTGCTGACACAGCGCTTCCAGGCGTGCATCGCTCAACAAGATAGGCTGACTTTGTGGGCGAGATCCGGTGTGCCAGCGGGCATTGGCGGGGGCGCTCAAGCCTTGTTGAGATCCTCCTGACAGACGCAGCAGTGTTGCTTCGTCCAGACCGTAAGGTGCTTGGGCCAGCAGGCCCTCCAACGGTCCGCCGCGCGTCCATTGTGCCAAGGCATCCAGCCAGGCAAGGCGTGTCGTAGAGCGTCGTTTGCGGTCCGGCGCATTTGGGTCCAGCACAATCCCGCCGCCGACGGTCTCGCTGGCCTGGGCGTTGCGCAAGATAAAGCGCTCGCCCGTCATGGAGCAGATCGGGCGGTCAAAGACCAACTGGACCTTGCCGGTCTGGCCGGGCTGCAAGGACTCGCCATCCAAAGGTACGGCATGGGCCGTCAGGTGCGCGGCACCCATGTGGATATGCCAGGGCGACCAGGTGCGTAGGGCGGGAATATCTTTGTCCAGCAGGCTCAGTTCCACATCGATACGAGTGGAGGAGATGAAGCAGCGGGCATCGGCCAGCCAGTCGCCACGCTCTATATCCTGCACATCAATCCCGCCCAGGTTCAGGGCACAACGCTGCCCGGCGCGGGCCTGGCGTGATGCCTGATTCTGGGCGTGAATGCTGCGCACTCGTACGGGTGTACCGCGTGGCATCAGGCGCAAGTCCATCGCCGGGCCATCAAGATCCAACACGCCATCGTGCACGGTGCCGGTCACGAGGGTGCCGTGACCTTGCAAGGTGAAGACACGGTCAATGGCCAGGCGGAAATAGCCTTTGCCATCCTGTTTGGTGGATTGCATGGCCTGTGCGTGCAGATGTTGGCGCAGTGCTTCCAGGCCGGGTTTGTCGGCGGACAGGGCATCAACAACGAAGATGGGGGCATTGTCCAGAAAGCTTCCTTGGACAAGTGCTTGCAGCTCGGCTTTGACGGATTCAATTCTGGCAGCATCAGCGCGATCCGCCTTGCTCAGGACGATGGCTCCCGCCTGCAAACCCAGCAATTGCAGTACGGCCAGATGCTCGCGGGTTTGCGGCATGACGCCGTCATCTGCGGCCACGATCAGCAGGCCAAAATCAATGCCGGTCGCACCCGCGACCATGGTGTGCACCAGACGTTCGTGACCGGGCACATCAATAAAGCCCAGGATCTGTCCGTCGGGCAAAGGCGTATAGGCATAGCCCAGCTGGATGGAGATGCCGCGCTTTTTTTCCTCTTCCAGACGATCGGTATCCACGCCGGTCAAGGCGCGGATCAAGGTGGTTTTGCCGTGATCGATATGTCCTGCGGTGCCAACAATCATGCTTGCTCGGGAATCAGTTGTGCGCTGAAGGCGGCCTCAAAGGGCTCTTCCAGGCAGCGCAAGTCCAGCCAAAAGGCATCTTGCGCAATGCGCCCGATGACGGGCTGGGGCAAAGTGCGCAGGCGTTTTTCCAGTTGAGTCAGATGGCGGCCCGGACGGCCTGTGCCTTGGTAGGCAAAGCGCAGTCCAAAGCTGGGCAGTACGTCTTCGGGCAACGCACCGCTGCCGATCTGGCTCAGCATGGCAGTGGGTTCTACAGCAAATTGTGTCCCCACCCATTGCTGCAAGACATGGGCCAAACGTAGTGCTTGGGCACGCATTTCAGCCGAAGGTCGAGTCAGCAGACGCAGGGTGGTCAGGTGCTCGGGCAGGCGCTCTGGCGAACGGTACAAGGCCAGCACAGGCTCCAGTGCGGCCAAGGTGATTTTACCCACGCGCAGAGCACGTTTGAGCGGGTTTTTCTTGATCTTGGCGATCAGGTCTGCACGGCCAACGATCAGACCGGCCTGGGGGCCACCCAGCAGCTTGTCGCCGCTGAA
Source organism: Alcaligenes sp. PF14 (assembly GCF_037150615.1). NCBI lineage: Bacteria > Pseudomonadati > Pseudomonadota > Betaproteobacteria > Burkholderiales > Alcaligenaceae > Alcaligenes > Alcaligenes sp. PF14. The sequence goes on along the minus strand of NZ_JBAGRS010000005.1, from coordinate 132,954 downwards.
GGTCACGATATCGGCACCGGCTTCGATGGTCTTGCGCACGGTGGGCTCAGGCGGCAGGCCCCATTGGCTCAGGTCCACCAAGGTGCCACTGCCCAGATCCACGCTGGTGGGCAGGCCGTGTTTTTTGGCTATCTGTGCAACTTCTTCGACTGAAACGCTTTTGGTGAAGCCTTTGACGGCGTAGTTGCTGCAATGCACCTTCATCAACATGGCGCTGCGCTCGTTGATGGCGTTTTCGTAATCAGCTGCGTGGGTACGGTTGGTGGTGCCTACTTCATGCAGGCGAGCACCGGCACGCTTCATGATGTCGGGAATACGAAAGGCCCCGCCAATTTCAACCAGCTCGCCGCGTGACACCACGGTCTCACGGCGGGGGCTCAGGGTGCTGAGCATCAGCAGCACGGCAGCCGCATTATTGTTGACGACTGTAGCGGCTTCAGCGCCGGTCAGCTCGCAGAGCAAAGGGTTGATCAAGTCATCGCGGTCGCCTCGGCCGCCGGTTTCCAGGTCAAACTCCAGATTGGCGGGCGAGCGCATGGCCTGGACGACAGCCTGTATGGCTTCATCCGGTAGCATTGCTCGCCCAAGATTGGTGTGCAGCACGGTGCCGGTCAGATTGAAGACCGGGCGCAGCTGCAAGCGGGATTCTTCTTGCAGCTTGGCCTGCAGTGCATTGGCGAGCTGAGCGGGCTCCAGGTCCTGAGGGCTTAGTGCTCCCTTCAGCACGGCCTCCCGCAGTGCCTGCAAATGGGCACGAGTGCGTTGACTCAGGCGCGTGTGGCCGAACTGGCTTAGCAAGGGCTGGAACTCTGGCGAGCGCAGCAAGCGATCCAGGGAAGGGATGTGGGCGGGGGAGAGTTCAGGCGTTGGGCTCATCATTCAAAGGCAGGCGTTTGAGTCTATGGGCAAGGTCCGTCAGCTACGCCTTGTGCTCGGGGCAACAAGGCGTAGGGGAATCTTAGCTTAAGACTGGTGCCAAAGAAGCGGATTGCCGCTGGCGCGGGAATAGCCTTCTTCGCCCATCAGAACGTCCAGAGCCAGACTGGCCAGGTCGTCTGCAACTGGATCAAGACCCAGCTGCTTTTCCTGATAGAAGATTTTGCGGTAGGTGTGGCAGTTGTCGCAGGACTCGGCCTTGATCCCTTCCGGGCCATCTTCAATGGCGTGATACGCCACGCTTTTGGTACTCTCGCAGTGCGAGCAGGTCACGCGCACCAGATGCCATTCCACGCTGCAACGCGGGCAGCACATGTAGCGGCAACCATCTTCACGACCACCCACACGCACCACACTGGATACGGGAAGGCTGCCGCAGGACGGGCATACGCCAAAGGGGCTGGTTACAGACAGTTGGCCCTCGGTCAGCGAGCAGGCCAGATGCGTCCAGTAAACCTGCAAGGCGGCCATGACAAAAGGTGCCGCGGCACCGTCTTGCTCAGGCAATTGCTCGGCCAGAATCGCGTCAGCCAGATCTTCCAGTTTTTGTGGGTCAGACTCGGCTTTCTTGAGCAGGTCCTGACAGACTTCTTGGGCGGCTGCAGGCACGTCCGAAGTGTTGATCATGTGATTGAGCAGGCTGCTCAAAATGCTGAGCCACTGTGGATCGCGCTTCCAGCCCGATGCCAGCAGGGGCGGCATACCGTGTCTTTGCGCTGTTTCCAGCACCTCGGTGGGCAGTTCGGTCGGGGGCAGGGCATTGAGTTGTTTGTGCTGCCCATCTACCAGATGTGCCAGCAAGAGCAGGTAGGCACCAACGGGATTGCCGTCAGCCAATTGACGCAGACGTGCTGCCCGGTCAGCAAAGACGCTGGCTCGCACAGGCAGGCGCAGTCGGGGGATGGAGGTGTGGTCCAGACTTTCGATTTCGCCGCGCGGAAGGATGCGTTGCAAGACAGACTCCTGAAAACAAGGCTGCCATGCCCGAAATGGTGCATGGCAGCCGGGTTGCTTATGTACCAGAGCCCCGCTTATTCGGCAGGACGGCTGGGACCTTTTTCCATTTCTTCACGGAACCAGGCGCGGTGGTGCTTCCAGGCCCAGGCACGGGTAACCGTACCGCGGGTCATGGCTTTGACTGAACCTTTTACCCAGATACCGGCGTAGATGTGCACGATAATCGCGCAAATCATCAGCAGGGCGCAGACCGCGTGCAGCACGGAGGCCAGACGGATAGCCCAGATGGGGAAGAGGGCGGAAAAGTATTCGCGCCACATCACCACACCGGTTGCCAGCAGGCCGATCATGAAGATCACCAAAGCAAAAAACAGGATTTTTTGCCCGGCGTTGTAGCGGCCTACTTCGGGAATGCGCTCGTCCTTGGCATTGAGCACGTCCTTGAAGTGACGCAGCCAGGCCGCGTCACCCTTGGAGAACATATTGTGCCGTACCATGCGGGCCGCAAACAGGAAAAAGCACACAAACATCACCACACCAATGAACGGGTGCAGAATGCGTGTCCACGGACCGCCGCCAAACAGATTGGTCAGCCAGAACATTGACGGATGAAACAGCGCCAGCCCGGACAAGGCCAGGAGCACAAAGCTCATGGCAATGATCCAGTGATTAATGCGCTGACTGGTGGTGTAGCGCTGAATCAAGCCCTTGCGGTTGTGATCAGTCATGGTGAGCCTCCTGGATCTTGCGTGCGTCCTCGTCGGCGCGGCGCTCGTCTTCCTCGTCAGTCTCGTTAGGACCGGTTCGGATGTAGTGGAAGAAACCAATCAGGGCGGTCAGTGCCATGGCAGCAACCCCCAGCGGCTTGGCCACTCCCTTCCAGAGCGAGACCATCGGACTGATTTGCGGGTCCTTGGGCAGGTCGCTGTACAGCTCAGGCTTGTCGGCGTGGTGCAGCACGTACATGACGTGGGTGCCACCCACTCCAGCCGGGTCGTACAAGCCTGCGTTTTCAAAGCCGCGCGATTTCAGGTCTTCGATACGCTCTGCAGCGTGGTGCTGCATGTCTTCTTTGGTACCGAACACAATCGCGCCGGTAGGACAGGTCTTGGCACAGGCCGGTTCCTGTCCGACCGCCACACGGTCCGAACACAAGGTGCACTTGTAGGCTTTCTTGTCCTTTTCCGAAATGCGAGGTACATCGAAAGGACAGCCGGTAACGCAGTAGCCGCAGCCAATGCAGTTTTCCTCGTGAAAATCCACAATGCCGTTGGTGTACTGCACGATGGCGCCTGGCGAGGGACAGGCCTTCAGGCAGCCCGGGTCCTCGCAGTGCATGCAGCCGTCTTTGCGAATCAGCCATTCCAGATCGCCAGCGGGGTTTTCATACTCCGCAAAACGCATGATGGTCCAGGACTTGTCGGTCAGGTCGGCCGGGTTGTCATACACCCCGACGTTGTGACCGATTTCGTCGCGCGTATCGTTCCATTCCATGCAGGCGACCTGACAGGCCTTACAGCCAATGCACTTACTGGTGTCGATCAGCTTGGCCACTTCCCCGCCCACGGGCTCGCGCACGCTGGGCGATGGGGTGGTGGTTGCGGAGCGCCGTTTGATATCAAGTGATTGCAAGGCCATGGCTTACTCCTTAACCTTTTCAAGTTGAACCAGGAAGGCCTTGGTCTCCGGCGTTTGCGAGTTGCCATCGCCTACCGGCGGGGTCAGCGCATTGATCAGGAAACCAGGTCGGGCCAGACCCACAAATCCCCAGTGCAGCGGGATACCCACTTGGTGGACAACTTTGCCATCCACGTTCAGGGCTTTGATGCGCTTGGTCACCACCGCCACGGCCTTGATATAGCCACGGTTGGAGGACACCTTGACGCGGTCACCTTGCACAATGCCCACTTCCTTGGCCAGCTCCTCGCCAATTTCCACAAACTGTTCGGGCTGCACGATGGCGTTCAACTTCACGTGCTTGGTCCAGTAGTGGAAGTGCTCGGTCAGGCGGTAGGTGGTGCCCACATAGGGGAACTTGTCTACCGTACCCATGGCTGCCAGGTCGTCCTTGAAGATACGGGCTGCCGGGTTGGTCATGGCACGTGGTTCGTCAGGACTGAGCGGGTTGTAGCTCAGAGGGCTTTCAAAAGGCTCGTAGTGCTCGGGGAAGGGGCCTTCTGCCATGCCTTTACGGGCAAAGAAGCGGGCGACACCTTCAGGGTTCATGATGAACGGGCCCATGCCATCAGCCGGATTTTCATCGGCCTTGTAGTCAGGGATATCCGCACCACCCCAGCGCTTGCCATCCCAGTGAACCAGGCTGCGACGTGGGTCAAAGGGTTTGCCGGTCAGGTCACAGGAAGCACGGTTGTAGAGCACGCGGCGGTTTGCTGGCCAGGCCCAGGCCCAGTTCAGCGTCTGGCCGATTCCGGTTGGATCGCTATTGTCGCGGCGAGCCATCAGGTTGCCTTGCTGCGTCCAGGCACCGGCATAGATCCAGCAACCGCTTAGCGTGGTGCCGTCGTCGCGCAATTCGGCAAAGCCATCCAGCTGCTCGCCTGCCTTACGCGTGATCTTGCTTGGATCCTTGGGATCATGCAGATCCACCAGTGCGCGGCCCGAGTATTCCTTGGCCAGTTCAGCGGCGGTTGGATCATCCGGGTTGGAGTAGGGCCAGGACAGGTTCAGGATCGGATCAGGGAAGGCACCGCCTTCTTTCTGGTACAGCGAGCGGATACGCGTGAACAGCGTGCTCATGATCTCAATGTCGCTCTTGGCCTCGCCCGGAGGGTTGGCGGCCTTCCAGTGCCATTGCAACCAGCGACCCGAGTTCACCAGTGCGCCTTCTTCCTCGGCGAAACAGGTGGTGGGCAGACGGAAGACTTCGGTCTGGATGGAAGCGGAATCGACATCATTGTGCTCGCCATAGTTCTTCCAGAACTCTGACGTTTCCGTAACCAGCGGGTCCATGATGACCATGTACTTGAGCTTGGAGAAACCACGCAGCAGCTTGGCCTTGTACGGTGCCGCCGCCAGGGGGTTAAAGCCCTGACAGATGTAGCCCGTCATCTTGCCTTCGTCCATCAGCTCGAACACTTGCAGCATGTCGTAGAGCTTGTCCAGCTTGGGCAGATAGTCGTAGGCCCAGTTGTTCTCGGCCTGGGCGGCATCACCAAACCAGGCTTTCATCAGGCTGACGTGGAACTTCTTGTAGTTGCGCCAGTAGCTGAGCTGGTTGGGGCGTAGCGGCTGTTGGGCACGTGCGCCGATGTAGCCGTCAAACTCTTTCTCGGCCTGGTTGGGCAAAGTCAGATAGCCGGGCAGCAGGTTGGACATCAAACCCAGGTCAGTCAGACCCTGAATGTTGGAGTGTCCGCGCAGCGCGTTCATGCCACCGCCGGCAATACCAATATTGCCCAGCAGCAGCTGGACCATGGCGCCGGTACGGATGATCTGCGAACCAATACTGTGTTGCGTCCAGCCCAGCGCATACAGGATGGTGCCCGCGCGACCCGGTTCAGCGGTCGAGGCCAGCATTTCACAGACTTTCAGGAACTTGTCCTTGGGCGTGCCACAGACGCGTTCCACCATCTCGGGCGTGTAGCGCTCGTAGTGCTTGCGCAGCAGTTGGTAGACCGAGCGTGGGTGTTGCAAGGTGGGGTCCGTCTTGACGTAGCCGTCCTCGCCCAGCTCGTAGTCCCAGGAGGACTTGTCGTAGCTGCGTTTTTCTTCGTTGTAGCCCGAATACAGCCCCTGCTCGAAGTCAAAGTCTTCGCGCACGATAAAGGGCATATCGGTGTAGTTGCGCACGTATTCGTGCTGGATCTTGTCGTTGTCCAGCAGGTATTTGATGACGCCACCCAGGAAGGTGATGTCACTACCGGTACGTATAGGCGCGTAAAAGTCCGCTACGGATGCCGAACGCGTAAAGCGTGGATCCACAACGATCAGTTTTGCATTGTTGTGTGCTTTGGCCTCGGTCACCCATTTGAAACCACAGGGGTGCGCCTCGGCTGCGTTGCCGCCCATAATCAGCACAATATCCGCGTTCTTGATGTCGACCCAATGGTTCGTCATCGCTCCACGGCCAAACGTCGGGGCAAGACCTGCCACCGTCGGGCCGTGTCAGACACGTGCTTGGTTATCGAATGCCAGTACACCCATGCTGCGGATGACTTTATGGGTGACATAGCCCACTTCGTTACTACTTGCCGAAGCAGCCAGCATGCCGGTGGTCAGCCAACGGTTGACGACGGTGCCGTCTTCAGCGGTGGTCTGGAAGTTGGCGTCGCGGTCTTCTTTCATCAGCTTGGCAATACGCGTGAAAGCGTCTTCCCAGGAGATGCGTTCCCACTTGTCCGAGCCAGCGGCACGGTATTCAGGGTATTTGAGTCGGTTGGGGCTCTTGATGAAATCCACCAAGCCTGCGCCCTTGGGACAGAGTGTGCCGCGGTTCACGGGGTGGTCGGCATCGCCTTCAATGTGAACCACGCTGGGCTCGGCATTCATGGCGCCGTCACCACGGGAGTACAGCAGCACCCCACAGGCTACGGAACAGTAAGGACAGGTATTGCGCGTCTCTGTCATGCGGGTCAGTTTGTACTGCCTGACTTCCGCCATGGCGGGGGTGGGCGCAGCGCCCAGCAAGACCATGCTGGAACTGGCCAGCGAGGCCCCCGTCACTTTGAAGAACTGACGCCGATTCATGTTCACCATGCGGCTCTCCAATAGGATTGTGTTTTCGTGTTTGAAATCGTCAGGGGAGGCGCCTTGTGAGCTCTGCCCCTGTTTTATAGTTGAACAGTATAAGCGTTGAACTTATGGGCTACTGCCAAGAGGGCGTGTCTAATTGATCAAGGACAATCTTGATTCTATTGAGGTTTTCACGCCGGAGCCGCAAGTGTAGTCGGTGATGCGGGTATTCACCTACTATTTGCAAGGGATTTTTTCAATTTAGCGGGCTTGTTTGAAGTATTCGATCTGAAAGCTGCCGGGCAGTTCGAACTCCACGTGATGCAAAATTTGGGGTTCACAAAGTATTCATGCGTGAGTTGTAGTCGCAGATACGAATGTAAATATGCCCAATGCTGTGTTTTGAAAGCGCGCCTCTGACGTGTTCAGGGGCTTTTTTTATGGTCTGTTTGGATGTGTGTCTTGATCAGGATCAGCCGATAGGGCGGTCAGGGAGCACTTTCAGAATTATCTGACAGACCGGGATGGAACGGGACGGTAAGTTCAGGGTTCTCCGTTCTCTTACATCCTTAGGTTTGTCAGCCATGATGAATACATACTTGTTGACCACTGAAGATACTGATCCTCGTACCTTGCCCGAGCAGGCCGTGCTGTATGCCCATCTGTTGACACGAGATGCCATGAATGATGAGTGCGTGCGCAAGTTGATGGCCGCACCGCGTTTTGTGCGTTCGGACAAGGGGATTCCGTATGTGGTGCTCAAGGATATGCGAACGCATCGTTGGACCCTGATTCGTGCCTGGCGCGAGTATCTGGAAATCAAGCGCGAGCGTTTGGCCAGTCGCTTGGGAATCAGTGTGGCGGAATACAACGTGATTGAGAAAGGTCTTGTTCCATTGAGCCTGACGATGTTGGCTCTGTTGGCGCAGGGAATGGGTCTGGACGAGACGCAGTTGCAGATGTCTCCGTATCAGCCCGTGCTGGAACCTTTGGCTTTGAGCTAGTGCCAAGGGATCAAAAACAAAGCTACGACAGGAAAGAGCAGGTGCAGGCAGCAGCTTGTGCCAGGCTCGAAAGCAGTTCCGGCCCCATCACGTTTATCGCGTGATGGGGCTGGTTTTTTAAGTGCAGGATTTGGCTGGTTTTACTCGGCCGAGTCTTCGGTTTGCAGTTTCACTACCTGCTTGGCTCGGGTGTCGACATGCAGAGAGAAGATGTCGGGGCGCGAGTAGTGGCCGTAGACGTCAAAGTCCAGATTGGCCTGTTTGAGCAGGTCCATATCCAGTTCGGCGTACAGCTCGGTTTCTTCATCAAACACCGGGCCGGCCAGCACTTCGCCGGTGGGGCTGACGATCATGCTGCCGCCGTGCATCACGTAGCTGTCCGGAGCAAATTCGCCGGGCAGAGCAAATTCTTTCTGGAAGGACTCGGGGTAATTGTTCAGGCGGATGGCCTGGCAGGCGGACAGCACGAACACACGGCCTTCAACGGCGATGTGAATCATGGACGAGGCCCAGGTGGGGCGGTCGTCTGCCGTGGGGGCGCAGTACAGTTCGGTGCCTTGGGCATACATGGTCTGACGCAGGGTGGGCATGTAGTTTTCCCAGCAGATCACGTTGCCGATACGACCCATGGGAGTATCGACAGTGCCCATGGTGGAGCCATCGCCAAAGCCCCAGACCAGACGTTCCTGGCCGGTAGGCATCAGCTTGCGGTGGATGCCCACCACGCCTTTGCCGGGAGCCAGTGTCAGAGCGGTGCAGTACAGGGTGCGACCCATTTTTTCGATTACGCCCATGACGGTGTACACACCGGTTTGGGTGACTGCATCGGCCAGTGCTTCCAGTTCAGGGCCACCCAGGGTGACAGCGCCTTCCACATACATCTGGTACAGGGCACGGCCTTCGGGGCGGCGGTTGCCGATGACGCTGCCAAAGCTGATGCCTTTGGGATACCCGCCCAGAAAGGCTTCGGGAAAGACAGCCAGGGTGGCGCCATTGGCAGCCACACGCTGCAAGATGGCGGCGGCTTTTTCTACACTGCTGGCAGAGTCAAACGGGATGGATGCCGCTTGTATAACTGCAACTTTGCTCATAACTAGGTCTCCTTTAAAGGTCAGCCTGCGGACAAGTCCACGTTTTTGGTTTCAGGCAGGCGGGTATACAGGATCAGGAAGCACACCAGGGATACCGCAGCCAGGTACCAGGCCGGTACGTTGGGGTTACCTGTGTACTGGATCAGGGCAGCAGCAATGAAGGGGCCAGGGCCAGCCAGCAGTGCTGACGAGACGTTGTGGCCCAGTGCGGCGCCGGTCGAGCGAATCGAGGCGGGGAACACTTCCACCAGCAGCACCACGTTCATGACGGCAGAGATGGCTACCAGGAAAGCCATGATGATCAGGCCCAGCAGGATCAGCGCGGGTTTGCCGGAGTTCATCATGATGAAGATCGGGTAGGCCATGATGGTCAGACCCGCAGCGGCAAACAGCGCCAGTTTGCGACGACCGTAGTGGTCCGAGAAGCGGCCAACCAGCGGGTGCAAGATGCAATACACCACCAACGAGGCACTGCACAGCCACAGGGCCGAGGTCTTGCTCATGCCCAGGATGGAAACCAGGTGGTTATTGGCGTAGGTGATGAAGTAGTACAGCGACACCAGGAACAGGGCGGAGAACGCAAAGGACAGAACAAAGGCGTTGAACTTGTCCTTGGACGAGACGCGCTCCAGCGTGTTGTTGGCTTTCTTTTCCTGCAGTTCGTGGTAGACGGGGGTGTCGTTCAGTTTGCGGCGGATAAAGACCGCAATGAAGGTCATCACAATCGACAGCACGAAGGGCACACGCCAGCCCCAGCTGTAGACCTGGGCTTCGGTCAGCGTGGCGTTGATGGCGGCAGCCGTGGCCGTACCCATCAGGAAAGCGATACCGGCGGTAAAGGTCACCACGCTGGCGGCCGAGGCACGACGGTTGGAGGGGGCGCTTTCCACCAGGAAAATACCGGCAGCGGACCACTCGCCACCCACCATCATGCCTTGCAGGAAGCGCAGCACAACCAGCAAGATAGGAGCCGTAATGCCGATGGTGTCATAGCCAGGCAGCAGGCCAATCAGAGTAGTGAACACACCCATGCCAAAGACGGTAATCATCAGCACGGTCTTGCGGCCAAAGCGGTCGCCAATGGGGCCCAGAATCAGGGCGCCAAAGGGGCGCGAAACAAAGCCCACGGCAAACACGGCCAGGGACGAGAGCAGGGAAACGCCAGCGGCGTCGGATGGAAAGTAGATGCTGCCGATAATGGCTGCAAAGTAGCCATAAATCGCGAAGTCAAACCATTCCATAAAGTTGCCAATACCAACGGCAACAACTTGTTTTTTACTTAAGCCCGGCTGGCCTGGGGGGGCCGATTTGGCATGCGAAGGGGCGACGGTAGCAGTGCCCATAAAGATCTCCTCGAGCAGGGCAGGTGAATACCTGACCCTTATTGTGGTTGTGGCTGATTTTTAGTCTAATCAAGCCAAATAATTATTCAAACTAATTAGAAAAATGGCTTCCATTAATATTGCTAATATTAGGCGGATGGATCTGAACTTGCTGCTGGTGTTCCAGTGCTTGATGAACGAGCGCAGCGTGACTAAGGCCGCCAATGCCCTATTTCTGACCCAGGGCGCGGTCAGCGCGTCCTTGCGCAAGTTGCGGGTGGTATTCAATGACGAGCTGTTTACCCGTGGTTCGCACGGAATGACGCCTACGCATCGGGCCTTGGAGATTGCCCCGCAGATATCCGAGGCCCTGAAAAGCATCTCGGCGCTGGTCACATCCGAGCAGGAGTTCGATCCAGCTCGCTCCAGCCGGGTTTTTCGCATCGCTTTGTCCGACGATCTGGAAAATATGCTGGCCAAACGCATGATTCGCATGGCTGACGAGCAGGGCTGGACGATCAGTTTTTCCTTCTACCAAACCAATAGCTATTTGTGGCCGCAAAGCATGGTGGAGCATGGGACGGATCTGGCGATCTGCTCCAGCCCCAAATTTCTGAGCACCATGCACAAGTCGCAAGTGCTGTTTTCCGCTTCCTATATCTGCATTTACGATAAGCAGTCCATTGCGTTTTCAACCCCCATCAGCAAGCAGGAGTATCTGCATGCTCATCATGGGCGGGTGTCCTTTGACGGCTTGCGCGGCTTTGTCGATGAACTCTTTGATGCCGAGCGACTGCAGCGCAAGGTCAAGGCCTCGTTCACGCATTTTTCCGGGGCAATCAACGCCATTATTGGCAGCCCCTTGGTGCTGACCATGCCCGATTACGCCGCCCGTTCCTTTGTGGAATGCAATAGTCGATTAGCCGTCTCGCCGGTGCCATTGCGGGTGCCATCTTTTGTGGTGTCCATGATTTGGGACATCAACAAGGAACATGATGAAGAAAGCCGCTGGTTGCGGCATTTTGTGCTGGAGCTGACCGAGTCTGTCAGCCAGTGACGTGCTGCTGATACGATCCGGCGGCGTACTATTGCCCCTGTTCTGTTTTCTTTTCTACTATCCGCCATGCGAATTTTATTGATTGAAGACGAGCCTGATTTGGCCCTGTGGCTGACACGCAGCATGCAAAAGAAAGGGTTTGCAGTCGAGTGGTCCAACGACGGGATGGTGGCCTACCATCGTTTGCAGATCGAGGAATTTGATGCGCTCGTCCTGGACCTGGGCTTGCCGGGCATGGACGGACGTGCCTTGCTGGCACGTCTGCGTTCGGAGGATAACCGGACTCCCGTGTTGATCTTGACGGCTCGCGACTCCTTGCAGGAGCGAGTGGAAGCCCTGGAGTGTGGGGCGGACGATTTTTTGCCCAAACCTTTTCGTATTGAAGAGCTGGTGGCGCGCGTTAATGCCCTGATTCGTCGTAGCCGGGGCAAGGACAAACCGCGTATGGCGTGTGGCAGCCTGGTCTATGACTTGTCCACGCAGCGCTTTACGCTGGATTCGACGCTTCTGTCCGTGTCACCGCGCGAGGCCGAGGTGCTGCGTATTCTGGTGCAGCGTAGCGGAGAGCCAGTGAACAAGCAGTTCATCCTGGATCGGCTCAATGACAAGGATGAGGATGAAATCAATATCGAAGCTATCGAGGTATTGGTGCATCGCTTGCGCAAGAAACTGCAGTCCTCGGATGTCCATATCGTCACTTTGCGCGGCGTAGGTTATTGCCTGGAGCCTGTAAGCGATGACGAGCCTTAGCGTATTGCCTTATTGGGGGCAAATATGGCCTTAAGCAGTTTGCGTCGTACTTTGTTGTTCATGCTGATTCCTGCGGCCTTGCTGACCTCGGGCGTGTCCCTGTTTGTTTCCAGCATGACCTTGAAAGATCAGGTCAACGCCGCGTTTGACCGGGCTTTGGCCGGTGCCTTGAAATCCATGTCGTCCAATGTCTTGACCATCAGTGGCGGGCTGGCGATGGAGCAGTCTTACTACATGATGGAGTTCATGGAGTACACCATCAGCAGTCAGGTGTATTTCAGAGTGGCCACTGAAGACGGTTTGTCGGAAATTGGCTTTACCGGTATGCCGCTTCCAGCGCGGCGTCTGCTCAGTAATCAGCCCGTTTTTTATGACGCTGAATATTTGGGAGAGCCCTTGCGCATCGCGGCAGTGGCGCTGGAATCGGATGGGCGCCTGCAGACTTATCAAGACAGCCGAATCCTGATTCAGGCAGGTGAAAACCTGAGCGAGCGCCATGCTTTCATACGCAAAGTCATTATCCAGAATCTGATTCAGGACGTGGCGGTGCTCAGCCTTTTCATTATTCTGATTCTGGTTGGCACCTTGCTGGCGCTACGCCCTTTGCGCAAGTTGAGCGCCGAGGTACGGCATCGTTCCCCCGACAACCTGGAGCCGATCAGCGAGGCCAGCCTGCCGCGAGAGGTCCGGCCTTTGGTACAGACCATCAATTTGCATATGGATCGTTATGCACGCAAATCACGCGAGCAACAGCAGTTTCTGGACGATGCCTCGCACCAGTTGAAAACCCCCTTGGCTGTTTTGCTGACCCAGGTGGATTTTGCCCTGTCTCTGGCCAAGACCGATGAGATGAAGGAGGTGCTGGAGGCAATTCAATTACGCTTGAACAACACGGCTCAGATGACGCATCAAATGGTGGCCTTGTCCAGGGTTCGCGATGCTGCTGACCAGCTACGCACCCGCGCGGCCTTGGGCACAGTCGACTTGTGCCAGCAAGCCGGGCTGGTGGTGGATGAGCTCTGGAGCCTGGCGAGGTCCAAGCGTCAGGACCTGGGCCTGGACGCGCCCTCCCCCCCTGTTCTGGTAGCCGGGGAGGCTTGGCTCTTGCAACAGGCTTTAAGCAATATGGTCAGCAATGCCATCAAGTACTGCCCACGTGCTGCATGCATTACGGTAACGGTGCGCAAGGAAGGGCCGGTGTGCAGCATTCAGGTTGAAGACGATGGTCCGGGTATGAGTGCTGATGATATGGCCAAGGCAGGCCATCGTTTCAGGCGCGGCGAGGCGGGGAAGGCCTTGCAGGGCTCCGGTTTGGGGCTGGCGATCGTACAGGCTATTGCACAGATTCATGGCGCCCGCATGAGCTTGCGGACAGGACCGCAGCAGCGTGGTTTGATCGTGCGTTTGGAGTTTGATTCGCTTGAACACTGATTGGATTTTCAGGGTATACCCTTGAAAATCGTGTTTTTTGGCGAAATTGAAAGGTAGGCGAAAGCTTCTCTCCGGTAAGGTCGCATCCATTACAACGACTAAGATCCTCCTGGAGGCGAATCAATGACTATCCACATGAAACTACGGGTGCTACTGGCCAGCAGTATTCTGGGCTTGAGCAGCCTGAGTGGCGTACAGGCTCAGCAACCCTCCAAGCCTGAGTGTATTGCTCCAGCACAGCCAGGCGGCGGGTTTGACCTGACCTGTCGTGTGGCCGTGAACGGTTTTCTGGAAACCAAGCTGCTGGAAAATCCCATGCGCACCGTCTATATGCCCGGCGGTGTAGGGGCGGTGGCCTATAACCATATCGTGGCGCAGCGTCCGGGCGACGGCAATGCGATTGCTGCTTTCTCGGGTGGCTCCCTGCTGAATCTGGCACAGGGCAAATTTGGCAAATATTCGGTAGAGGACGTGCGCTGGCTGGCGTCGATTGGCAGTGATTATGGCGTGACCATTGTGCGTGCGGACTCGCCTTATCAGGACCTGAAATCCCTGATGGAGGCCTTCAAGGCCGACCCGACCAAGATTGTTCTGGGCGCGGGTGGTTCCGTGGGTGGGCAGGACTGGATGAAGGCTGCGCTGACGGCCCGTGCCGCAGATGTGGATTTCCGCAAAATGCGCTTTGTTGCCTTTGAGGGCGGTGGCGAGGCGATGACGGCCCTGCGCGGTGGTCATATTCAGGCCTATATGGGCGATGCAGCCGAAGCTCACACCATGCTGGAGGGTGGGGCGCCTATTCGTATTCTGGCTGTCTTTAACGACAAGCGACTGGACGGTGCACTGGCCGAGATTCCCACGGCCAAAGAGCAGGGCTTTGATATTGAGTGGCCTATTATTCGCGGCTTTTATGTGGGCCCCAAAGTCTCTGACGAGCAATATCAGTGGTGGGTTCAGGCGTTCGAGCAGCTGATGAAAACGCCCGAGTTTGCTCGCATGCAAACTCAGCAGGGCCTGTTTCCCTTCAATATGAGCGGCCAGGAACTGGATGCTTACGTAAAACAACAAGTACTTCAGTATCGAGAATTGGCTGACTCGTTTGGCCTGATCAAGAAGTAAGTTTTTACGGTACTCCCGGCCAGTTTGTGCCGGGAGTGCCGCCTGTCTGCCCCGTCGTCCATGGCGGGTGAATCCGGAGATTCCAATCATGACGCTGAATGATCGCGTACTAGGCGTGGGCGCGCTGGTGCTCGCTGCCTTGATCACCGCTTTTGGCTACGACCTAGAGCCCCCATTTTCCTATGAACCTGTTGGGCCCAAGGCCTTTCCCTTATTGCTGGCCTTGATCATTGCTTTATGCGGGCTGCGCCTGACTATCAAAGGTGGTGGTACTGTGCCTGCCAACCCCAATGGAGCCAATGGCCGCATCTTGATGATGGTGGCTTATCTGGCGGCCTATGCCTGGCTGTTTCAGTGGCTGGGTTTCATCATTGCCACCACGCTGATGGCTACTTTGGTAGGCCGTCTGTTTGGCGGTAGCTGGAAGCAGGCCCTGATTGGCGGGCTGGCGATGGGAGTGGGGCTGTTTCTGCTATTTGATTTGGGCCTGGATGTGGTTCTGCCCTACGGCATCCTGGGAGAGTGGTTATGAGCTCGATTCTTGATTATTTGAGCGTAGGCTTTGGTGTTGCTTTTTCTGCCCAGAATCTGCTGGTCGCCGCGATTGGCGCTTTTATCGGCACCATTGTGGGCGTGTTGCCTGGGCTGGGGCCGATTAATGGTGTAGCCATGCTTGTGCCCATTGCCTTTGCCATGAAGCTGCCCCCGGAGTCTGCTCTGATCCTGCTGGCTGCTGTGTATGTGGGTGCGGAGTATGGTGGTCGTATTACCTCCATTCTGATCAATGTGCCCGGTGAAGCGGCAGCGGTCATGACGACGCTGGATGGTTATCCGCTGGCGCGCAAAGGTTTGGCCAGCGTGGCTTTGTCCTTGTCGGCTTTTTCCTCGTTCATCGGGTCCACCATTGCCATCTGCGGCATTGTGCTGCTGGCTCCCATGCTGGCGGGCTGGGCGGTTGCCTTTGGCCCGGCCGAGTATTTTGTGCTGATGGTGTTTGCCTTTTGTGCGCTGACCAGTTTGTTGGGGGATGAGCCAGTCAAAGGTATCCTGGCCGCCATGCTGGGCCTGTTCATTTCTACGGTGGGAGTGGACGCCAACTCGGGGGTATATCGGTACAGCTTTGATATTCCGAACCTGGCTGATGGCATTGATTTTGTTGTTGTCGTGATTGGTTTGTTTGCTGTGGCAGAGATGTTGCAGATGCTGGAAAACCTGTTGGGTGGCGTGTCGATCGAAGTACCTAAAAGCAAGCGCAAGCTCTTTAACCTGAAAGAGCTGGGCATGACCTGGTGGAGCACCGTGCGTGGTGGCGTGATGGGTTTTTTCATCGGTATCCTGCCCGGTGCCGGGGCCAGTGTGGCCTCTGCAGTAGCCTACGCCAATGAGAAAAAATATATCGAAGGCAAAGATCCCAATGCCATGTTTGGCCAGGGCGATATGCGTGGCCTGGCTGCGCCAGAGGCGGCCAATAACAGTGCTGCAACCGGCTCCTTTATTCCCATGCTGACACTGGGCGTGCCAGGCTCTGGAACAACGGCGGTCATGATGGGTGCCCTGACGCTGTACAACATCACGCCGGGGCCGGTACTGTTTGAGTCGCAGCCACAGATTGTGTGGGGCTTGATCGCCTCCTTGATGGTCGCCAACGTCATGCTGTTCTTGATGAACGTGCCCATGGTGCGGGTCTTTGCCTCCATGCTGGCTATTCCTCCGCGCCTGTTGGTGCCTGGTATTTTGGCGATCAGCTATATCGGGGTCTATGCCATCAATGGCACGAGCTTTGATCTGCTGCTGGTCGTTGGTATCGGCGTTCTGGGCTACTTCCTGCGCAAGATGAACGTGCCCATGGCACCGATGGTGCTGGGAGTGGTTCTGGGCAATATGATGGAGCAGAATCTGCGTCGCGCGCTGTCCATCACGAACGGTGAAATCGGTATTCTGTTCGAGAGCAAAGTTTCAATTGCCTTGTGGATCGCGGCCGTTTTGGTTAGTGTAGGTCCGATCGTGCTGCGTCGTATTGCAGGGCGCAAGCAACTGCACGACGAGACATAAATAGGGAGACCCCACCGCTTCGGTGGGGCTTTTATCCGGAGAAAGTGCCAGGCTGCGGCCTGGCCTTGTTGTTTTTGTTATGGCTATCTGGTTTCGAATTGCCCTGGGTTTTGGGGTAGCCCTGCTTGGTGCCCTGGTGGCCAGTTGGCTAAGTATGCCTTTGCCCTGGATGTTGGGTGCCCTGATCTTGACGGCAGCTACCAAAATGGCAGGCAGTCCGGGGGCCTGCATGCCGCTGGCGCGCAACGCAGGTCAATGGGTTATTGGGACATCCCTGGGGCTGTATTTCACTCCGGCCATGGTGCATCTGATTGGCAGTAATGCTCTGTTTATAGTGATGGGCATGGTGTTTGCGCTGGTCTTGTGCTGCATAGGTACATTCATGCTGACCCGTTATGCCGGTACGGATCTGCGTACTGCCTGGTTTGCCAGTGCAGTAGGAGGAGCCAGCGAGATGACGGGGCTGGCGGAGCGTTATGGCGCACGTCCGGATCTGGTCGCCTCTGCACATGGTTTGCGGGTGCTGATGGTCGTAGTGATTATTCCCTTCGCGTTCGAGGCTTTGGGCTTTTCGGGGGAGCAGGCGGGAGCTGTCGTACGGCCTGATTTTTTGAACCTTCCTGGCCTGGCTCTGCTGGTGCTGTTAAGCAGTGTGGCCGGCTTCCTCTTTCAAATCTTGCGTTTGCCCAACCCTTGGGTGCTAGGCCCTTTGTTGGTGGTGGCCATTCTTACGTATAACGACATTATTTTGTCGGGCCTGCCGATACAAATTTCCAACTTGGGGCAGCTGTGCATTGGCTGGGCTCTGGGCGACAAGTTCGGGCCGGACTTTTTCCGTCGTGCTCCCAGGTATTTGGGGGTAGCTGCCATCAGTAACCTGATCAATCTGTGCTTGGCGTTTGCCTTCGCCTATGGCCTGTATAGGCTTTCCGATATTGCCTATCCCACGTTGGTGCTTGGCGTCAGCCCAGGCGGCATTGCAGAGATGGCGATTACCGCCAAAGTGCTGCAACTGGGAGCGCCGATGGTGACCTCCTTTCAGGTGGCGCGCATGGTTTGCGTGTTGGTGTTGACCGGACCTTTATATACCCGTCTTGCCCGCCACTTGAAACTGAGTTGAGGGCTGTTCGTATCAGCCTGATGAAAAAAGCCCGGTGTCTGACCGGGCTTTTTTTTTGCATCAAGAAAGGGTGGCTTGCGGCAGAGGGTTAGCGGCCTGGCGTGACTTTGCCATGCTCGCCGATCTCGGTCAGGCGCTCGCCCATCAGGGTGGCTTTCAGCATTTTTCCGGCTTGTGCCAGCTTGCCTTCGCGCACGCTCCAGTACTCCGCACTATCAATATGCACGCACACCAGCGCCAGATCGGGGTCGGTAATACCCTCGGCAAACCAGGCTTCAGTCATGGTGTTCCAGAAGCGTTCTTTCTGGTTCATGGAGTCGACCACGCGGGCCATACCGGACACCGACACATAGGTGTCGCTTTTAGGATCGGCATAGCTGACGTTCACATGCGGATTGGCGGTCAGATTACTGACCGGGTCACTGCTGCGCGACATGAAGAACCATAGCTTGTCATGCTCATAGTCCTCTTGGGTCGACCCCATTTTTGCCTTCTGGGTTGTCATGGGCCAGGCATGAAGTTCGCCATTGGCCGCATGGGTGACGAACATCGCAAAGCGGATGTCCTTGATAATCTCTTGCAGATGTTCAAAGGAAGATTCAATTGTTTCGTTCATGGCATCTCCTTGAGAAGGTTGAAGAGTTAAGACTGCTTACTTAATCACCCCGCAAGCAAAGCGTCCGCCACCGCCGCCCAGGGGCGCGGGGTGGTCGGAGTGGTTGTCACCGCCTTCGTGAATCATCAGGGAGCGGCCCTTGATCTGATCCAAGGACTTCAGGCGTGGGGCCAGAACGGGTGTGCTGGCGGTACCGTCAGCCTGTACATACAGGGCGGGCAGGTCGCCCAAGTGGCCGTTGCCCCATGGGAAGCCGTGCTTGCCGGTTTTTGCAGGATCCAGGTGGCCGCCCGCTGCTCCGGCAGGCGTTACCTTGCCGTCTTTTTCGCTGGGGGCGCAGCTGGCGTTCTCATGCACATGGAAGCCATGTACACCGGGTTTCAGGTTTTTCAGGTCTGGCGTGAAAACCAAACCATGCTCTGTCTGACGGACGCTAACCTGGCCGATCTGTTCGCCAGCACCGCTTTCGGTAGCCATATTCATGGGAATGATGACATCGGCCAGCGAGGGGGCGGATAAAGCAAGGGTGGCGCCTGCGGTGGCCAAGACCATTGCGCATCGCGCTTTGAAGGAAGAAAAACGCATAAGGCTGATTCCTTTGCTGAAATAAAACAGAAGGTTAGATCAGCCTAGCATTGCAGCCGCGCCATACAGTTAAGAGACGTTTCTCTTTGTCAGTAAAGTCGGCTCGGAAAAGAGATCAACCGTGGGCGGTACGCTGGTGGTTCCGAACGTGTCGACAAGCTGTGTCTTGGATTCCGTCATGCTGAAAAATATTTTGACGATTAGATGCCAGTTCCAAGCCGTTGCCCTGACTTCGTGCCAAAGCGATACAGTATGAAGAAAAAGGCCAGCCGGAATCAGTACTCTGCTTCCACCTCTTCCACGGACAGCAGCTCCTGGTGGTCGAAGTACAGATGGGAGCTGATTACGGGCGAGGACTCGTCGGCCTGTGCGCTTAGTTCCAGACAATCGCCGGACAGATAAAGATCAGTCAGCAGAGCGGGTTTGCCATTCATCCAGATTTTCCCGCTGACATCCTGATACCGCTGCTTGAGCTGCAAGCGATAGTCCGTCCCGTCCAGACCTTCCCATTCCCATTCGCCTGCCACCTGCGCGGGCACAATCCATTTGTAGATTTTGATGCCGCCTACATGCAGGATCTCGTCGGCTTCCCAGTCTCCCATATCAAAGGCGTGCGACACAATGCGCGCACCGGGTCGCAGCTCCTGCAACAAGCGTGGGCGCAGGATGGCATTGATGGTGTCCATCAAGTACAGCGTCACGATGGTGGCCTGGCTGAAGTCTGCGGTAAACAGATCCTCTTCCACAAAGTCCACCAGATACTCCACGCCGGCATGGCCGGCTTGCTCCATGGCATCGGCAACGCGCAGCGGGTCCAGTTCGACGCCTATGCTGGTGCAGTGGTATTTTTTGGCGGCCGCAATGACAATGCGCCCATCGCCACAGCCCAGGTCATACAAGACGTCCTTGCGCCCGGTTTGAGCCAGTTGCAGCATGGTGTCGATGACGCGGTCGTCGCTGGGGACGAAGGGTACGTCCAGAAAAATGTCAGGTTCCACGATGGAATGGTCGTCAAGGTCTTTAATCAGGTCTTTGAACAATAGCGGTCCTTATCAATGGTGTTGGGCGAAAATTCGTTTAAATTCGGCTATCTATAGTTTAAACCACAGCAAATTAAGCCAAAATTCGCTTTTTGTGTGGATATGGACGATCATCAGTCTATGTCAGACTTATATGGCTCGACCTCATCCACGCCCGCCAAGTTAAAAACCCGTCTCCAGCATATACGAATCTCGCCCAGAGAATCGTTACGTATTCGTTCCTTGGTCGATCACATGCAATATGCTGACCCGTTGGGACATGCACAGTCTCTGGGCATAGGCCCGGCTGTCTGGCCCTTGTTTGGCCTGGTATGGCCGTCCAGCATCCAGCTGGCGCGCAAACTGAAAAACCGCCCCATTCGTGCGGATGAAAGCATTCTGGAACTGGGCTGCGGATTGGGCCTGACCAGTCTGGTGATGCATAAACGTGGCGCGCAAATCCACGCCAGCGATTGCCATCCCATGGTGCCGCATTTCCTGAAGCTGAATCAGGCTTTGAATGGCTTGTCCGATCTGCCGTATGTCCATGCCCAGTGGGGGGAGCAATCTTGCCCTGATTTATTGGCTTCTTTGGGGCTGAAACCCGCCCGGCAGCGTTATGACCTGATCGTGGGCAGTGACCTGTTGTATGAAGGGAATACGCCCGCCCAATTAGCCCAACTGGTAGACCAGCGCGCGAAGAAACAGGCCGAAGTCTGGGTGGTAGACCCGGACCGGGGGCATCGCAACAAATTTACTCAGGAAATGTCGCGCTACGGTTTTGAGCTGGTACGACAGGTCTGCTTGCGCGATCGTCCCATTTTGATGCCCGAAGGCAAGGAGGTGTCTTACAAGGGGCGCTGCTTGCAGTATCAGCGCAGTTAGAAAAAACACATCACCCCAGGTGTTTTTACCTGAGGGGCTGGAGTCGGTAAGCGCTGGCAAAAGCCCCACACAAATCGGACACGGGACCGATTTGTGTGGGGCTTTTCTATATTCAAACAGGTTTGCTTGAGGCCGGCTGCTTTCTCAGGGATTCGGCGGCGCAAAAGGCGAGGGCGCTGATGGCCGTGGCGGTCGTTGCGGATAAGCCGAGGTCCCGAAGTTCGAGCCCATGCGATTGCTGCTTGTTGCCGGATTGACCAAACCCATTGCATTCGGGCCTTTCTGGATGATGGCTTCAGACCCTATTCCTGGCGCCCCGGGTGTTGGGCCTGCTTTGGGCTGCATTTGCTGGCTCAAGCAATCGTAGGACAGGGCCGCCTGTCCATCCACTACTACACTGACACAGCCGGGAGACACATCGGACGGGGGCCTTTTTGCGCCTTCAATCTGCGCGTTTTCCTGTGCCATGCTGCCTGCCTGAACCAAAAACAATAAGAAGAAAAGGAGAGGGCGCATAGGGTGGTGCCAATAAAAAGAAGTCACACCATAACGGCGTTCGGGTTCCACACACCCTAGCGCAAGCTTTCTCTTTTCTGGGTGAAGTTTTCATGACAAAGGCGGCGTATTTTGCCGCTGTCATGGGGGCAGGCACATCGCGCCGTTGGGGACGAGTCCGCTTGGTTGGCCCCCGCCGCCCAGAAAGAATTATGAAGTTTTTGTTACAAACGAAAGTTTTCGATTTCTGCTGCGTCTAGATGTCAACGAGTCGCGCGGCGTGTCGTCCCAGCAGGGGCACACCGAAACAGCGCTCATCAGATTGAGGATCGGAAGCATCGTGATGCCAGCAGAAATTTCAGGGCGCAACGTCCGTTTGTCCGGGTGGAGGGGCCACCCCTTTTGTGCTGCGCCAGTGATGGCGCTGGCTTTGTTGCTGCCTCATAGTGCCTTTGCGCAGGCTCAGGGCAAGGTCAACATCAATGAATACATTGTGCGTGGCAATACCGTGCTGGATGCCCGCAGCATTGAAAAAGCGGTCTACCCCTTTTTAGGCCCCGAACGCAGCCTTGAGGATATTGAAAAAGCGCGCGACGCCTTGCAGGAAGTCTATAACGCGCAGGGCTATCAGTCGGTTTACGTGGACTTGCCCGAGCAGGCGGTGGCCGATGGCGTGGTGTTTTTCCAGGTCACGGAAACCAAGGTAGGCCGTGTGCGCGTGGTCGGTGCTGAACACTATTCGCCGCTGGCCATTCGTGACGGCGTGCCGTCCTTGCAAGAAGGTCAGGTGCCGGATTTCAGCAAGGCGCAGGCGGAACTGGCGGAGCTCAATCGCGGCGCCAGTCGTCAGGTCATGCCGATGGTGAAAGAGGGGCGTGTGCCCGGCACCATGGACGTGGATCTGCGCGTTGACGACAAAAGCCCCTGGAGTGCCAGTGTGGGCTTGAACAATGATTACAGCGCCGACACCAGCAAGCTGCGCGGCATGGTCACTCTTGGCCACGACAATCTTTGGCAAAGCGGCCATACCTTCTCCCTGACCTACTTCACAGCTCCGCGTGATATGCAGGATGCCAAGGTCTGGTCGGCGGCCTACACCATGCCTTTGTCCCCGCGCTGGAGCCTGGCGTTCTCTGGCTACAAGTCTGACAGCGACGTCTCGACTGTTGGCGGTACCAATGTGCTGGGCAAGGGCCAGTCTTACGGCATTCATGCCACCTACACCTTTCCGCAGTCCGGCTCCTGGTATCACACCGCCTCGATTGGCATGGACTACAAGGATTTTGAAGAGCAAACCCGTTTTGGTGAGACCAGTGACCGCGTGCCGCTGACGTATCTGCCCTTCACGTTGGCCTACAACGGCTACCGCTATACCGAAGACTCGCAAACCAGTGTCGGCCTGACCTTGACGGGCGCCAGCCGCAGCCTGTTTGGCCTGAACAGCGAGTGGGAAGAGTTCGACTACAAGCGCTGGATGGCCAGCCCCAGTTTCATGGTGTTCAAGGGCGATCTGAACCACACCGAAACTTTTGCCAAAGACTGGCAGGCCTATGGCCGAGTGGGCTTTCAGATTGGTTCAGGTGCTCTGGTTTCCAACGAACAGTTTTCGGCCGGTGGCGCGACCAGCGTGCGCGGTTATCTGGCCGCTGAGCGCAGTGCAGACGATGGCTGGATGGCCAGCGTCGAACTGCGCACCCCCTCGCTGGCCCGCTGGATTGGCCCCTCGGTTAACGAGTGGCGCTTCTACGCCTTCAGCGACGTTGCGCGTTTGCGCTTGCGTGACCCCTTGCCTGAGCAGGAGTCCAGCTTTCATCTGGCCAGTGTGGGCATCGGTACGCGTCTGCAAATGTTTGACTGGCTGTCCCTGCATGCCGACTGGGCTTATCCCCTGACGCAAGGCGTCAACACCGAACGACACGATCCGCGTGTGCACTTCAGCCTGCGCGCCTCCTTCTGACCCCCTTAGCCAGAACAATCTGCCTGATTTTGTTCCCGGAGTAATTCGATCATGAAACGCCTTCTTCTTTTGATGCTTGCCATGATGGTGGGCTGGCTGCCCGCCGTGGCGCAGGCCTGGTGGCAGCCTGACTGGCAGTACCGCAAGCAAATCTCTGTTGATACTACGCCTGAAGGCGCGGCCATCAGCGAAAACGTAGGTCGCACCCCCTTGCTGGTGCGTCTGCATACTGGCAATTTTTCCTTTGATGGCACCAATGAAAATGGCTCGGACCTGCGCTTTGTGTCCGGTGATGATCAGACCGTGCTGAACCACCAGATCGAGAGCTTTGACCCCTTGATGGGCATGGCGCTGATCTGGGTGGATATTCCTGAGGTGATGGCCAGCCAGAAGCAGGATATCTGGATGTACTACGGCAACGAGAAAGCCCCGGTGGCTTCCAATGGCCAGATTACCTTCGATCCCAACTACACCCTGGTCTATCATTTTGATGGCGCTGCTGGTGCACCTTCGCGTGACAGTACGGCGTACACCAACCACGCTCAAACAGCCCCAGCGGGCGTGATTGACGGCGTGTCCGGACGTGCCGCCCAGTTTGTGGGTACAGCGCCCTTGATGCTGCCTGCCAGTCCTTCCCTGGCCGTGCCAGCAACCGGTGCTTTTTCGTTCAGCGCCTGGGTGCGTGCAGATCAGCCCCAAGGCCAGCAATTGGTCTATGCCCGTCGTGATGGTGCCAACAGCTTTCTGATCGGTCTGGACCAGGGCGTGCCCTTTGTTGAGATCAATGGCCAACGCAGTCCTGCCGGTGCCCCCTTGTCGCCCAGCACCTGGCAGCACCTGGCCGTGACAGCCGATGGCAGCCAAGTGATTCTGTACGTCCAGGGCCGTGCCACGGCTTCCCTGAATGCCAGCCTGCCACCACTGAACACGGTTGCCGCTTTGGGTGGTGATGTCCCCGGCACCTTGCTGGCCGCGCCTGCTCCTGTGGCGGCTGAAGTAGCTGACGGGGCCACGCCCGGTGTCGCTGCCTCTGCCGGTGCCGAGGCCACAGCGCCTGTCGCCGCTCCAGTCGCTAACTATGCTCCCTTTGTTGGCGCGATCGACGAGCTGCGCTTGTCCAAGATTGCTCGACCTGCTGCCCTGATCTACGCCGATGCCCTGGCACAAGGAGCCGAGTCTCGCCTGATTGCGTACGGTGCGGATGAAGAGCAGTCCGGCTTCGGTTTTGGTGCTCTGGGCTTTCTGTTGAAAGCTGTCCCGATGGACGCCTGGATTGTGATCGCTGTGCTGGTCTTCATGATGTTCCAGTCCTGGGTCATCATGTACCGCAAGAGCCGTCAGGTGGGCCGTGTGCAAGAAGCCAACCGTCAGTTCCGTGCTGCATTTGGTGAGTCCGGCGGCAAGCTGGATGCGGTACAGACCGACGCCAAGGCCGAACAGAACTTTGCCCATTCCTCTTTGTGGCGTCTGTACCGCATGGGGGTGAAAGAGCTGCACAACCGTCAGGCCCAGGGCATGAAGGCCTTGTCTCCCAACACCATCGAAGCCATCCGCGCTTCCATGGACGGTGTTCGCACACAAGAAAATCAGGCACTGGGTGCACGTCTGGGCATTTTGTCCAACGCGATTGCCGGTGGCCCTTACATCGGTCTGCTTGGCACGGTGCTGGGGATCATGGTGGTGTTCCTGGGAACCGCGATGGCGGGTGATGTGAACATCAATGCAATTGCTCCCGGTATGGCTGCTGCCTTGCTGGCGACTGCAATGGGTCTGTTCGTCGCGATTCCGGCCCTGTTTGGCTACAACCGCCTGATTGGCCGCAATAAAGACGTCAGCGCGGATATGCGTGTGTTTGTGGACGAGTTTGTGACTCGCCTGGCTGAAATTCATGGCCAGAACAGCGCGCCCGGCAAAACCAAACACGACAAGCATGAGGCGGCATTGGCTCAAGGCGCTGACCTTGATCTGGCCAATACCCAGGCTGCTGGCTCGGCATAAGGAACGGACATGGCAGCCCTACGAGACGACGATGATGACGGCGCAGCCGTTGACGGCATCAACATTACCCCGCTGGTTGATGTGCTGATGGTGGTGCTGGTCATGTTCATCCTGACCGCCACCGCACAAATTTCCGGCATTCAGGTGAATTTGCCCAAGGCCAGTTCCACCGTGTCCCTGGTTCAACCCAAAACCAAAGCCATCTCCGTGAACGAAGCGGGCCAGGTGTTTCTGGATGCCTATCCGGTGACCCTGCCCGAGCTGGAAGACCGCTTGCGTACCGAGAAAGCCCTGAACCCGGATTTCCCGGTCATTGTGCGCGGCGACAGCATTGTGCAGTACCAGAAAGTGGTGGAAGTGCTGGATGTGTTGCGGCGCTTGGAACTGTCCCAGGTCGGTCTGGTGACCGGCAAACCTCAGTAAGTTAATTGGTGTTCTAACGATGTTGCCAAACTCATCCAAACCGCAAGCCAACCAACGCGCACGCTGGCGTCGGCTGGCCATCAGGGGGCTGGTTGTGGTGCTGGTGGCGCTGCTGGGCTGGTGGGTCTGGAAATGGGCCAACGACATGGCAGGGATCAAGCGCCAGGTGCCCAAAGAGCCCATGTTGATTCCTTTGCCGCCACCGCCTCCTCCGCCGCCCGAACCCGAGCCGCCACCGGAGCCTGAAGAGCCCAAAGAAGAGGAAGTGGTCGAGCCGGAGCCTGAACCCGAGCCTACGCCGGTTGAAGAGCCCCAACCGCAGGATGAAGCGCCACCTACGCCATCGGACGATTTGTCAGACCCGATGCAGATGGACAGCGACGCCCAGGCCGGTACTGACAGTTTCAACATCAGTGCCGGACAGGGACGAGGCATGGGCGGCAGTGGCGGTGGCCGTGCAGGCAATGCCACCTATAGCCAGTACTTGGCCTATGCGCTGCAAAAAATCCTGCGTGAGGACAGCCGCACCCGCAACTTGGTCTACCGCGTTCAGGTGCAGTTGTGGTTGACCGAAGACGGGTCCATTACCCGTGTCGCCCTGGCGCAGTCCTCGGGCGATACCGAGATTGATGAGGCCTTGGTAGCTGCCTTGCGTGAAGTCGGGCGCTTGAGCGAGCGGCCACCGGCGTCGGTAAGCATGCCTATCCGAGCCCAGGTAACGGGTCGTAGGCCCAGTTGATTGTCTGCCTTTTTTGACCGAATGATTTGGAGTGCGCTTTTCATGAAAACCCATCCTAGTCGGCTGGCTTGCGCGGTGGCGCTGGCCTTGACCTGCACCGCTGGCCCTGTGCTGGCTCAGGCGCCATCCCAGAACGCCACCGTTAACCTGATTCGTCTGCTGGTGCAGCAAGGCGTCTTGCCCCAGGCTCAGGCCGATGCCCTGGTGGCTCAGGCCGAGGCGGAAGCGGCCCAGGCTCGTAAAGCCGATATTGGTGCAGCAGGTGCCGCCCAGGCCCGGCCAGGTGATGTGCGTGTCACGTACATCCCGGAGACGGTGCGTGAGCAGATCCGCGAAGAAGTGAAGAATGAAGTGATGTCGCAAGCCAAGGCCGAGAACTGGGCCCAGCCCAACACCTTCCCGGACTGGGTGTCGCGCATCACGGTTGAAGGCGATGTACGCGTGCGTAACGAGTCGCGCCTGATGGATGGCGCGAACAGTAACGAGTTGATCAACTTTGCGAAGTGGAACGACAACGGCCCCATTCCTACCGTGGTCGAAAACAAGCCCTATGGTTTGAAGATTCCTTATCTGAACAGTCGCCAGGACCGCCGCAACCTGTGGCGTATCCGTGCTCGTCTGGGTGTGAAAGCGACGCTGTCCGAGCGTTGGGAGGCCGGTATCCGCCTGGCCACGGGCAGCGATGACAATCCGGTGTCCACTTCCGATACGTTGGGCAACGGCATGGGCAAGAAGCACCTGTGGCTGGATCAGGCCTACTTGTCTTACCGTCCTGCCGATTGGGCCACCATTGTGGCGGGCCGTGCCTCCAGCCCCTTTGATTCCACGGATCTGCTGTGGTCGTCTGACTTGAATGTCGATGGGATTTCTGCTGCCTTCAAGCACGCGATGTCGGATCGTCCAGTGACCGTCTTTGGCAATCTGGGTGCCTATGCGCTGGAATACGCCAACACGCCATGGGATCGCAACAGCCTGTCCGAAGGCTCCAGCGAAAACAAATGGCTGCTGGGTGCGCAGATCGGTGCCGAATGGAAGATCAACCAGCGCAACAATCTGCGCGGCAGCGTAGCGTACTACCACTTTGACAATATCGCCGGCCAGCGCTCCAGCGCGTGTACTTTGTACTCGTCCAGCGATGTGTGTGACACAGACTGGTCGCGTCCGGCCTTCATGCAAAAGGGCAATACCGTCTTCCTCTTGCGTGACATCCGTCAGTGGTCGGCAGATCCCAAGAACTGGAACGAATGGCAATACGTGGGCCTGGCCTCCAAGTTCAACTTGCTGGACGTGAACATGCGCTGGGATACCGAAGTCATGAATGGCTTGAACCTGCGTTTGGCCGGTAATTACGTGCGTAACCTGGCTTACGACAGCAACAAGATGGCGGATCGTGCTGGTGGTCTGCACAACATCGCCTCCAACGGTACTTACGATGCCTCCGGTAACCCGACTGGTATCGAAAGCGGCGGCAATGCCTGGATGGTTCAAGCGACCTTGGGCAGCAGCCTGGGCTTGAAGGACAAGGGTGATTGGCTGGCTTTTGCGGGCTACAAGTACATCGAACCGGATGCCATGCCCGATGGCTATAACGATTCTTCCTTCCACTTGGGTGGCACCAATGCACGTGGCTACTTCCTGGGTGCAGGTTATGCCTTCGAGAAGAACGTAACCGGCCATCTGCGCTGGAGCAGCTCCAAGGAAGTCTATGGCGCACCGCTGTCTATCGACATC
The DNA here is from genome assembly GCF_037150615.1 of Alcaligenes sp. PF14. NCBI lineage: Bacteria > Pseudomonadati > Pseudomonadota > Betaproteobacteria > Burkholderiales > Alcaligenaceae > Alcaligenes > Alcaligenes sp. PF14. The sequence continues at coordinate 104,978 of NZ_JBAGRS010000005.1, read as the reverse complement.
ATCCAGCTTGAACTTAACGCCAGGTTCTAAGCCATGAAGATATTGAACTCATCCTGGAAGCCGTGTGTGCAGCCAAGTGGGCGCAAGCCTTTTCTCATGACGCTGGGCGCGCTGCTGCTGGCGGGCCTGGGCCAATGGGCTGGCCCAGCCATGGCACAAAAATCGGATATGGAGGAGCGGCTGCGCACGCAGTTGCGCTCCAGCACGCAGCAATTGCAGCAGTTGCAAAGCCAGCAAGCGCAGTTGACGGCCGCTAAGACGGCTGCAGAAACCGAACGTGATGCGGCCCGCAAGGAGGTCGAGCAACTGAAGGCCCGTTTGGACAAGGCCAGCAAGCAGGCGCAAAGCTTGCAAGACGAGCAGGAGGGCATCAAGACCTCTGCGCGTCAGCAAGTGGCGGCAGCGCAATCGCAATTAGGCCGTGCGCGTAACGAGTTTGAAACCTTGCAGGTGCAAGCTCGTGCCACTGAAACGCAGCGTGCCAGCCTGGCGTCCAGTCTGGCCCAGCGCGAAGAGGAACTGGGACTGTGCACGGCAAAAAACAAGGAATTGTATGCAGCCGGGAAAGAAATCCTGGCGGCGTATGAGCAGTTCAGCACGGGCGACTTGCTCAAGATCCGACAACCGCTGGCCGGCTCTGCACGCGTGAAGTTCGACGAGCACGCGCAGGCGCTGGGCGACAAGCTTTACGACGGCCTGTACACGCCCGGTGCCACGTCGTCGGAACAGCCGCCTGTCGCGCCCTGAGCCTTATTGATTGATACCCACAAGGAATATGTATGACTGACTCCCAAACCATCCAATCCGTCTCCTTGAAGCAATTGCAGGAGTTGTTGCAACAGATGGGCTATCGCGTGACCGAGTCCGAGCAGGCTGGGAATCGCCAGCTCTTGTCGGCTTCGCAAGGCATTGGTTTTGCGCTGCGCCTGGGTAATCCTGCGCATGAGGCGGACCAGGCACTGGATTACACCTTGAGCTGCGCTTTGCGCGTTCAAGGCGAGATGCCTGCCGGTATCGAATCGGCCTGGAATATTGGCAAGCGTTTTGCTCGCCTAGCGGTACAAGGCGAGTTTCTGGTGCTGGAAATGGACGTTATCGTGGCCGGTGGCGTTGCACCAAGCTACCTGCAAGCTACCGCTGAATTGTGGGACCGCTTGTTGCAGGAATTCCTGCTGTTTTTGCGTCAGCATGCGGCGGCCAATAATGAAGCCCAGAGTGCCGACAAGGGTGAAGCGGTTACTGTTCAGCCAGAAGTAGCCCAAGAGACTACTGCGCCTGTCGACGCTGAACAAACTGAAGCGGCACAAGCTTGAATCAGGTGAGCACGATGACACACCCCAAATTTCTGCTGCAAAGTGTGCTGGCTCTGAGCCTGTCGGCCCTGTTGGTGGGTTGTGGGAAAAATGGCGATGCTCAAGCCCAGCAGCCGCAAGCTGCCGGGCAACAAAGCAGCGCTCCGGCATCGACGGCAAAAAGCAGTGCTGCGACGCCGGCGGTCGCCACGCTGGGACAGGTGGTGGTCAGCCAGGACGAGCTACAGCAGTTCCTGCAGGTTTTGCCCGCAGCCCAGCGTGAAGCCATGCGTAATGATCGCGTGGTGCTGGAGCAGTGGCTGCGCAGCCGCTTGGCCGAGAAAGCCGTGGTAGAGCAGGCCAAGGCTCAGGAATGGGACAAGAAGGCCGAAATACGCAGTGCCATTGAAGAAGCGCAGAATCAGGTGATCCTGCGCAGCTATCTGCAATCCGTGTCTGAACCTGCAGCGGATTACCCGTCCGAGCAGGATCTGCAAACGGCTTATCAGGCCAATCAGGATCAGTTCCAGTTGCCGGCCATGTATCGCTTGAGCCAGATCTTTTTAAGCGTGCCGGACAAGGACGAACAGGCTTTGGCGCAAGCGAAGAAACGGGCCGATGCCTGGGTCAAGCAAATGCGCGAAGGCAAGGCGGATTTTGCGGCGCTGGCCAAAGAGCATTCGGACGAGAAAATCAGTGCCGAGCGGGGTGGCGACAATGGCTTTTTACCGATTAGCCAGTTGGTGCCAGCCATGCGTGCCACGGTTGCCAAGCTGGAACCGGGCCAGCTGAGTGATCCGATTGTGCAGGCCGATGGTGTGCATATTCTGCAGTTGACTGATCTGCGCCCGGCTAGCGTGCGTTCGCTGGAGGAAGTGAAGCCGGCGCTACGTGATGCCTTGCGTCGTCAGCGACAGCAGGAAGCAACGCAGGCCTATGTGGCTGGCATGCTGGATGCCGATACGGTAAGCGTGGATGGCAAGGTGTTGAGTCAGTTGTTGCAGCAGACCCCATAGTCTTGAACCCTGGGGGTGATGCTGGCTGTTTGTACCGGGAAAAATGTTGCAGGCAGCAGGCAGCAGGCAGCAGGCAGCAGGCAGCAGGCCCAGGGGCAGGGCGGGTGAAGGAGAATGGCATGCGATTGTGGCGGATCAGCAGTACGCATTGGGAAAAGCAGCATGAAGCCACGCCGTGGTTCAGTGCCAAAACTTCTTCTATCGCCATCTACCATGCCTCCCCTCTGGCGGCAGTGTGCGCGTATTTATTGCGCCACTGCCTGCCTCATCCAGACCTGATCCCCAGCCACCAGGCCCTGCACTCAGTCGGTGTCAGCCAGAATTTGATACGCCGTGCGCAGGTCTCGCGCCACTGGCATTTCAACCTGAAAGAAACGCGCGACCTGACCTTGCGCTGGCGCTTGCTGGCTGATCGGCCTGTGCTGTGTGTGCCTGCCTTGAACGGGGCGAATCAATATTTGATTGATACCCGCTCGCCGCTGATTTCCTTGATTCATCTGTACCGCCAGGATGCTCAGGCGCTGGAGCGCAGCCTGGAACAGATGCGTGAACACCTGCAGGGCGCTACGCCCTGGCTGGTGCTGCGCTAAGGTGGCTTGGCACGTAAAGCGGGCGGGAACTGTCACTATGTTGTCATTGGGGACTTCTACAATCGCCTCGCCTCACCCCTTTTCGTTTCACTGTCCGACGCCGCGGCTAGACCTATTAACGTGCGCATGACCATGACTCAGGTGGCGATCAGTGTGGCGGTGTTACTCGGCGCTTTCTTGTTATTTGCCTGTGCAAGTCTCGCAGTTGCCCGGTCTGATGCTGACACCCTGCTAAATTCTTCCGAACGTTTGTCTTTCGACATTGCGGCTCAGCCTTTGGCTCAGGCCCTGAAAGCGTATGGTCAACGTTCTGATCTCTCTGTGCTGCTGGACGGTGCCGATCCGCAGCGACCCATGCCAGCCGTGCGCGGCGAAATGACGCGCAAGCAAGCCTTGTCCTCCTTGCTGCATGGTTCGGGTTTGCAAGCCTATTACGTGGATAACCGCTCGATTGTGATCCGCTTGCCCGATAGCAGGCCGGGCAAAGTGGCCACCGGCCAGCGCCCCTTGAATCTGAATCACATCTCGGGCGTGCGTGATGGCGCCCATGATTACAGTGCCTATGTCACCCGAGTCCAGCAGACTGTGCGTAATGCCTTGTGCCGATCGCCCCAGACCCGTCCCGGCGTGTACCGGCTGGCCATGCAGCTGTGGCTGAACCCGCAGGGGCAGGTGGAACGCGTGCACCTGTTGGGCTCGACCGGGCAGGCCAGCCGCGATCAGGCGATCAGTCAGGTGCTGGACTCACTGGCAATGGGCGTGGCCCCGGATGCCAGTCTGCCGCAACCCTTGGTCCTGTTGCTGGCCCCCGTTTCGGGCCATGTGCGTGACGACTGCCCTGTGCAGGCCGGGAAGTAGATCATGTCCGAAGCTCTGCGTAGTCGTTTGCGCCAAAGTCTGATCGCCCGTTACACGCATTTGCGTCGGCGGCTGGAGCGCACGATAGGTTCGCGTGAAGATGCGGCGGATGCCTTGCAGGAAACCTGGATACGGATAGGGGGGGTAGGCAACGGAGTATCGGTGAACAATGACGAAGCCTACTTGCTGCGCATGGCCACCCATATCGCCATTGATTCCTACAAACAGCGCAACAGCTTGTTGACTGCCATGGATCTGGACGCCTTGAGCCATATTGCCGATGACACCTACGATACCCAGCGTTGTGCCTGGGCGCGCATCACGACGGCGCAATTGCTGGCTGTGCTGCAGGACATGCCGATTCGTCAGCGCACGATTTTGATGGCTTCGCGGGTGGATGGTCTGACCTATGCCCAGATCGCCAAACAGTACAATATTTCGGTTTCCCTGGTGAACAAGGAAATGATGCGCGCGCTGGACTATTTGCGACTGCGTTGCGCGGAACAATTCAATGATGCTGTGGGTGTCAGCGTCTCCGACAGCCTTACCGACGCTTAAGTTTTGCCCCATGAGTCCTTCTTCCTCCTTCCCGTCTGACGCCGTGCGTACCCAAGCCAATCAATGGTGGGTGCGGCTGCATTCGGGCAGTGCCCGGCAGTCCGATGCGCAGAGCTTTCAGCAATGGCTGGAGCAAAGTCCCGAACATCGTGTGGCCTGGCAGGAGCTGACGGTAACGATGGACACGGTAACGCCGGGTTTGCAGGCCGCCAGAGACTTGTTGCCGGAATGGAAAGCTCCCGCTGCCCCACCCGTATTTACGGCCCGGCGCGCCTTCATGGGGGGAGCTTTTGCAGCCTCGGCCCTGGCGGTGGTGGGAGTGGTACATCCGCCCTGGGGCTTGTGGCCATCGTTCACGGAACTGACAGCGGATTTTCGAACAGGGGTGGGCGAGCAGCGTGAGATTCAACTGGGGCAGGCCGTTGCCATTCAGATGAACACGCAAACTTGCATCAACCGTCGTGATACTGCCCAGGGGGCAGGCATTGAGCTTGTTGAAGGTGAAGTCGAAATCCGGGTGCTGGATGGAGCGGCCAGCCACCTCCACGTTCAGGCTGGGCCAGGGCGCATGCAAGCGCAACAGGCGCAGTTCAACGTGCGCTACACGGGGAAGAACGTAACGGTGACCTGCCTGCAAGGGCAGGTCCAGGTGCAGGCGAATCAAACCGTCACTTTGCAGGCGGGCCAGCAAACGGTTTACGACTATGAGCGCATCCACGCGGTGCAGCGCCCTAACCTGGACCAGGTCAGTTCCTGGCGACGTGGTTATCTGGCTTTTGAAGGTCAGCCTCTGGCCGATGTAGTGGAAGAATTGAACCGCTATCGGCCCGGAAAAATCGTGATTTACAGCGATAGTTTGAAGAGCCGCCCGGTGTACTTGAGCTTGTCCATCAGCGATATGGATTTGGCCCTGGATATGCTGCGCGCCATGTCCGGCATACGGGTGCAAGAGTTGGCGGGTGGTATTGCTCTGGTAAGGCAGGCGTAGTTACATAAAGTAACAAAATAGGCATGATTGATTTCTCGCCAGAACCAGTCTTGTAGATATGGATACGAAATCCCTCCAGTCTTAAGCCGGGAAACTCAAGCAATGTCGCCACGCCTACGCAGTTTGTCTTCCAAGTCATCTGATCCTAGAAACCCTGTCGACAGAGCTTCTCGCGACAAGACCCGAAATCGCCTGACGCCGGTGGCCCGAGCCATAGCGACCTTGCTGCTTACAGGGGGGGTAAGTGCGCAGGCTTATGCGCAAACCCAGCCCGTATCAGGCGCGTGGTTCGCGTCGCGGGGAGCGGTAGAGCGCAATGTCTCCGGCGCACAAGGTGGAATGGTTGATCCGGGCAATGGCCTTTTGAACTCGGCGGCACGCCAACATGCCGAAGCACGTCAGCAATTGGCCCGTTCGGTCGAGAACCTGGGTCGTACCGCCAGTGCGATTGCTGCTCAGCAAGCTGCACAAAAAGCCGCGCGCGAGGCTGCTGCCAAAGAAGCCGGTGTGCCAGACGGTTATGTGCAAGGCGGGGTGTGGGATCGTGATGCTGCAGGCAATCTGCACGTCTGGACCGGCGCAGAGCGTCCGGTGTACACACAAGACAATGGTCAGCACACCGTTGCCATCAAGCAGACCGAAAGCAAAGCCGTACTGAATTGGGAAAGCTTTAACGTGGGCCGCAACACCACGGTGCAGTTCCAGCAAAAAGCGTCCGATGCGGTGTTGAACCGTGTTGTGGGGGCAGAGACCGCCCCGAGCCAGATTCAAGGCGCCATCAAGGGTGATGGCACCGTGATGGTGGTGAACCAGAACGGGGTGGTGTTCAGTGGCACGTCTCAAGTGAACGTGCGCAATCTGGTGACAGCCGCCGCCAAGATCACGGACCAGCAATTCAAGGAAGGTTTGTATGGCAAGGATGCCAACACGGCGTCCTTCACTAATGCGCAAGGCAAGATCGAGATACACGCCGGTGCACGTATCGGCACACACGCATCCGAGACCGTGAACCAGGGCGGGGGCTATGTGCTCTTGCTGGGGCAGGAAGTGCACAATGCAGGCAGTATCTCGACCCCGGGCGGGCAGGCTGCCTTGGCCGCTGGCGAGAACTTCATCATCCGCAAGGGGATGGGGACAGAGGAAAACGTCAATTCCACCACCCGTGGCAACACGGTGGTAGCTCAGGCAGGGGCATCCGACAAGGCGGGCCTGGTTCGCAATACGGGCGTGATTCAAGCCGCAACGGGCGACATCACCTTGGCCGGGCGCACGATCAGCCAGGACGGCGTGCTGGTGGCCAGCACCTCGGTTCACAACCGAGGCACGATTCATCTGCAGAACAACAAGACGGATGCTCAATCCAGCGTGACCTTGGGCAAGGATAGCGTCACAGCCATTGTGCTGGACGAAAGCGCTGCTACCGCCCTGGATGTGCAACGCGAAGCTCTGATCAAGGAATCGGACAAGGAAGGCGACGGCCTGCGTCATCGCCGTGATCAGTCGCTGGTACAGATTGCCAGCGGTGGCGATGTGGTTTTCGACGCCGACAGCCTTACGCTGGCGACGGGTGGTCAGGTCTTTGTGGACGCGGCCAGGAACAGCGAGGTACGTCAGGACGCCGTGATTGATGTGTCCGGCCATGTGGGTGTTCGCGTGGCGATGGAAGCCAACAACCTGATGATCAACATTCAGGGTAATGAGCAACGCGATGCTCCGGTCAACCGCGAGGGCGACAATCTGCGCAGCAGCGATGTCTGGCTGGATCGCCGCAACCTGGTGTTTGTTCCTGCTGGCACCAATGGCTATGAAAAGGACCGTTGGTACACCGCGGGCGGGCTACTGGAAGTGGGTGGTTATCTGGGGGTCGCCAGCCACGGTATCGGCGAGTGGGCCGCCCAGGGCGGCACCGTGCAGTTCAGCGGTGCCAGCGTGGTGACGCGCCCCGGTTCCTTGGTCAACTTGTCGGGCGGCACGCTGGATGTACAAAGCGGTTATCTGCGTCAAAGCTGGCTGCGGGGTGTGGATGGCCGTCTATACACGGTCGATAGTGCACCGGGCGATTTGCTCTACACCGGCTTGTACAAGGGTTACGAGCAGACCAGTGCGCGCTGGGGTCAAACCCGCAGCTTCTATAACCCGATTCTGGCTCCTACCCAGCGTTACGAAGAAGGCTATACGGTAGGACGTGATGCGGGCCGCCTGGTTATTTCGACCAAGGCGGCGGACCTGCAAGGGCATATCGAATCCGAGGTTTACCAGGGCCCGCGCCAGATTCAGGCACCGGCTCCCAAGCTGGATGGCTATCAGCAGTCACAAACGGCTGTAGCGCGTCGGGCCGAGCTGATTCTGGGTGGCTGGACGCCGGTTTATGACAAGGACACGCAGAATCTGAGCTATAGCCCCAGTGCAGTGGTTGAGCAGATTGTGATTGGCAAGGCTCAGGCGCAAGAGGGGGGGGAGCAGTCCGACGCGACGTCCGGCCCTTCTCGCATCAGCCTGGATTCCGATTGGTTGACGCAAATGGGTCTGGGGGCTCTACGTGCCTATGCCAGCCAAAGTGTGGAAGTCAACGACGCGCTGGAGCTTGCTCTGGGTGGCGAGATCGCGCTGCATGCCAATCAGGTCGATGTGAAGGCTGACCTGACGGCGCGCGGTGGCCGTATTTTGCTGGGTGATATGGTGGATAAATGGACCAGCGCCAGTTTGGGCTGGCAATCCAGCAAGATTGCCGATGTGGCAGCCGGCGCTATTGCTGCCACACGAATTGACTCAGGTGTCACCCTGGATACCAGAGGCTTCTGGAGCAATCAGGAGATGGATAGCCGCGCGATGCGCTATCTGCCGTGGCGTAATGGTGGTGAAATCATTTTGCGCAGCAGCGGTGATGTGACTGTGGCCGAACACGCGCTGCTGGACGTCTCTTCGGCGGCGGCCTATATGGCCGATGGCTCGGTGCTAGGTGGCAAGGGTGGCAATATCACTCTGGCCGCTGATGCGTATATATCCGGCGTATCCGGCATAGGTGGACGACTGGTCTTCGAAGGTGAAATCCGTGGTCATGGTGTGGCTGGTGGTGGCACCTTGCGCTTGCAGACCGGGGAGACTGTCGTGTTGGGTGGCACGGTGCAGGGCAGTGATGGCGTCCTGCAGGCGGGTCAAAGCTCTCTGGCCGATTTGCTGACGACCGAGGCCTTTACCATTGCTGCTGGTGCGATTTTGCCGGTGGATTTCCACTACATGCGTACCCATGCCGCCGCTGGCGAGGTTATTGGCGGGGCGCCCAAGGTTGAGCAGGCCAATCAGTCCAGCTGGATTCATTTGACGACCCCCTGGACCTTGCCCAAGCCAAGCAACGAGAACTCCAGTTATTCGGTTTGGCTGTCCAATGGCCAGCAGTTGCGGGTAGACGGTTATAGCTGGAGCGTGGCGCCAACCTTGCCAGCGGGAACGGTGATCATGGAGATCATGAATCCCGCCGGCTTCCCGACCAACTATGTGGTGCCGGCAGATATCCTGCCTGATGGCATTGCCATTGCGCCATCCCCCGGTGTTTACAAGGCTGGCACGGTCGCTCATGCCGATTTGAGCTATAGCGCAGGCACCTTGCTGCGTGCCGGAACGCGCTTGACGCAGGATGTGGCCGTGGGGACCATGCTGCATCTGGACAGCAGCCTGTTCCAGAAAGGGTTTGCGAATTACGACGTGATAGGCGGTTACGGCGTGGCCGTGGCAGAAGGGGCCAATCTGGCGCTGAACATGCCCGTCATGCAGCTGGATCTGCCCGCTGCACGTCAACTGGCCAATGGTGGGGATCTGAGCCAGGTTGCCTCCCTGTGGTTGCCACCCGAGTTCAGCGAATCGCCCGAAAAAGGCTCGATCAGCCAGCGCGGCGGTGCCGATCTGAGCTTGACGGCAGGTTTTGAGTACAAGCAGCAAGATGTGGACCCCAGTGGCCCCACCCTGTCCGTGGGCAAGGCGGCGCATATTAGCGTAGATGATGGTCGCAACATTATCTTGCAAGGCAGCGGTCAGATTACGGTGGATGGCTCCTTGCGAGCCTCGGGTGGCAAGATCGGTATCTATGGCCTGAGTGCTGGTAGCGAGGACGTGCGCCACCTCAAAGGACACGACGGTTCAATCTGGTTGGGCAGCAATGCCGTGCTGGATGTGTCGGGCAAGGCCATGACGGCTGTCGATACCCAGGGTCAACGCTACGGCAAGGTGCTCAATGGTGGCCGTATCGAAATTGGTAGCAAGTACCAGCAGGCTGCGACGCAGGTCAAGGCTATCGACAGCTTTGTCATTGTGCGCGAAGGCGCGCGCCTGCTGGCATCCGGAGCCGCAGCGACTTTGGACATGCCTGGTCAGGGCGCGCAAACCATCGCTTCCAATGGCGGTGTCATTCATCTGGCCAGCTTCAACGGACTGTATCTGGATGGCGATATGCAGGCCTGGGCCGGTGGTGCCAATGCGGCAGGCGGAACCTTGTCGGCCGCCCTGGAGTCGCCGAACTATGAAATGTCAGGTGGGCCGAGTGATCGCGTGCTGGCACACCGTGAAATGACCTTGGTGCAAGAGCAGCAACTGGAGAATCTGCCGCTTGATCTGCAAGCTGGTCGTGCTGATGCGGGTTTGGTCTACGGCCATGCTCGTTTGGGTGTGGACCGCATTCAGGCGGGGGGCTTTGATAATCTGGCCCTGCTGTCCAACGGCATTTTGTCGATTGAAAACGGTGTGGATCTGCAGATGGGCCAAAGCCTGCATCTGGCCACCCCCAAGATTGCCTTGGCCCCTGGCTCTATGCCCGGTGCTACGGTCAAGCTGGCCGCGCCTCATGTCCGTTTGGCAGGGGCAACGCATCCCACCCGCGACAAGTATGTGACGCCGCTGATTCAGGCTCTGAACAGTAATGAAGGCCGATTGCCCGAGCTGCTGCCAGACTCCTATCTGCGTATCGACGCCAATGTGCTGGACATAGCCAACCAGATCGCCTTCGGTGCATTGGGCCGGTCCTTGCAAAGTGGCAAGGCCGAGGTATCGCGTGCCGGTTTTGATACGGTGGATCTGCGCGCGCAGCACGACCTTCGTTTCTTGAAGCATGCGGTCGGTGATCGTACACAGCTGCTGACCGAAGGGGATCTGGTGCTGGCGGCTGGCCGCATCTATCCGGGAACTGGCGTGACGGCGGAGGTGATTTCCGGCCGTTATATCCAGCGCGATCAGTGGAATAACCCGCTGACACAGTATGACCCGCAGCGCAGCTTGCGTATCGAGCGCATTGGCAGTGGCCCTGTCGCCCAGCCTTATTCTGCCTTGGGTGTCTTGCGCCTGATGTCGGGCAATATTGATCAGGGCGGTGTGTTGCTGGCTCCCTTGGGGCAGTTGGAGTTGGGTGTGGGTGTAGGTGGTGCCTCGCAAGCCCCAACCTCCATGGTGATGCGCCCTGGCAGCATTACCTCGGTCAGTGCCGCGGGTTTGATCATGCCCTACGGCGGGACGGTGGATGGGCTGACCTATAACTATGCAGGTAGCGATGCGCCTTATGTGGGCCTGGGCGGTCTGCTGGGTAATCTCAGCCTGAAAGCCACCAGCGTGGACGTGCAAGAAGGTGCCTTGCTGGATCTGTCGGGTGGTGGAGAACTGACAGGAGCAGGTTTCCTGCCTGGGCGGGGTGGTTCTACGGATGCCCGTCTGCACCCCCTGATTCAGAGCACCAATAACGGCTTCATGCTGCCCGAGCTTTCTGGCAACCCGGTCTATGCCGTCGTGCCAGGTGTACAGCAAGTGGTGGCGCCATTGGCGGCCGACAATGGTGCAGGCGATCCTATGGTGGGACGCCAGATTCATATCGGAGAGGGCGTGCCGGGCCTGGCCGCAGGTACGTATACCTTGCTGCCCTCTACCTACGCCTTGTTGCCTGGTGCTTACCGCGTTGAAATCAGTGGTTCGGGCAGTGCCAGTGCGGCTATGGGTGGCACCATTGCCATGCGTAATGGTTCCTACAATGTGGCCGCCCGTTTGGGGATCGCCAATACCCCTGTCATGGACGCCATGCCCTCGCGCGTGGTGCTGACCTCGGCAGACACCCTGCGCCAGTATTCCCAGTACAACGAAACGTCTTACTCGCAGTTTGGGCTGGACTGGGCCATGCGTGATAGCGTCCCGCGCCCTCAACTGGAGCGAGATGCCCGCCAACTGCAGCTGGAGGCGAACCGTTTGCAGGTGGCGTCCGGTGTTGCCAAGTTTGAACCGGCCCAGAATGGCCGTGGGGGCAATGTGGTGCTGACTGGTCAGCGCATTGAAGTGCTGGCTGATGGGGCAGCGCCGACCGCAGGCTTTGATGGTATGTCGGTAGAGTCCGGTGTGCTCAATCGCCTGGGGGCGGCAGGCATCAGTATCGGGGGTTCACCTACCTCCACGTTTGCCTTGCAAGGTTATGGTTCGACCCGCGATGCCTGGCGTGTCAGTCTGGGCAACACGCGCACAGATGAAATCTATATTCGCGGCGGCGCCGTGCTGGAAGCTGCGCAGGTATTTCTGGTGGTGGGTAATCGTGAAAAGGGCCTGACAGTTGAGCAGGGCGCCACGATCAACACCTTGGGCAAAGGCGCCGCGCCCTGGGACTCCAGCGAAGGCTATGTGTTGCAGCCCGGTCAGAAAGGGGTTCTGGCCTTGAGCAATGGCTGGCTGGATGTCACTGCACCCAGCAACGACGATAGTTGGGGCACGGTAGGGGCGGGCTTTCTGCATATAGGGACTTGTGCCGTCGGTAGCAGTTGTTCGGGTGAAACCCGCTTGTATTCTGAAGGCACGATTACTGCTGCCACCAATAAAACCTTTGAGCTGGATGAGTCGGTGCGCTATGGCACACGCAATCTGGTGCTGGCTATGGGTGGCATCAATGTGGGCGGAGCGCAGGCCCTGTCCGACGCGTCTGCTGCGGGTATCTTGCCCTCCGGTCTGACGCTGAATCAAAGTGTGCTGGAGCGCTTGCTGCGCGGCGATACCCAGATGGGGGCGCCAGCATTGGAGAACCTGGTGTTGACGGCGCGTGACTCCGTCAACTTCTATGGTGATGTCAATTTGAGCACGCTGGACCCGGTGACAGGCAAGTCGGCACTGGAGCGCCTGGTGTTAAGCGCAGCTGCCATTTATGGCTATGGTGACGCAAATAGTGAAGCACGTATCGAAACCGGAATTCTGGTCTGGAACGGAGCCACGACACCGGCGGGCAACATCGTGGAAGGCGGCGCGGGCACGGGGAATGGCCGTCTGGTATTTGATGCTCAGCAGATTGAGTTTGGTTACGGCCCGAAAAGCCAGCCCGATACCGTGGGTATGCACGACCGTCTGGCCTTGGGCTTTAGCAGCGTGAACCTGAATGCTTCCGAGCGCATCACAGCCAATCACAAGGGCAGCTTGTCCGTGTACCACAGTCGTGGTGCCTGGGATGCAGCCAGCAATGGCTGGACCTATCAGGGCGGCAATCTGAACATCAGCACCCCCTTGTTTACCGGACAGGCCGGTTCGGTCAACAACATCCGTGCAGGTGGCAACATTGCGGTGACTCGTCCGCAGGGGAGCAGCACGGTGCAGCCTGATCTGGCCACAGCGGTGCACGCCTTGGGAGCCGAGTTGAGCCTGGATGCTGCCAGGTCCCTGGTCTGGGACAGTGCGGCCTTGCTGCCTAGCGGCAAGCTGAAGCTGTCTGCTCAGGACGATGTGGTTCTGCAAGAGGGTGCGCAACTGGATCTGGCAGGGCGTCCGATCGGCTTCTTTGATGTGAACAAGTACAGCTGGGGTGGCGAGGTTGTGCTGGAGAGTCGCGGCGGCAATGTGATCCAAGCGGCGGAGTCCCTGATTGATGTATCGGCCCAGCACAATCGTGCAGGCAAACTGACGGCCCTGGCCTTGAACGGCTTGGTGGACTTGCGTGGCCGTATGTCGGGAGCTGGAACAGGGTATTACGATGCGGGCGGTACCTTGGTGCCTTTTGCCTCCGGCTTTATTGAGCTGCGTGGACAGCAGATTGCGGACTTTGCGGGACTTAACGCCCGTCTGAATGAAGGATCGGTGTGGGGTGGTCGCAGCTTCCAGCTGCGCCAGGGGGATCTGCTCATTGGCAACGAGCTTAAAGCGCGTGAAATCAATGTCTCCGTGGACAATGGCAGCCTGACGGTCAACGGCACCATTGATGCCAGCGGTGAGCAGGCGGGCAGCATTCGCCTGGCTGCCAAGCGAGGGGTGACCCTGACTGGCAGCGCCGTGCTGGATGCCAGTGCCAGTGTGCTGCGTCGGGACAGTTACGGCCAAGTGATTGAAGCACCTAACCGGGCCATCATTGAAATTGATTCGGGCCAGGGTCGTCTGGTTCTGGCCGATGGCATGCGCATGAATCTGAGTGTGGCTGGTTCCCATGCGAATTACGGCACTGTCGCTCTGAACGCACCGCGCCTGGGTGGCGCGACGGGCAACGATGTCGATATTGATGCACGCGGTGCACTCAACATTACCGGGGCGAGGTCGATTGCCGTCAATGCTTTCCAGCAATACGACGATGCGCAGCTTGGCCTCGATGAAACGGTAGATGGTCGCAGCTACCAGCGTATCGATCAGGACTACTTGCGTCAGAAGCATCTGGATAGTGAAACCTTCATCAACAAGGCTCTGGCGAATCAGGCCTTGATGCAAGGCAAGCTGGCCGGGCTGCGTGCTTATGGTGATCAATTCCACCTGCGCCCTGGTGTGGAGATTGTCAGCAATGCCGCCACGAATCCAGATGGTGATCTGCATGTAGATGGGGATATTGATCTGTCGGGCTACCGCTATGCCAGCGTAAATCCTCATGCTCAGAAAAGCTCGGTATATGGCTCGGGCGAGGCCGGGGCCCTGGTATTGCGCGCCGCTGGAGATCTGACGATTTTTGGCAGTTTGACGGATGGCTTCAATACCTCCGTGCTGGGTGTCACGGCTGATGATGGTGGCTGGGTTCTGCCCGCAGGTCGTATGCCTTTTGGCGGTGATCTCATCATCCCCCATGGCGGCATGGCCACGCTGGACGTGGGGACCCAGTTCGCGGCCGGTCGTACCGTTAACTATGACCTGCCCGTGGAGGGCATGAGCTTGCCACGCGGCACCGTAATCCCCAGCCTGATGAGTCTGGCGCAAGGCCTGTCCTTGCAGGCAGGAACGGTGCTGTCAGCGGCCGTGCTGGATGCGTCCGGGCAAGTGGTTTATGCCGCTGGCACGGTCTTGAAAGAGGCAGTGACACTACAAGCCAATATGCAGTTGGCCGCGGGCTTCCGTTTGCCGGAGGATGCGCAAATGGCGGCTACTCTGTGGCCCAAAGGCGTGCCCTTGCCGGTGCTTATGAAATTGAACCAGCAGGTCGCCTTGAAGAAAGGGGCGTTGGTGCCTTCCGAGACGGACGTGGTATTGCCGGGCGGGGCCGTGATGGTCGATCTTCGTCCTCGAGATGGGGATGACGCGCAAGGTCGCATGCTGGCTCTGGCCCCCATGTTGGCCGCTGGCTCGCAGTCCTGGGATTTGCGTCTGGTTGCCGGGGCGGATACCTCGGCAGCGGATAATCGCTTGACGTTGATTGATACCGAGCGTCGCTTGATGCTGGCGGATACGCACTTTGGCCTTGGCGTGAAATCAACCGAAATTCCAGGAACGGGTAAACCAGCGGTGTATGGCTGGGGAGAGGTCAGCCGCTTTGAAGAGCTGATTGAGTTGCTGGCGGGGGGCTATTGGTTGAGCTTTGTGCCTGTCTCTGGTGAGCAGGTGACACAGGCGCAGATCGAAGAGCTGCAAGCGTACGGCATTATCGGCACCGATATCACTGAACTGAATATTTTTGGCATGGGCGATATGGCCGCCGAGCTCTCGCCCGCTACACCGCCCGAGATGCAAGACGTGAAACAGCCCGCCCGTGAACAACTGTTCAGTGTCCTGCGTACGGGCGTGGGTGATCTGGATCTGGTGTCTGGTGGCGACATCGAGATGAACTCGCTGTATGGGGTCTACACCGCAGGCACGCCGTCGGCATCGATGGGGGCGGCCTATAACCAGGCGCGTGGCAAGTTGTTCGATGGCACGATCTTGCGCGCGGAAGGCAAGCGTTTCGAGTCGCTGGTCGACGGTGGTGCGGACAGCCTGTATCAGGCCTGGTATCCCGAAAAGGGCGGCAATGTGTTGCTGCGTGCTCAAGGCAGTGTGAAGGGGGATCTGGTCGGCAATAACGACGGCAAGAATGATCAGAGCTACACCTTCTACAACACGCGTCAGCAGATTGCTTCTACGGCAGTGGGTAACTGGTTGTGGCGCCAGGGAACGGGTAGTGCAGTGTCAGCCTCGGAAGGGACTCCCAGTGCCTGGTGGGTCAACTTCGGGACATATGTGGCGGGTACCGCAAATGGCGGGTATAGCGAGTACGACACCTGGTTGTTTGCCAACGATCCTTTCCTGGCCGGCTTTACCGGTGTGGGTACTTTGGGTGGTGGCAACTTGACCGTGGAGGCCGGGGCGGATGCCGGCATGTTGAACCAGCGCGGTATTCGCAGCAGCTGGAATCAGCAGACGCATACGCCGCGCAGCCAGGGCTTGCATCTGGTGGTGGGCAGCACAGGCCGAATCACCTCGGGGGGCGAACTGGTACAGACAGGTGGCGGGGACCTGGTCCTGCGCCTGGGTGGCACACTGAACCCGAACCCCGATGTGCGCTTGAACGAGCATGACCTGAACAGCACTTTGGTGAATTTGCGAGGAGCGATTGCTCTGGATGCCGGCGCGGTTGGTGGGGTAAAGCTGGGCTTTGGTGGAACAGATCAAATGGATACGCGTCCTGGCAATATTTATGCCAGCGGCGGAGGGACCGCAACAGGTGGTCCGATTCTGGTCTTGGGTGACTCCGCAGTACGCATGCAAACGCGGGGCGATCTGGTGCTGGGCAGTACGGTAGACCCAGGGCGTACCTTGTCCTTAAGCTCAACGCCTTTCTCCGTAGATGGCCAGCACTATGACGGCAATGGTTGGTCCTGGTTCTCCTTGTGGACACCGGCGACGGCGATTGATTTGTTGAGTGTGGGGGGCAACCTGACGCCCACCACGTCCTGGGATGAGCGCAATGCGTATGAGGATACGCGTTGGGGCGACCCAGGCCGCAACCAGTCCCATAACGCAGATGGTCATTTCTATCCTTCTATCCTGCGTGCGGCGGCCGCTAACGGCAATATTCAGTATGGAGCCAGTGCCAGCGATGCCACTGTACCCAGCAATTCAATATTGCGTTATGGCTTTGGTACGGTACTGGCCCCTTCGCCAATGGGCGAGCAGTTTGTCAACGCAACAGGGCGTGGTGAACTGCAGTTCCTGGCGGGGGGCTCCATTCAGGCGGCCGGCTACGTTTTCTCGGCCTCGGCGGCAGACGCAGCGGCCATGTCCAGCCCCTTCCGTCCTGCCTTTGTAGGCTTGCTATCGCAGACAGGGGGCGGCGAGTACGGCTATAACCCCCGCATAATTCATAACGTGGATGGCGAGGCCGTCAAGCTCAACGACTGGTTCACCGTCAGCAGCAAGGCGATCACTTCGCTGTACGGAGGCCGTCAAAATACAGGTTCCTTGTTTGTGTTTGGTACGCCGGTCAATATCGGTACTGCCGCAGCTCAACGTCAGCCCGCTCGTTACTACGCCGTCAACGGCGACATTGTTGGCTTGCGCGTCGGTCAGGAAGTGTTGTTGGGATACCCACCGGGCTCGCAGGGCTCACGTATGGAAGGCTCGGTTCCTGTGGCGATTCGGGCCGGGCGTGACATTACCGACTCGGGCACACGCCTGGGGCAGAAAGATGCCGTGGCAGGGGCCAAGAGTGCCACTGCGACGACACGCGGTAATTTGATTACCCATGCCTGGGCAGACGATATTTCCATTGTTGAAGCGGGTCGGGACGTGCGTAACAGCAGCTTCTACATCTTGGGGCCAGGTTTGCTGGACGTGTCGGCTGGGCGTCATGTGTATCTGGCTGACAAGGGCGAGATCAAGAGTCTGGGGCCCTTGAGCAGTGCCTTGTCCGATAGTCGTGGTGGCGGCGCCAGTATTTCGGTCTCGGCCGGAATGGGCGAAGGAGCGCATTGGAACGACTTTGCGGCGCGCTATCTGAACCCCGAGAATCAGGCTGATCTGGAGCTGCCGTTTGCAGATCAACAGGGCAAGGCGCTGTACATCTATAGCGGTGGCCTGACGCTGGGGCAATGGCTGCAACGCGAGTTTGGCTACACAGGCGATGAAGCCGGCGCACAAGCCTTCCTGCAGGAGAAGCAGGGAGAGCTGGACCAAGTACGCGATCAGGCCAGGGCTGAAGGCCGCAATGCCTCCAGTCGTCCCTTGGCGCGAGAGTACAAGCTGGAGAGCCAGCTGCACCTGGTCAATTGGTTGAGCACCCGCTTTGGCGACAAGAACGGCCTGGGCCTGCATTTTGATGCGGCCAGTATGGACGCCCGCAGCTTCTTCGAGGCCTTGCCGCCCGAGCAGCAACGCAGCTATCTGCGTAATGTGTACTACGCAGAGCTGAAGGCATCGGGCCGTGAGTACAACGATAGTGACAGCAAGCGCGCAGGCAGCTATTTGCGTGGTCGTGAAGCGATTGCCACCTTGTTCCCCGAACAGGATGCTCAAGGCAAGGCCTTGAGCTACACGGGTGATTTGACGATGTACAGCAGTGCGCTGTATTACGACGCGGATTACGTTAACAACACGACGGGCAAGAGTCGACCCACTCCCAAGCTGGATTACATCACCAAGGCCGAGTGGGAGGCCTTGGGCAGTCCGGGTTACAACGTGTCGTTCTACGACGTGCTGGATGCGGGTATTCACACCAACTTTGGTGGTGACATCAGCATCCTGACTCCCGGCGGGCGTGCCCTGGTGGGGATTGATGGTGGCTTTAACCCTGGTCCGGGATCGGGTGTGATCACGCAAGGGGAAGGGGACATCAACTTCTTCTCGCAAAGCGACATTCTGATGGGACAGAGCCGGGTCTTTACGACCTTTGGCGGCAATATTCTGGCCTGGTCGGCAGCAGGGGACATTAACGCGGGTCGGGGTAGCAAGACCACGGTGGTCTACACGCCGCAACGTCGTGTTTACGATCTGTTTGGCAATGTGGCCTTGTCACCATCAACGCCTAATACCGGTGCAGGTATCGCTACCTTGAACCCGGTTCCCGAGGTCCCGCCAGGTTATATCGATCTGATTGCGCCATTGGGAACGGTGGACGCGGGCGAGGCAGGGATTCGCGTGTCGGGCGACATCAATATCGCCGCCTTGCGTGTGGTCAATGCAGACAATATTCAGGTACAGGGCGAGTCCAAGGGAATTCCGGTGGTGGCGACCGTCAACACAGGCGCCTTGAGTAACGCCAGCGCGACAGCATCGTCGGCCGCATCGGCGGCGCAGGATACGGTCAACCGCGCTCGTGCACAGGCTCGTCAGAATCTGCCTTCGGTCATTACTGTGCAGATTCTGGGATTTGGGGATGCAGGGCAGTCAGGGGGCGGGGCCACATCATCAGGAGCAGGCCCAGCGACTTCCAGGATAGATGCCTCTGCGTATCGCCAAGACAGTACGGTGCAGGTCCTGGGACTGGGCGCCAATCCGCAATCCGCTCTGGATCGGTTGACGCCCGAGGAGCGGCGGCGGATGACACTGTAGCTTGAGCCTGGGAGATCTGATCATGCTGTCCACTTGCCTGCCCTTGCCTACACGCAAGCGTAATGAAGAGTGTGTGACGCCGCAGTATTCACTGTGCTTGTATCTGAAGGTGCACTACGAAGAGCTGCTGCGTCAATTGACCATCCGCCTGCGCTGCCGCGACCGCGCAGCGGATGCCTTGCACGACACCTGGCTGCGTCTGCATGGCAGCCGGGAGATCGGGCCGGTCGCCAACCCCCGCCTGTATTTACTGCGTATGGCCAGCAATCTGGCGATCGATGAATGGCGAGCCGAGTCCGGCAGAGGGACGCTGGTGCCCCTGGAGGAACTGGAAGAGCATCAGCAGATTTCCCCCATGCCGGGGCCAGAGTCCAGCCTGATCGGCCGATCTTTGCTGTCCGTCCTGATCTACGCCATCGAGCTGCTGCCCCGCCAACGTCGCGCCATCTTTCTGGCGGCCCGGCTGGAAGAACAGAGCCTGAGTGTGGTGGCCGAACGCTTCGGCGTCACCACCAGCAAGGCACGCAACGAGCTGCGCCGGGCAGAGGCGCATTGCGAACAGGCCTTGCTTGGAAACTGGACAGAACTGCGGCAGGGGCGCAATTCCTGTCTGAAACCACCACCGACCATGACGGCCGGGTTTGGCTGGATGGCGGAGCCGGTGGGGTTTTGAGGGCGACGGGGGGCTGGAACAGCAAGTATCGAGATTATCGATACTTCCGTTATATCGAGAATCTCGATATTGGCCCAGCAAAGAGGTGTTCGCTTGAGCCATGCGCATATGGGTAATCCAGTTGCTCTGGCTGTTTGATGCGCATCTGGCAAGTAGAAAAACAAAAAGCCCAGTCGTTTGACTGGGCTTTTTGCTTGAATTCCTGGTGGCCTGGGGCGGAATCGAACCACCGACACAAGGATTTTCAATCCTCTGCTCTACCGACTGAGCTACCAGGCCAACGTGTACTGCTCGGTAAAAATAGAACTATACCACGTTTTTTAATTTGTGCGCATAGTACAACAAAAAATTTATGCATCTTTTCGACTTCAAATTTGCCGTACCCCTAGGGGGAGGCCCTTTTCAGCGAAAAGAGGGCTGCATAAAGGAGTGCAATTGTAATCACAAAAGGGCAATTCAAGTAACATTTTTGGCAAAATTGCGGCTTGCGGCGTAAAATCACTTAAATTTCATGCGTTTTGCCTTTGCAAAATTGCCAGTCTTGGTCTTTTCAGGGCTATAGCCTGTACTGCTCATGTCTGTAGATGTTCTAACCTTCGGTCTGAATCATGTGTCCGCGCCCGTTGCCGTGCGCGAGCGCGTTGCGTTTCCGATCGATGTGTTAAAGCCTGCGCTTGATACCTTGCGTGCCACGTTCGGCACCGGTGTCCGTGAAGCAGCCATTCTGTCTACCTGTAATCGTACCGAGATCTACTGTGCGGCCGAGCCCCATGTGGCTGAGCGTCTGCCCGAATGGATGGCAGACTTCAACAGTCTGCGCTCTGCCGAGCTGACCCCCCATCTGTACCGCTACAACCAGAACGAGGCCGTGCGCCATGCGTTCCGTGTTGCCAGCGGTCTGGACTCCATGGTCTTGGGTGAGCCCCAGATTCTGGGTCAGATGAAAGATGCCGTGCGTGCCGCCAACGAGGCCGGCTCGCTGGGCACCTTGTTGCATCAATTGTTCCAGCGCACCTTCTCGGTGGCCAAGGAAGTCCGTACGCAAACCGCTATTGGCGCCCATTCGGTGTCCATGGCTGCCGCGGCTGTCCGTTTGGCCGAGCGTGTGTTTGGTGACCTGAGCCAGGCCAAAGTGCTGTTTATTGGTGCTGGGGAAATGATCGAGCTGTGTGCCACGCACTTTGCGGCAGTGAACCCCTGTAGCATCGTGGTCGCCAACCGTACTCAGGAACGGGCTGAAAGCCTGGCCTCGCGCTTCATGGCCAGCACCATGAAGCTGGCTGATGTGCCTGATCGTCTGGCAGATTTTGACGTGGTGGTGTCCTGTACGGCCAGTACCTTGCCCATTCTGGGTCTGGGTATGGTGGAACGAGCTGTGCGTTCGCGTCGTCACCGCCCTGTGGTCATGGTTGATCTGGCCGTGCCACGCGATATTGAAACCGAAGTAGGTCGCCTGGACGACGTGTACCTGTATACCGTCGATGATCTGGGCCGCTTTGTACAACGGGGTGCCGATGCCCGTCAGGCCGCTGTGGTGCAGGCTGAAGCCATTATTGACACCCAGGTGCAGCATTACATGCACTGGCTGAGTACCCGTGCGATTGTGCCGGCCATTCTGGATGTGCAGCAGTCGGTCGAAAAAGTACGTCAACACGAGCTGGAGCGCGCGCGCCGCATGTTGGCCCGTGGCGATGATCCAGCAGAAGTCATTGAAATGCTGGCGCATGGCCTGACTCAAAAGTACATGCACGGCCCGATGGCTGAATTGACGCGCAGTGAGGGTTCCGAGCGCGAGCAATTGTTGAATCTGCTGCCTCGTCTGTTGCCCTCGACCACCCGTCGACGTTAGCGTTTGGGCTGTTGTCTGTTCACCGACTCTCCTGCGGTGCAGCCCGATAGCTTTGAACTGCGCCCAGACCCTCTGATTTTCCCTTTAGGCTGTTCCCTATGAAAGACTCTATGCGCAGTCGGCTTGAGCAATTGGCTCGCCGTCTGCATGAAGTTGATGCCATGCTTGCCGAGCCTGAAATTGCCAGCAATATGGACGAGTTTCGCAAACTGTCGCGCGAGCGTTCCGAGCTGGACCCTGTTGTAGCAGCCTTCAAAAGCTATGAGGCTGCCGAAGGGGATCTGCAAGCGGCCCAGGACATGATGTCCGACCCTGAATTGAAGGAAATGGGCGAAGAAGAATACAAGTTGGGCAAGGAACGTATCGCTCAACTGGAGGATGAACTGCAAATCCTGCTCCTGCCGCGCGACCCGGACGACACCCGTAACGTGTTCATTGAAATCCGCGCCGGTGCCGGTGGGGACGAAAGCGCTTTGTTTGCCGGGGATTTGCTGCGCATGTACATGCGCTATGCTGAAAACTGCGGCTGGCGTACGGAGATCATGTCTGCCAGCGATTCGGAAGTGGGTGGTTACAAGGAAGTGATCGTTCGAATTGAAGGCCAGGATGTGTACGGGCGTCTGAAGTTCGAGTCCGGTGCGCACCGTGTGCAGCGTGTGCCTGAGACTGAAGCCCAGGGTCGCATCCATACCTCTACGTGTACCGTGGCCGTGTTGCCCGAAGCCGAAGGCCTGGCTGAAATCACCATCAATCCTGCTGATTTGCGTGTGGACACCTTCCGCGCCAGTGGTGCCGGGGGTCAGCACGTGAACAAGACGGACTCTGCCGTTCGTCTGACTCACTTGCCTACAGGTTTGGTGGTGGAGTGTCAGGACGACCGTTCCCAGCACCGTAACCGCGAAAAGGCCTTGCAGGTGCTGGCCGCTCGTCTGAAAGACAAGCAGCAGCGTGAGCAATCTGACAAAGAAGCCGCCGAGCGTAAAAGCCTGGTCGGTACGGGAGACCGCTCCGAGCGCATCCGTACCTACAACTTCCCGCAAGGCCGCATGACGGATCACCGTATCAATCTGACCTTGTACAAGCTGGGCTACATCATGGACGGCGATCTGGACGAGTTGATCAAGGCCTTGCTGTCCGAGCATCAGGCCGGTTTGCTGGCTGATCTGGCGCAGGCGTGAGCATGAACCTATCCGGTGAGCAGGCCGTGTCCTCAATGGCCACGCCTGCCGACTATCCCCGTACCTTGCGAGCCTTGCAGCCGTTAAGTCCCTTGCCGCGCCTGGAGCGCGACATGCTGTGGATGCAGGTGCTGGGCGTCGGTCGTTCCTGGCTGATTGCGCACGACACGGACGAGTTGCCGCTGGACAAGATCCAAGCCTATCAAGCTCTGGAAGCCCGCCGTGTGGCGGGCGAGCCCATGGCGTATATCGTCGGTGTGCGGGAATTCATGGGCCATGAGTTTCTGGTGTCGCCCTCGGTGCTGATTCCTCGCCCGGATACCGAAACCCTGGTTGAGCGTGCCTTGGAGCGTGTGCAGAACATCCAATCTCCCCGCATTCTGGATATGGGCTGTGGCAGCGGCGCCATTGCGGTTTCTCTGGCGCTGGCACGTCCTGATGCCCATGTGGTCGCCAGTGACATCAGCACACTGGTATTGGCGCAGGCGGGCTTAAATGCTCAGCGTTTGTGTGGGAAAGTCGAGTTTTGCCTGGGGAGTTGGTACGATGCCGTGGCAGGCCAGGAACCTTTTGACCTGATCGTGTCCAACCCTCCATACATTGCAGTGGATGATGAACATCTGGCGCAGGGCGATGTGCGGTTCGAGCCGCGTCAGGCACTGACAGATGGCTCTGACGGCTTGACGGATTTGCGTACAATAGTTCAGGGAGCCGGGCCGTATCTGCGTCCTGGTGCTAGTCTTCTCATGGAGCACGGCTGGGATCAGGCCGACCATGTGCAAAATATGCTGCGGCAGGCAGGGTTCAAACAGGTCATCAGTTATGAGGATCTGGCAGGAATCCGGCGGGTCACAGGTGGACAGTGTTAATTCTTTTCTTAAGAGAACATCATGAGTGAAGTTCAAGATTTCATCCGCGAAACCGTAACGGAAAACCCCGTTGTGCTGTTTATGAAGGGCACAGCGCAAGCTCCTCAGTGTGGTTTCTCCGCACGCACCGTGCAGATTCTGCGCGCTGTTGGCCTGAGCCAGGTGGTTGTGGTCAACGTGCTGGACGACGCCGAAGTGCGTCAGGGCATCAAGGACTTCTCCAACTGGCCCACCATCCCCCAGCTGTACATCAAGGGCGAATTCGTCGGCGGTTCGGACATCGTGTCTGAAATGTACGAAAACGGCGAACTGGAAACCATGCTGCGCGAGGCTGGGGCCCTGGAGTGAGCACCAAGCGACGCCTGGTCATAGGCATGACCGGGGCCACCGGGGCGGTCTACACCGTGCGCCTGCTGCAAGTGCTGCAGTCCTGTCCGGATGTGGAAACCCATTTGGTGATCTCGCCCTCCGGGGTGCTGAACATCAAATATGAGCTGGATATCGGCAGGCACGAGATTCAGGCTCTGGCCGATCAGGTGCACAGCTTCCGCGATGTGGGTGCAACCTTGGCCAGTGGCAGTTTTCCTACGGCGGGCATGGTGATTGTGCCGTGCTCGATGCGTACGCTGGCCGCCGTGGCGCATGGTTTGTCTGACAACCTGATTACCCGGGCTGCCGACGTTACCTTGAAAGAGCGTCGTCGTTTGGTGATGATGGTGCGCGAAACGCCATTCAATCTGGCGCATTTGCGTAATATGATGGCCGTGACGGAAATGGGCGGGATCATCTTCCCGCCTATGCCCGCTTTTTACCTGCGACCCAAAAGCATCGATGATATTGTCGATCACACGGTGATGCGGGTGCTGGAATTGTTCGATATTCAGGTGCCCGGTGAACGCTGGGATGGTTCGCAAAAACCGAGCTAAGGCCTGATAGTCGTTCAGCGGGCGCAAAAAAAGCCCCGATATAAACCTCCACAATCTGGATATCATCCCAGACACTAGCGGTTTATATCGGGGCTTTTTATTGTCTGTCGCTTGTGTATTGGCAGGCGACAAGCGCTACGCTAAGCCGCGTGCCAGGTTTATTGGCCAGAACGACGCTTGCTCATGAACACAATCTGCTGTTCACCAGAAGCGGCAGGCTGAGCAGGTGTGAAGGCATCCTGACGCACGCCCGGAGTAGCTTCGTCGTTATCTTCCTCAAAGCCTGCAGCCAGCAAACTCTCGGGCAGGTGATCGTCAAAATAATCCTGATCAAAGCCTTTATCGCCTTCCGGATCGGCCTGGCCTGTCACCTTCAAGTCTGCAAAGTTATGCAGCTTGGGGTCCATCAGGTGCGAAGGCACCACGCGTGTCAGAGCTCCAAACACGTTCCAGGAACGGTGCGGGAATTTCTTGTCCCATTCCGCAATCATGCGGTTGATTTCCTGGCGTTTCAGGTTTTCCTGCGAACCGCACAAGTTACAGGGGATGATGGGAAATTCCTTGAGCTTGGCGTAGGCGATCAGGTCCTTCTCGGGCACATAGGCCAGAGGGCGGATCACGATGTGCTCGCCATTGTCCGACATCAGCTTGGGCGGCATGCCCTTCATACGGCCACCGTAAAACAGGTTCAGGAAGAAGGTAGCCAGAATGTCATCACGATGATGGCCCAGGGCGATCTTGGTGGCACCCAGTTCCTTGGCGACACGGTATAAGATGCCGCGACGCAAACGCGAGCACAGCGAGCACATGGTCTTGCCTTCGGCAATCACGCGCGTCACCACCGAGTACGTGTCCTGAGTTTCGATGTGATAGGGCACGCCCAGCTTTTCCAGATACTCGGGCAGGATGTGGTCAGGGAAACCGGGCTGTTTCTGGTCCAGGTTCACGGCCACGATGTCGAACTTGATCGGAGCGCGCTTTTGCAAGGTCATCAGCACGTCCAGCAGGCCGTAGGAATCCTTGCCGCCAGACAGGCAGACCATGATCTTGTCGCCTTCCTCGATCATGTTGAAGTCACCGATGGCGCGGCCCACCTCACGCATGATGCGTTTGCTCAGCTTGTTGTCATTGACGCGCTGCTTGCGTTCAGCCTTGCTGGCAAACACGGGAGTCTCGGTTTCGGAAGGAGGGAGGGTGCTGGTGTCTTGGGACATAAGGAAAAGCGGAAAGAAGTGTCGTCGTAGCCCCGGCCAGAGGCGGGGCAGGGGGCTTTAGCGGCTGCGTTCAATCTCGATGCCGACGGCATCACAGTCGGCAAAGGCCTCGGGTTTGCTGGCGCGGATTTTAACGCGTTCCACGGTCGGGAAATCATTCTGGATGCGCTCAGCCAAGCGCTCTACCAGTGTTTCCAGCAGATTCGTGTGTTCCGTGGTGCTGACGTCGATCAGTGCCTCGCGCAGCTGACGGTAGTCCAACACGGTCCCGATGTCCTCGTCCTGAACGTCCTGCGTAATGGTGGTGTCGAATTCGGCATCAATATGCAGGGGCTGGCGGTGAATCAGTTCGTGGTCCAGCATGCCGATAGAGGCTTGCACCACCAGATTGTTGATGAATATACGGCGTGTAGTCATGGCAAAAACAAAGTAGCAGGCCCGCCATGGTTGGCGGGCCTGGAAAGAAGATCAGGACAGGCGGCTCAGGACGCATTCGTCCAGAGCAGGGCGTGCCAGTTGTAGCGTGAAGCAGTGTAGTTCATCGCGGCGGAAGGCGTGAACTTGTACGGTCTGGCCGGGCTCATAGGCTGCCAGCAGGCGCTCCAGGCTGGCGGTGTCACTGACACGCAAGCCGTCAATAGCGACCAGGGCATCACCGGCAGACAGCCCGGCTTGATGCGCTGCACCATCAGTAAATACCGTGGCCAGTTGGCATTGGCCTGCGCTTTGGCGCAAGCGGGCGTTCAGACTGGGCAGCTTGGAGGAGGCTTGCCATGCCAGCTTCAGGCCTTGTTCGGCCAGCCAGGGCTTCAGGGGCAGGTCCTCGCAGCCTTCCACATAGCGGGCAATGAAGTCTGTGGCGTCATAGCCAGTTGCCTCCAGAATCAGCGCTGGCATGGCGTCCTCTGGGATGCCGCGAGGCTTGCCTTGATAGAAGTCGCGCCCATAGCGTTCCCACATCAAGAGCATCACATCGTCCAACCCCTTGGCCTGCTGGGTATGGCTGCGAATGCACAGGTCCAGACCCAGTGCGATCAGGGCGCCCTTGCTGTAGTAGCTAACCAGTGCATTGGGCGAGTTCTCGTCCTGCTTGTAATAGCGCGTCCAGGCGTCAAAAGAGCTTTGTGCGGCGGACTGCTTGAAGCGCCCGGGGCCACGCTCAACGGCATTGATGTTCTTGGCCAGCAGCTTCAGGTAGTCGGCTTCGCTCAGCACGCCCGAGCGCAGCAGCATCAAATCGTCGTAGTACGAGGTGAAGCCTTCAAACACCCATAGCAAGCGGGTGTGGTTTTCACGGCTCAGGTCATAGGGTGCGAAGACGGCGGGCTTGATGCGTTTGACGTTCCAGGTATGGAAGTACTCATGGCTGACCAGGCCCAAAAAGGTCTGGTAGCCCGCGCTTTTCACCGATTTGTCCTGGCCCTGGGTAGGCAGGTCTCGACGCGAAGCCATCAGGGCGGTCGAGGCGCGATGCTCCAGTCCGCCGTAACCATCATCGGTCACCATGGTCATGAACACGTAGCGCGAGCTGCAATCCAGGAAGGGCGCGCGACGGGTTTCAGGTTCGAAAAAGGCGATTTGCTCGGCACAGATTTTCTCTACGTCACGGGCAATGCGGGGCAGGTCCAGGTTCGGGATGACGCCAGTAAAGACCAGTTCGTGTTCAGCGCCGTGGGCAAAGAAGCTGATGACCTGGGGAGTGCCCATTTCAATGGGGTGGTCGATCAGCTCGTCGTAATTGCTGGCGCGGTACAGGCCAAAACCATAGCGCTCTGCCGCGCCTGGAATGCCGGTGGCCTCGGGCAGGCTGGTGTAAACCTGCCAGTCTTCCATGTCCTCGTTGGACACCAGTTCCAGCAGGCAAGGCTGTTCAGTCTGGCCCTCAACGGCCAGCAGGGCGCTGGTGCCATTAAAGAAAGCATGGGTCTGATCAATATGCGCGCCTCGTACGGACAGGTCCCAGGCATAGACCTGGTACTGAATGCTCAAGGGTCCCTCGCAGGGTTCGCACTGCCAGCGATGGTTGTCCAGCTTGCGGATGGAAACCGGCTTTTCGCCGGAGAAGGCGGCTATGCTTTCGATCTGACGCGAGAAGTCGCGGATCAGGTAGCTGCCAGGGATCCAGGCCGGAAGGCTCAAGATCTGGCCATCTGTTTGGGGGGAAGTGATCTGTATCTGGACAGTCAGGCGGTGGCCGGCGAGATCTGTCGGCTCGGCACGGTAAAGTACGGGTGTAGGTTCCATTCCCCTATTCTATTTAATTTTTCTGGGAGTCAGCATGAACGAACCCTTAGTCAAAGCAGAGGTGCATGGTCGTGTTGCTTTATTGACATTAAATCGGCCCAAGGCTTTGAATGCGCTCAATAACGAGCTGATCGCCGAGTTGTATGCCCTGTTAAAGAAATACGATGCCGACAACGAAATCGGTTGTATCGTGCTGACCGGTAACGAAAAAGCCTTTGCCGCCGGTGCCGATATCGGCGCCATGAAAGACTGGAATTACCACGATGTCAGCTCCCAGGACTATCTGGGTGGCCAGTGGGAAGAACTGCGCCGTTTCCGCAAGCCCATCATTGCCGCCGTCGCTGGCTACGCCCTGGGTGGTGGCTGCGAACTGGCCATGTTGTGTGACTTCATCATTGCCGCTGACTCCGCGCGTTTTGGTCAGCCAGAAATCAAGCTGGGCGTGATTCCCGGTTTTGGTGGTACGCAGCGTCTGCCCCGTGCCGTGGGCAAGGCCAAGGCCATGGATCTGATTCTGACTTCGCGCATGATGAATGCCGAAGAGGCCGAGCGCTCCGGTCTGGTGTCGCGCGTGGTGCCTGCCGACAAGCTGATTGAAGAGGCGCTGGAAGCCGCAACGGTTATTTCCAGCATGTCCTTGCCGTCGGTCCTGATGGCCAAAGAGTGTGTGAACCGTGCTTTTGAATCGTCACTGGAAGAAGGGTTACTGTTCGAGCGTCGTAACTTCCATGGCTTGTTTGCCACTGACGATCAGAAGGAAGGCATGCGTGCCTTTGTCGAGAAGCGCAAGCCCGAGTTCAAGCACCGCTAAGTTTCTCAATCGCTGATAAAACAAGGGGTGTGTTGTAAAATTGCTGCACTGCAATGTTACAAAATAAGCTTACCCCTTGATGCCATTGAGATTGCGTAAATCAGCCTTGCATTAAGTATCAAACAAGCAAGGCTGAATTTGCTTACAACAAAAAAAAGACGCTATACTTTATGGGTTTGACGACACCGGCTTTTGAAAGGGGCCGATAATATTGCGCGGATGGATTGGCCAAGGCCTTTGCAGTACATCCACCCACACAACGTTATCTGATTGTTTCCTACTATGAATCAGCCGATTTATCAGCAGACAGGCACCACAGCCACGGTGCAGGCAGCAGGGGACAAGCCACCATTTCCGGAACCCGTAGTACTTACGCCCGAGCAACGTAGCCGCATGGCTCGCCGGGCAGGGCAAGGAATTGTGCGCGCACTTGTTGCCCAGGCTTTTATGGGTCTGGTGGCAATTGGCCTGTCGGCATGGATTTCCGGCGCATATGCAGCAGCCTCAGCACTGATTGGTGCGGCTGCTTATTTTGTGCCTAACGCATTGTTCGCATTGCGTCTTTTGCTGGGTTTGATGGGCGGCGGCAACGCCGGGGCGCTTTCCTTCTTCTGGGGGGAGGCATTCAAACTCGGTTTTGCGGTATTGACACTGGCAACGGCTGCCATGGCAAACACGGGCTGGTTAGTTTGGCCTGCCTTGCTCTTTGGCCTGCTGTGTGTCTTGAAGGGATATGTGCTGCTGCTGTTTTTCCGCAAGCTGCCATAACGAATTTTTGTTTCACGGGCTCGTCCCATAACGTATACATCACAGGGTAAATACAGATGGCTGCTGCTAGTGATATTTCGCCTCAGTCAGGGTACATCCAGCATCACTTGGTTCACTTGAACAACTTGGGTGAAAAACAGGATGTTCTGGCCAACTTCGGTGTCATTAACTACGACTCCATGTTCTGGTCCCTGCTGATGGGTCTGGTTGTGGTTTTCTTTCTGTGGCGCGCCGCTTCGGCCGCAACAGCCGGCGTACCAGGCCGCTTGCAGTCTTTTGTAGAAATGCTGGTCGATTGGGTTGAAGACCAGGCCAAATCCATCGTTCCTAACGCTGAGTCCCGGAAGTTCGTCTCGCCCCTGGCGCTGACAGTGTTCCTGTGGATCGTCATGATGAACGTGCTGGACTTGCTGCCCGTTGATGGTCTGGGCTGGATCTTCATCCAGACCGGTCTGGCCGCCGAACATGGCGACCCTCTGTACTACCACCGTATTTTGCCAACCGCTGACTTGAACGTGCCTATGGGCATGTCCATGGGCGTGCTGCTGCTGATGTTCTACTACGGCATCAAGATCAAGCACCCCGGCGGCTTCGTCAAAGAGCTGTTTACTGCACCGTTCACTGCCACAGGCCTGATGGCTGTTGTGCTGGCACCTTTCAACTTCTTGCTGAACTGCATCGAATACGCGGCCAAGTCCGTGTCCTTGGGCATGCGGTTGTTCGGCAATATGTTTGCCGGTGAACTGGTTTTCATGTTGATCGCTCTGCTGGGTGGCGCATGGACAGGGTTTAATGGCGCCAGCCTGGGACTGGGTATCGGTCACATTCTGGCCGGTTCTGTGTGGGCAATCTTCCACATTCTGATTGTGTTGCTCCAGGCGTTCATCTTCATGATGCTCACCCTTGTCTATATTGGACAAGCACACGAAGGCCATTAATCCGATTCCGACTGGACAATGGTGTCTGGTTGGGGGGAGCAGGCCTGGCCTGCTAACGCTTTGATTTTTTTGAATTACACCTGATTTTTAACCAAGGAGTTGTCATGACCAACGTAGCTCTCGTTGCTCTTGCTTGCGGTATCATCATCGGTCTGGGCGCTTTTGGCGCTTGCATTGGTATCGCCCTGATGGGTGGTAAATATCTGGAAGCATCGGCTCGTCAGCCTGAACTGATGAACGCTCTGCAAACCAAGATGTTCCTGTTGGCCGGTCTGATCGATGCTGCTTTCCTGATCGGTGTCGGTATCGCCATGTTGTTTGCATTCGCCAACCCATTCGTTGGGTAATAAGGCGAGTCCGTTGCCGCTTTTGGCAGACGGGCAGGCAGTCGTCGTTAGCGGTGTGTTGCTCGGTTTGATCATGCACCGCTTGTCGACTTGAACATACATGTGTCAGGACGCATACCGCTTCCTACACACGTGGTATTGAAGGGATACGACCGTGAATTTAAACGCGACTCTCTTTTTTCAGATGATCGTGTTTTTCGTTTTGGCCTGGTTTACGATGAAATTCGTATGGCCGCCACTGACGAAAGCAATCGATGATCGTCGTCAGAAAATCGCTGATGGTTTGGCTGCTGCCGATAAAGGCAAGGCCGATCTGGCACAGGCCCAAGCGCGTATCAGCCTGATGGACGCTTCGGCCAAGTCCGAAAACCATCAACGCATTGTCGACGCTGAAAAACAAGCGACTGCTCTTTTGGAGCAAGCTCGTCGTGAAGCCGAAGCCGAAAAAGCCCGCATTATTGCGCAGGCCCAGCAAGACGCTAACCAGGAAGTGCAACGCGTACGTGAAGGTCTGCGTAGCGAAGTGGCTGCCTTGGCTGTCAAGGGTGCCGAGCAAATCTTGCGACGCGAAGTTGACGCGAATGCGCACGCCCAGCTGCTCGAGCAGCTCAAGGCAGAACTTTAACATCAAGGCAGGCCATGGCTGAACTATCGACTATTGCCAGACCTTACGCCGAAGCCCTGTTCGCCGCCGTACGCGACGACAGCCAGGGCCTCGAATCGTGGTCGGCCCTGTTGTCCGAAATGGCTCAGGTGGCCGGTCTCCACGATGTGCGCGAGGCACTGAACGATCCGCGCCTGAATAACGGGCAGCGACTCGAACTCTTTACGGGCCTGGTTAAGTCACAGGTCACCGAAAAGGCTCGCAACTTTCTTCAATTGTTGGTGGATAACCAGCGCATCTTGCTGTTGCCACAAATTGCAGAACAGTTTGATCTATTGAAACACCAACTCGAAGGCACGGCGCAGGCACAGATTATCAGTGCTTTCCCGATGGCTGAGGCTCAGGTTGCTGAGCTGACCGCTGGGCTGGAGAAAAAGTTTGGCCTGAAGCTAAAACCGACTGTGACCGTCGACGCTGACCTTATCGGCGGTATTCGGGTGATTGTTGGTGACCAGGTGCTCGACACTTCCGTGCAGGCCCGGCTGGCCAGCATGCGCGATACGCTGACCGCATAGCGCGAGTCAGTAAACAGGATTTCAGGAGTCTGAACATGCAACTTAATCCGTCCGAGATCAGCGAACTGCTCAAGAGCCGCATCGAAGGCCTGGGTGCGTCGACTGACGTTCGTACACAAGGCACGGTCGTATCCGTGACCGACGGTATTACGCGCATCCACGGTTTGTCCGATGTGATGCAGGGCGAAATGCTCGAATTTCCGAACAACACGTTCGGTTTGGCCCTTAACCTCGAGCGCGACTCTGTCGGCGCCGTGATTCTGGGTGAATACACCGGTGTTTCCGAAGGCGACGCAGTTAAAACAACTGGCCGTATTCTGGAAGTACCCGTTGGCCCCGAACTGCTGGGTCGTGTGGTTGATACTCTGGGTATGCCTATCGACGGCAAGGGCCCGATCAACGCCAAGATGACTGACGTCATCGAGAAAGTGGCTCCTGGCGTTATCGCCCGTGAGTCCGTCTCCCAGCCCATGCAGACCGGTACGAAAGCCGTGGACTCCATGGTGCCAATCGGCCGTGGTCAGCGCGAACTGATCATTGGTGACCGTCAGACCGGTAAAACTGCCGTGGCTGTGGACACCATCATTGCTCAAAAGGGCAATGGCGTTAAATGTATCTACGTTGCCGTGGGCCAAAAAGCTTCCACGATCAACAACGTGGTGCGCAAGCTCGAAGAGCACGGTGCTCTGGAGTACACGATTGTTGTGGCCGCCTCGGCTTCCGAGTCCGCCGCCATGCAATACCTGGCTCCTTACTCCGGTTGCACCATGGGTGAATACTTCCGTGATCGTGGCGAAGACGCCCTGATCATTTATGACGACTTGACCAAGCAAGCTTGGGCCTACCGTCAAGTATCCCTGTTGCTGCGTCGCCCACCAGGCCGTGAAGCCTACCCCGGTGACGTGTTCTACCTGCACTCCCGTCTGCTCGAGCGCGCTGCTCGTGTGAACGCCGAGTACGTAGAAAAATTCACTAACGGTGAAGTGAAAGGCAAGACCGGTTCGTTGACCGCACTGCCTATCATTGAAACGCAAGCCGGTGACGTTTCCGCTTTCGTTCCAACCAACGTGATTTCGATTACTGACGGTCAGATCTTCCTGGAGTCCGACCTGTTCAACGCTGGTGTTCGTCCCGCTATTAACGCCGGTATTTCGGTGTCCCGCGTGGGTGGCGCTGCTCAAACCAAGGTCATCAAGAAGCTGTCCGGCGGTATTCGTACCGACTTGGCTCAGTACCGTGAATTGGCTGCGTTTGCTCAGTTCGCTTCTGACCTGGATGACGCAACCCGTCGCCAGCTGGAACGTGGTAAGCGGGTGGTCGAACTGCTCAAGCAACCCCAGTACCAGCCTCTGGCTGTGTGGGAACTGGCCGTGAGCCTGTACGCTGTGAACAACGGTTACTTCGACGATCTGGAAGTCGCTCAGGTTCTGCCTTTCGAGAAAGGCCTGAAAGACCACCTGCGCAGCAAGTTCGCTGCCCTGGTTGAGCGTATCGAAAGCAAGAAGGAACTGGTTAAAGAAGACGAGGCTGAGTTGGTTACAGCCATCCAGGACTTCAAAAAGCACGGCGCTTTCTAATCATTGTTGGCAGGCGCCGGAAACCCCGGCGTCATGATTAGCGGGAGTCGACAGCCTAGTCTGGCTCCCGATAATGCCCTTACAGGAAAGTGTGATGGCCGGAATCAAGGAAATTCGTACTAAGATCAAGAGCGTGCAAAACACGTCCAAGATCACCAAAGCCATGGAGATGGTGGCGGCATCCAAGATGCGCAAGGCGCAAGAGCGGATGCGTGCTGGCCGTCCCTATGCAGACAAGGTGCGCGAGATTGCTTCGCATCTGATGCAGGCGCACCCCGACTACACTCACCCCTACATGGTTGAGCCTGCCGAAGTCAAATCGGTAGGCATCGTGGTTGTCAGCACGGACAAAGGTCTGTGTGGCGGCCTGAACACCAATATTCTGCGTCTGGTACTTGCGCGTGTTCGCGAGTTTGAGGACAAGGGTATTAAGGTTCAGACGACGGCTCTGGGTGGTAAAGCTGCTGGAACATTGGCGCGTGTTGGTGCCAATCTGGTTTCTCAGGAAGTGGGTTTGGGCGACGCGCCTAACCTGGAACGTCTGATTGGCGCCATCAAGGTGCAGATCGACGACTTCGTGGAAGGCCGCATTGATGCTGTTTATCTGGCGACCAGCCGCTTTGTCAATACGATGAAGCAGGACCCAACATTTATTCGCTTGCTGCCTCTGCCTTCCGGTCTGAAAGATCCTTTCCAGGCTGGTGATCAGGTAGTCGCGCAAGAAAGCGTCAACTCTTCCGAATACGGTTGGGATTACATCTACGAACCCGATGCCAAGTCGGTTATTGATGACTTGTTGCTGCGTTACGTAGAGGGTCTGGTGTATCAGGCCGTTGCCGAGAACATGGCCTCCGAGCAGTCTGCTCGTATGGTGGCGATGAAAGCCGCTTCGGACAACGCCAAGACCGTTATTGCCGATCTTCAGCTGGTCTATAACAAGACCCGCCAGGCAGCGATTACGAAAGAAATCTCTGAAATCGTGGGGGGTGCCGCCGCTGTGTAATCACGGCAAGGCACACCATCAAAGTTATATTGCAAGGACTCAACATGAGCAACGGTACCATCGTTCAGTGCATCGGCGCCGTGGTGGATATTCAGTTCCCCCGCGACAGCATCCCTAAAGTCTACGAAGCATTGACGCTCGTTGACGAAAGTTCGGCTTTCGCAGAAAAAGGCCTGACTTTTGAAGTACAGCAACAATTGGGTGACGGTGTAGTTCGCACCATCGCCATGGGTTCCAGCGACGGCCTGCGCCGCGGTATGGAAGTGGCCGGTTCGGGCGCTCCCATCTCCGTACCTGTGGGTGTTGGCACCCTGGGTCGCATTATGGACGTTCTGGGTCGCCCCATTGACGAAGTCGGTCCTATCCAGTCCGACGAGCGTCGCGCCATTCACCAGCCTGCGCCTACTTTCGACGAACTGTCGCCTTCCGTAGAGCTGCTGGAAACCGGCATTAAAGTGATTGACCTGGTTTGCCCGTTCGCCAAGGGTGGTAAGGTTGGTCTGTTCGGTGGTGCCGGTGTGGGCAAGACCGTGAACATGCTGGAGCTGATCAACAACATCGCCAAGGCACACAGCGGTCTGTCCGTGTTTGCCGGTGTGGGTGAGCGTACCCGTGAAGGTAACGACTTCTACCACGAAATGGCCGATGCTGGCGTTATCCAGATGGATAACCTGAGCGAGTCCAAAGTGGCCATGGTGTTCGGTCAGATGAACGAACCTCCAGGCAACCGTCTGCGTGTGGCACTGTCCGGTCTGACCATGGCCGAGAAGTTCCGTGACGAAGGCCGTGACATCCTGTTCTTTGTGGACAACATCTACCGCTACACGCTAGCCGGTACCGAAGTGTCCGCTTTGCTGGGTCGTATGCCTTCCGCAGTGGGTTACCAGCCTACGCTGGCCGAGGAAATGGGTAAGCTGCAAGAGCGCATTACCTCCACCAAGACCGGTTCGATTACGTCCATCCAGGCCGTTTACGTTCCAGCCGATGACTTGACTGACCCATCGCCTGCTACGACCTTCTTGCACTTGGACTCCACCGTTGTGTTGTCGCGTGACATTGCTGCTCTGGGTATTTACCCCGCTGTGGACCCTCTGGACTCCACCAGCCGTCAGCTGGATCCACAAATTGTGGGCGAAGAGCACTACGCAGTGGCTCGCGGTGTTCAGCAAACGCTGCAGCGCTACAAGGAATTGCGTGACATTATCGCGATTCTGGGTATGGACGAGCTGTCTCCAGAAGACAAGCAGGCTGTTGCCCGCGCTCGTAAGATCCAGCGCTTCCTGTCTCAGCCTTTCCACGTGGCAGAAGTGTTTACCGGCTCGCCTGGTAAGTACGTTCCACTGGCTGAAACCCTGCGCGGCTTCAAGATGATCGTCGACGGCGAGTGTGATGCACTGCCAGAACAGGCGTTCTACATGGTCGGTTCGATCGACGAGGCTTTCGAAAAAGCCAAGACTATTCAGTAATAAGGATTACTCATGGCTAAGCTTCATGTTGACGTGGTTAGTGCTGAAGAATCGATCTTTGCTGGTGAAGCAAAGTTCGTGGCACTGCCCGGCGAGGCTGGGGAGCTGGGTATTTTGCCCGGTCACACTCCACTGATCTCGCGGATTCGTCCCGGCACGCTGAAGATCGTTATGGACGATGGCAGCGAAGAGCATATCTTTGTCGCTGGCGGCATACTCGAGGTTCAGCCTGGGAAAGTCACTGTATTGTCGGATACCGCGATTCGCGCACAAGACCTGGATGAAGCAAAGGCGCTGGAAGCCCGCAAGCATGCGGAAGAAGCCCTGCGTAACACCAAGGACAAGGCCGATATCGCTGTTGTGGAAGCCGAGCTGGCCATGCTGGCCGCTCAAGCTGCCGCAGCACGTCGCTTGAGCAACGCGCGCAAGCACTAATCTCAAGTCGGTAGCATCCGTGAAAAAGCCACCCTTAGGGGTGGCTTTTTTGCGTTGAGATTGTCCAAACGGCAATGAAATACCATACTGCTTCCAACGCCAACGCCAACGCCAACGCCACAACGATTGACAGCATGGCACAGCTCAGCACACGGTAAAGGGCTGAAGGGGTAAGTCGATACATCGTTATCGGCTAAGGCCAGTAGCACACGGTAGTGTCGTCTTCTGTTACTTCGACGCTATTGGGTACTGATTCTTGGCGCGATGGAACAAACCTCAGCGTGAGCCTTTCAGCGATAGCAGGCTTTTTTCTATGCCCAGGTGCCAGTCCCGTTCTATGTTTGCCGAGCCGAATAAAGCATCCAGTTTGGTCTGCGACAGTCCCGACTGCGCCGGCCTTCTGGCTGGCGTGGAGTATTGGCTGGCGGGGATAGCTGTCAGGCTTGGTATTTGGGCTAACAGCCCTAGTCTAAGTGCCCGGGCAAAAATCTCTTGAGCAAAGCCATACCAGCTAACATCAGGCTGTCCGGCAAAATGGTAAATCCCACAAGGTGCTACTGGCTCATTTGCTTTCTGCTGTGATTCAACCAGCTTCTCGGCTAGTGCCAACAAAACCTGAGCAATATGTGGCGCATAGCTTGGGCCACCGATTTGATCTCTCACAATGCTTAATTCAGAGCGTTCTTGACCAAGACGCAGCATGGTTTTCAGGAAGTTGTTCCCGAACTGGCTGAACACCCGGCTGGTGCGCAGAATGACGGCCGAGGGCAGGGCGGCAAGAGCTGCCTGCTCTCCTGCCAGCTTGCTTTGCCCATAGACGCTAAGGGGATGGGTAGGGGCGTCCTCAAGGTAAGGCTGCTCGGCTGAGCCATCAAAGACATAGTCTGTAGAGACATGTACCAGCCCTATGCCACGTTCGGCGCAGGCAGCGGCCAGTAGGCCTGGGGCTTTACCGTTAATCAGATGCGCTGTCTCTGGTTCGGACTCGGCTTTATCGACTGCTGTGTATGCCGCTGCATTGATGACTATATCGGCTCGATAGTGATCCAAGGCATGGGCAATCGAGGTGTCATGCGTAATATCAAGCTCCTGGTGACTGAGCGGAATCAGTTGCAGCGCTTGCGTTGAGGCGGTCAGTGGGGACTGGGAAGCTAAGTGATCAAGGTCAGTTGTGTGCTTGTCGCGTGTAGCAGGTTTGAGGCGTTTGTGGCAGCTAGCGAGTGCCTGGCCTAATTGTCCGTACCCTCCGGCTATCAAGATGCGTGTCATGGCAGCAGGAACTGCTCCAGTCCCGGGTGTGACCTGTCTTTGGCGGAGATTACAGGGTTTTGAATTGGCCAGTTGATGGCCAAGCGTGGACAATCCCAAGCGAGTCCACCTTCATCGTCCGGCTGATAGTAGTCCGTGCATTTATAGCTGATGTCGGCCTCGTTGCTTAGAACACAAAAACCATGCGCGTATCCCGGAGCGACCCAAAGCTGTCTGTGATTGTCCTGGCTAAGCTCCAGCCCTACATACTGACCGAAGGTGCTGGAGCGAGGGTCTATGTCTACGACAACATCAAAGATGGCTCCCCGCGTGACACTGATCAGCTTGCCTTGAGGTCTGGTTTTCTGAAAGTGCAGGCCTCGCAGCACAGAGCCTTTGGAGTAGGACTGATTGTCTTGGACAAAGGCGCTTTCTATCCCGGCTACCGCTTGATAGCGTGCCGCGTTAAAGCTTTCTTTAAAAAAGCCCCGCTCATCGTTGAATACGCGAGGCTCAATAATCAGAACGCCAGGTAAGTGGGTGGTGTGCGTGCGCATATTACAGTTGCAGCAAGCGGGCCAAATATTGTCCGTAGCCTGTTTTTTCCAAGGCCAGGGCCTGTGTTTCCAGGGCTTGTCGGGATAGCCAACCTTGGTTAAATGCGATTTCTTCCAGGCAGGCAACTTTCAAACCCTGACGATGTTCAATGGTGCGAATAAAAGAGCCCGCTTCCATCAGGCTCTCGTGAGTGCCGGAGTCCAGCCAGGCAAAGCCTCGCCCGAGGATGGACACATGCAGATCATCCAAGTGCAGGTAGGCATTGTTGATGTCGGTAATTTCCAGTTCACCACGAGCAGAAGGGGTGACTTGGCGGGCGATATCCACAACTCGATTATCGTAAAAATATAGCCCTGTCACTGCAAGGTTCGATTTGGGTTTAGCTGGCTTTTCTTCAATGGATACTGGTTTGCCCGCGGCATCCATTTCGACTACGCCAAAGCTTTCGGGATTATTGACGGGGTAGCCAAAAATCGTGGCGCCATGAGGGCGGGTACGAGCCGAGCGCAGCATCTGGCTAAAACCATAGCCGTAGAAAATATTATCACCCAGAATCAGACAGACAGAATCCGAGCCGATAAAGTCAGCACCAATCAGAAAAGCTTGGGCCAGGCCGTCAGGCGAAGCTTGCCCAGCGTAGGATAGCTTAATACCAAACCGTGAGCCGTCCCCCAGTAAATTGCGGAAATTGGGCAGATCTTCCGGGGTACAGATGATCAGAATCTCCCTGATATCCGCGAGCATCAATACGGATAAGGGATAGTAGATCATGGGTTTGTCGTAGACAGGTAGCAAGTGCTTGGACACACCCATGGTAATGGGGTGCAGGCGCGTACCCGAGCCACCTGCTAATACAATTCCTTTCAAGCTTGTTTTCCCAGGCGATCCAGGCGATAGGCGCCGCTTAAAATGCGCTCCCACCAGGAGGTGTTTTCAAGGTACCAAAGTACAGTCTTGCGCAGACCAGTATCAAAACTTTCTTGAGGGTGCCAGCCAAGTTCCGCCCTTATTTTACTGGCATCAATCGCGTAGCGCTGGTCATGGCCTGGGCGATCTTCTACCAGGGTTATCAGGTCCGAGTAGCGAGCCAGTCCGGCTGGTTTGTCAGGGCGTAGCTCCTCAAGAATAGAGCAGATGGCCTGGACAACCTCTAAGTTTTTCATCTCTTGTTTGCCGCCAATATTGTAGGTGTCGCCTATTTTTCCTTGGGTTGCGACGGCAGCGAGAGCACGGACGTGGTCATCAACATAGAGCCAGTCGCGTATCTGATCCCCTGTTCCGTAAACGGGCAGGGGCTGGCCTTTTAGAGCGCTGAGCACCATATGCGGGACGAGTTTTTCCGGAAACTGGTATGGACCGTAGTTGTTCGAGCAATTGCTGATGACGATGGGTAGACCATAACTGCGGTACCAAGCTCGTACCAGATGATCAGAGCTGGCCTTGCTCGCTGAATATGGGGAGCTGGGGTTGTAGGGAGTCGACTCGATAAAGAGTGCATCGGTTCTACCTAAGTCACCGTAGACCTCATCGGTAGACACATGATGGAAGCGAAAGGCTTGCTTGCGTTGTGGCTCCAGCCCTTCCCAATATTGGCGACATTGCTCAAGCAATGTGTATGTGCCAACGATATTAGTCTGGATGAACGAGGCGGGGCCATCGATGGAGCGGTCAACGTGTGACTCTGCTGCAAGGTGTATGATGGTGTCCGGCTGGAATTCTTGCAGTTGTGCGGTGAGTTGTGCGGCATTGCAAATATTGGTCCGGCTAAACGAGTAGCGCGGATGCAGCTGCACTTGAGTCAGGGACTCCAGATTTCCGGCGTAGCTCAACACATCAACATTCAGGATGTGATGCTCGCTGGTTCGGAGTAGATGACGGATAAGAGCGGAGCCAATAAAACCGGCTCCGCCAGTCACAAGGATACGCATAGTTGTGTTGTGAGTCTGGATGTGTGCTGTAGCTAGGCTGCATTAGCCGTATGGGAACGTTCTGATTCGTATAGCGCTTATTATAATTTGTTGTACTGCCTTTGTTGATTTGCTCTGATGAACTGGGCTGTGCGCGGTTAAAGTCATTTTTACATTATCACGGATCGAGGACGTATGGGCCCCGCTTCACTTTCGCATCGATTTTTCTCGTCTCATATGGCTCTTCCTACCCTATTAAACGGTCCTGGCAGCCGTCTGACGTCGGTACTGATTTTTTTATTCTATGCCACTTTATTGTCGACTAAGGATGTTTACTCTTATGTGATCGGTGCCTTAGTCATTTTTTCATTATGGAAGGCACCTGGTTCACGGTTTCTAAAGCTGGATAAAAAAGAGAAATATATTCTTTTTTGGATGCTGGTTTTTGCGGTTATTAGTATCACTGTAACTGCTTGGCATGGTGCTTATGTACGCAGTTTTGAGGTCCCAGTTAAGTTTGCTTTTGGCGTATTGTTA
Source organism: Alcaligenes sp. PF14 (assembly GCF_037150615.1). Classification (NCBI taxonomy): domain Bacteria; kingdom Pseudomonadati; phylum Pseudomonadota; class Betaproteobacteria; order Burkholderiales; family Alcaligenaceae; genus Alcaligenes; species Alcaligenes sp. PF14. The sequence continues at coordinate 64,239 of NZ_JBAGRS010000005.1, read as the reverse complement.
ATTCTGAGTCTGATGCGGTTTCCCCCTAAATCGACAGCTCTGTGGCTCGGACTTTTTACAGGGTCTGTTACAGGTCTGGCTGTTGCTACCTGGAAGATGTGGCAAGTTGGTGACTTCAAAGCTTTTGGGTTTACTGGGGCTATTCAGTTTGGGAACCTGGCATTAAGTATGGCTGTCTTGTTAATAGTAGCGTTGTGCTGGCTGATAACTAATCCGACTGCTGGCCGTCGTCTCTGGGGCGCTATTATTGTGTTGGGAGCTGCTTGCGGCCTGCTCGGCTCCTACTATTCGGGTACACGAGGTGGATGGGTTGCTATTCCGTTTTTCATAGCACTGTTTTTGTTGGCTTATATGCGTCGTAGCAATTTTTTTGCATGCGGGGTGGTCTTGATGGCCCTAGTAGCTGGCATGGGGATACTCGCTTATAAGTCACCTTTAATCGGTGAGCGGATTGCGCTGATCCATCAAGAGATGGCTGAATACGAGGCTAATGGGACAAGTAGCGCCAGTTCTTTAGGTGCCCGATTTGCAATTTGGGAGGCCTCATGGGCGTTGCTCAAAGAGCACCCTGTTCTTGGCTTAGGAGAGGTACAGTACCGGCGCGAGTTGCAGCAAAAGAGTGAAGAGGGCCTAGTAGGAGCTGTTCCTGCTAGCTTGGCAAATACACATAACACCTTTTTAGAATTTTGGATGTTATATGGTGTACTAGCTTTGACGGCATTGTTGGCGATGCTGCTAAGTGCGGCGTGGTACTTTCTGTCTTATATTCGACATGAGGACTCCACATTGCGCAGCTATGCGTTGGGGGGGGTATGTTTGATAGGCGGGTATGCTATTTATGGGCAAACCCAAATCATGTTGTCCCGCAATAATACGCTATTGTTTTTTTTATGCACTTTAGCTGTGTTGTTAGGGTTGATGTACCAGCGTAGGCTAACTATACAGCCAGGATAGTCTATATGCCTCTTTGCGTTCTGGGGGGAAGCTTAAGGCACCCTACTTTCTTCAGTATTTGATGCAATAGATTTTTGGTCAAGATGGCTTATTCTATTTTTATTATTTAATTATTAATGCCTATCAGTATTTTTAAAAAACTGTTAACTAATTCTTTTTGGAGTGTTTTGGCCTCTACTTCAAATCGAGGGGTGGCATTGATTCTGTCAATTCTAGCTGCCCGACTATTAACTGAGTCTGATTTTAGTAGTTTCTCTATTATTCAAAATACGTTAACAACACTTTATACCTTGGCCTCTTTAGGTGTCAGTGTTGCAGGCGCAAAGTTTATCTCGGAAAGCTTAAATATATCGTTTTATAATATAATAAAAATACAAAATATTCTCTTAAAAGTAACTTATATTTCAGCTTCTGGTTTTATTGTTTTTCTACTAATTTTAAAAAATGAGATTGCCCAATATATCTTCCATTCACTTGACTCTGGTGTCTATGTTTACTTTTTATCAGCCCTGCTTTTTATTAATGTTTTAATAGGTACGCAGACAGGTATATTATCTGGGTTGAAGGAATTTAAGAGCCAGGCAAAAGTTCAGTTTTTTATTGGGTTTTTGAATTTATTATTGCAAGCTATTTCTATATATTTTTTTGGTTTTTTTGAGCTTTTGTTTGCTTGGGTATTCGGCAATTCGTTGGTTCTGCTTGCTAATCATTATGTTATTAGGTCCTCTATTAGTAAGCATAAATTGATAAAATCCCTTTATCCTCCTGCGCCACCTCCAATAGACAAGAAATTAATAATTAGATTTATGCTTGCTACGGCGGGTACTTCTATTATTGTTATTCCCGCTCACACCATAGTATTGGCTTGGTTAAATAATGGTATCAACCATATTGAGATTGGCTGGTTCCAAACAGGGGTCTTGTGGATGCAGTTGGTGGCTTTTGTTCCAACATCAATTGCTAATGTTTTCATAACATCTTTATCTCCACTGTTAGCTGAAAAAAAATTTGTAGAAGTTAAGGAAACTGCTTTTAAAAGTATTAAGGCTGTTGTTGGGCTATCTCTATTGATTTCTTTTTTGGCTGCTTTTTTATCTCCCTTTATTATTAGTGTTTATGGTAGTAAATTTAATGGATTTTCTTCCATTTTTTACATCTCTCTAGCTTGTGGTTTTGTGCTATCTATTAATACAATCTTAGGGTCAGTGATGCTTAGCGCGGGACTTGCTAGTAAGGCGCTGATTACTAATTTTGTTTGGTCTTTGTTTTACATATCTTTATCTTTTATTTTTCTTCAAGAAGGTTTTGGTGTTTTTTATGTTTTTTTATCTTGTCTGATTGCTTATCTGATTCATTTTTTGTTAATCATTTTTTATATTTATAGTCATTTTTCAAAGATAAAAATCATATGATTCCTAAAATTATCCATTTTTGCTGGTTTGGGCGTGGTAAAAAAAATAAACTTATTGAGTCCTGTATATCGTCTTGGGAAAGATATCTGCCAGACTATGAAATAATAGAATGGAATGAAGATAATTTCGATGTTTCTTCCAATGACTATGTTTTTGAGGCCTATAAAAAAAGAAAATGGGCTTTTGTATCTGACTTTGTTCGCTTATATGCCATAAAAGAGTATGGTGGTATTTACCTGGATACTGATGTGGAGGTTTTTCGGAGCTTCGATAAGTTTCTTGGTCATAAAGCATTTACTGGTTTTGAGAACTATAAAGGAGCACTAGCGCCTATCACTGCTGTAATGGCGGCAGAAAAAGGGCATCCCTGGGTAAGTAGATTGATTGCAGAATACGATACAGCTAGCTTTCGAGCAGCGGATGGGACGGATGATTTAACGACGAATACCATAAAAATTACGAAAATATTAATGAATGAATATAGTGTGTCGTTAGATGATCAATACCAGATTTTGAAAGATGACCTGCATTTGTACCCGAGCAATATTTTTTGTAATTATAAAATAGGTACGTCCTACTCTATGCACCACTTCAATGGAAGTTGGATTCCTTGGCAATATAAATTACGGGCAAAATTAAAAGCAATTTTTAAAAATAAAAAATATTAACATGATTTGTGAAAATAGTAATCCTGACTTACGCAAGGTTAATATTTCTGTTCCTTTTTTTAATTCCTGCCTTAACTCTCAAAAATACTTAGAGCGTGTTCACGATCTTCTGAGCGGCAGAGCCAGGAATGCCAGATGGATGGGCTGCAAGCTGGTGATGATCTTGCACTCGCAGTTCTGCTGGGTCGATACATGGGGGCCTAATCCTGCGTCTTACAAGTGTAAGGGTGGCATGAGCGCGTAGGTGACTGAGCGCTGTGAACAGCTTCCTACCATTGCCCCGACCCCATAGACCTTGCCGCTGGGCGCGTGGCGAAAGCGGAATACTGGCTATTTTCAAGCAGCGTTAAGGAGTAAATAAGTTCTTCACCATCGAGCGGCACCTGAATGATTCTAAACTGCAGGTGTCAGCTACCGTTTGGTTGTGGGCAAACGTGTAGAATCAGCCCAAACCTTTTGTGGCCTTTGATGCCGTGCAGGCGATGTCGTGCCAGGGGGATAAGAGATCAGGGCAGAGCGAGCAACGACATTTAAATGGATGTGTTCCGACACTATGTGGTTACAATTTAGCATCCACTTTCGCAGGCGTTACTACTTTTTCAACGCCATCAGTCTATGATTGGCAGAGCGGCTTGTTGAGCCATTGTTCTCGCCTAAACAGAAGGTAAACGATACCTGACTCGGACGCTTCCCTATTTTTGAACTATGGCTTTTACTACTCTTCTGTCTCGTCAGGGCTATCGTATGGCATCTGTGTCGCCATTTCTTTTCCTTGCCAATCTTCTGTCGACGAAAAGTGGTCATTCATATGTATTAGACGTGCTGGCTCTGTATTCTTTCTGGCAGCTTCAGGACTCACGTGTTGGCCTCAAGCTGTCAGAGGCATGGATCTTGAACTGGCGGATGGGCTTGCTTGCTTTTCTCGGCTGCTTGGTACGGCTATTCGGTTGACGCCTATGACGTTCCGGTTAAGCTGAGTGGCGTGCGGTTTCGTGCATAGTCAGGGGCATTCGTCGTTTAAGCTATCAAGCTGGGCAGCGACTGGCAATGATAGAAATTAGCTTTCATTTGCAACTATTTCATCTTTAGTCAGGTGCAGTCCAAGTTGAGGATGATATCACTCTGCTACTGTTTCCAGTTTCCTTAACTATGTTTTGGTCGTTTTTTTTAGCTCTTATTAAGTAGGAACTGCTTCTGCATGACTAATATACCGACTCGACGATTTAAAAAACTGCATGAGCAGATTTTGCTATCCCGTATTTTGTTTTTCCTGATTGGATGGTTGTTTGCTGTTATTTTACCTGCAGTGCTTTATTGGAATATAGATGTATTATTCAGGCCAAATGCTGGTCAGTATGTGGGTTTGTTGACGAGTACAATAGCCTTCTGGAGCGCGAATTTCAGTTTGAAGCACTGGCTTATGCCTTTCCCGGGGGGGGCGGTCTGTCGGCTTGGTTATAACTCAGGTTTTTACTATTTATCTGGCTGTGTTTTTTATTACGCTATTTCTCAGAGTAGAAGCTTCGCGGGCTTTGTTGTTAATGTCAGCCGCCTTGGCCATGTTATTTTTCTTGTTTGAACTGCGCGTGGCCCAACTATACTATCGTAGTAAATTGGCGGTGCTGCCTAAGGGTTTTTCCTTAAACCTGTTGGATCTTTCCCAGGTGGATGTTAGACCGCTGGACGTCTTGGATTTGGGAGGCGTTCGTTATGATGGTATTGTGGCAGATTTCGGGGTTCTGAATTCTGAAGATGAGCGGTTTCTAACTTCTTGTGCCTTGCAAGGGCTACCGGTATATAATGCCAAGCAGATTTATGAATCCATTACAGGCCGTGTAAAAATTGACCGTATGTCAGAAAATCCTATCGGGGCTCTATTGCCATCCCCTGCATTTGAAAGGGTCAAGCAGTGCATTGATACTGTACTGGTTTTGCTGGCAGTTCCATTTTGCCTTCTGATTGGGTTTGTTACGGCTTTGTTGATAAGATTGGAAAGCCCGGGGCCGGTTATTTATTCACAAATACGTATAGGTAAAGGAAATCGTCCTTTTCGAATTTATAAATTCCGCAGTATGCGTTTTGATATCGAGGCTCCACAGCAGTTTGCCGGGGAAAATGATCCCCGCATCACGCGGGTTGGTCGCATTATTCGCAAATTACGTATTGATGAATTACCTCAGTTTTTTAATGTCTTGAAAGGGGACATGAGCTTGATTGGACCGCGTCCAGAGCAACCCGTTTTTGTAGAAGAATTTGATCGGAAAATTCCATTCTACAGCTATAGGCATGTGGTTAAGCCTGGCATTACTGGTTGGGCTCAGGTTCGGCATGGTTATGCTGCTGATACCAATACCACTCAAGTCAAAATTGAGTATGACTTCTTCTACATTAAGCATTGTTCCTTCCGTATGGATTTCTACATTGTCTTGCTGACGCTACGTACGATGCTGACGGGGTTCGGGGCACGGTAATAATGCAAGCTGGATAGTACCTGCTTAGCGCAGGCACTCCTGGTACAGCTTTTCTGTTCTATCTACCATAGCATCGACGGTAAAGCGCGCGAGAAAGTCCTGCCTTGCCGCTGTCCCTAAACGTCGCCGAGTATCTTGTTGTTCGATCAGGACGGCCAAGTGTTCGGCTAGGACTTGGGGGTTCTGGCGAGGCACCAAGTAGCCATTATGTTCATGTTGTACACACTCGGCTACACCGCCCACATCAGTGGCTACAATTGGTAAACCCGCGCTCATGGCTTCCAATATGCTTAACGGAAGCCCTTCCCAGTTAGTGCTCAGTACAAATACATCAGCTTCGATCAGGTGCTGGTTTACCTTATCCGACGCGCCGTGAAAATAAACTTTATCCACCAAATTTAAGCGCTGATATAGTTCCTGAACCTGCCCTAGAGTTTCGCCAGTGCCCAGCAGATCCAATCGCCAATTCAGAGAGGAGATCAGGCTCAGGGCCTGCAGTAGAGTGACGTGGTCTTTTTGTTGGGAAAAGCGAGCCACCATAAGCAGTCGGACAGGCGCTCCTGCTTCTTTCGAGGCCGGGCGCACTGGCAGGTGTGGGTTCTGGTCCACCACTCCATTGTGGATAACTTGCAGTTTATTGCGAGGGAAGTGATAGCGTAAAGCCAAGTCTCTATCGTACTGTGAGACCGTAATGATTTTCTTGGCTAAAAAAGCGAGACTATACTCTATGCCTAGGTATAGGTTGCGTTTCTTCTTGGACACCCCTTCCGTAAATGCCCATCCGTGAGCGGTAAACACGCAGGGGACGCCTGAGAGTAGTCCAGCCACACGACCGATTACTCCCGCTTTGGAGGAGTGCAAGTGAAGTAGATCAGGTTTGGCTCGTTTGAGTATTTGCCTTAGTTGGAGTATACAGCGGTAGTCAGAATTAATTTGAATAGGGTGTACCAGTTCAGCCAGAGTTTGTATGGAGATGCCTCGTTGTCGGGCCCGATCGAAGAGTTCTCCTTTCTTGCCTCCTGCCAAAACCAGAATATCATGTCCGCGCCGTTGCATCTGTTCAGCAAGATCAAGCACATGTATGCCGGCGCCACCGATTTCGTCTCCGCGCGTGATTAGGTATAGTAATTTCATAATATTTAAAACAGCAGTTTGTAAGGCAAAAACGGGCTAATAGAAGAGTGCTCTTCATTTACAAAGCTGCGATACAAAAAGAGTAGCGAAATAACAGAGGCCGTGGCAATGAGCCATTTGCTACTTTTTGTGAGAGTTTCTTTTTCACTCGTATGCAGGTTAAGAAAAGCCAAGGGGATAAGGAAGGAAATTAAATCTAGGAATCGTAAGCCTGCATAGCTAATGAATACTAGACTATAAGCTAAAAATAACATTGCAAGACTGAGAAGTGCAAAGCGTATCTTGAGTTCTTGACTAATTGAGGACGTTAGACCGGCTAGTATAAGGAGAATACAGGATAAGACTTTTGGTGCACCAGAAAAAATGCTAGGCGCAGAAAAAGTAAGGTACAGGTTCAGCTTTTCAGAGAAGTATTGGTGTTTAAAATAAAATAACAATAAAAAAAATAGTGGAACTAAAATGACACTAAGAAAATACCACTTGATAGCAATTTTGCGGCTGAGTAAATATAAATAAAATACGCTTAGAGCATGTGAGTAATGAGATAGAACGGCTAAAGCTCCAAGACCTGTAAAATTAACGTATTTATATCTTGCTAGCTTATGTGCTGCATGAAGTATAAATACGCTACCCATGCCTAGTCGGAGTGCATTCATGGAATAGGAGAAGTAAAAGACTGGTAGAAAATATATTACAAAAACGAACGCTTCGTCTTTAGATGCATAAATAAAATAAGCAAAAAAAACTACGCTAATGCTTAGCGTTACTAGACGTACAGTAAGTATGGGGCTTTGAGTTAGATCTGCAAAGCCGTAGAATAAAAATCCAAATACAGGTTCCCAATTTAGCTTTCCAACTTGGTTGATGTACTCTTCTATAATATCTTCATAGGAATGGGTGTCAGTTCCGACTAATCCACGCAAGGTGGAAGCGGCTGCTAGAACAATGAATAGTAAAATAAAAAAAAATTTACCTGTGTATCGAGATTTTTTTAGTGTTAGAAAGCACAGGAAATTGAAAATCCATAAAATAATATAAAGCATATTATTTTTTGTTTGGCTTAAGAATGGCCTTGCCTATTTGTACGAAAATTGCAAATAATCTATTTGGGTTTTTCTTTAGAAAAAATTCGCGTAAGGAATAGGCTGCGCTTTCAGCATAGCCTAGAAGTTGACCTTTGGATGCGGCATCGTGTATTCGATAAAGCACTAGCTTTTCGGGCATATTATCCCACCTTACAATGTTACGGCCAAGACGTAACCATAGATCATAGTCTTCCGTGTTAAAACCCGCGTTATAGCCTCTTGCCTCTATAAATAATTGTTTCTTGGCTAATATGGTATTGTGTGCAAAAGGATTCTTAAAAGGCAAGTAGCGAGCAATGTTGCTGCCTTTTGGATAGCATTGCTCTCCCAGTTCTTTACCCTTAGAATCTATCAGAGTTAAATCGCATCCCACCATATCCAATTCAAACTCCAGTAGATGATTTAGCTGTTTGGCAAGTCTCTCGGGTAAAGCAATGTCATCGCTATCCATGCGCGCGATATAGTCAAAGCGGGCATGGTCTAAACCTAAATTTAAGGCATAGCTTAGCTGACCTATCTTAGACTGGATAATGTGTATACGTTTATCATGAGAAAATTGATTTTTTATATAGCCGGCAACTTGAGCGTGTTGAGCGCCATTAGCAATTATGATGAGTTCTAGATTGCGTTCGGTCTGGTCCAAAATACTTTGGATACTTGCGTTTAGATAGGCATCGACGGCATGCACGCCCATAATGACAGAAATCATTTTTCACCCATAAATCGTTTTATTCATGGAAATACCATTTATTTTGTATTTTAAGGAAAAGGTAAAATAATTCAGAGCATAACTCAGGGGCTGTAGCGTCAACTATGGCTGCTTTTGTCATTCAAGCCCAACTGTTCGAAACCTTGGGAACAATCTTGAATAGAAAAAATACGTTTTTTCGATATGCACGTCTGATAAGGCTTGTTTTTTAGCCGCACTATAGACGTAAAATTCCTGCAGCAGGTTAAATGCAGATGCTTTGGGATACAACTCGTCTTCTTTGTTGATGAAGCCAGGAATGTCGAAAAAAAAATAGGCTAGTTTGGCAGGTTCAGATTCAATACCGATAATGATGGAAGGCCCAAGCTGGCCGCTTCTAAGATGGCAGTGCCTGAGCCGATGAAAGCGTCATATTTTAATAGGGTGGCATACCGCTCAAAGTAGGAAACGTTGCCATGCGAGTGTAAAAACCCTGCATCTGTTCTTGCTGAATCTTAACTTCAGTTTGTGATTTGGAATTGCCTCAGCCATAGATGTGACAATGATAGTCTACATGTTTCTGATGTAGTTGACGTACAACTTCTATTATCCAAAGATTGTAAGTTTTGAAGTCTACTAAACATGGTCGGGACGCATTACGGGGGGGCGGAACGCACTGAAAAACAGTACAAATAAGCAGGATGCCCCAAAACCGCCTAGTATGCTCAGCGCCATGATAAGCATAGGGCGTGGCCAGATGGCTATACTGCTGGGCTCTGCGACTCGGTCGATATTTATGACTTTTAGATGAGTCGGATTGATTTGTATGGCGTTCAGCAATGCTTGCTTCTTGAGTAGATCGTTCAGTTCAGGAATGTAGGGATCATTATTCTCGCGCTGCTCGATGATCTGGATCTCAGATTCCAAGGCTTTTGATCCTCTTAGATAAAGGTTTTCGTCCGAGTAAGATGTGATCAGATTTCCTTGTGTCGGAGGTTCGAGCAGATGAATGGATTGGGCCAGATGCCAGGCATCCTTGAGGCGCTTTATTTTGGCTTCGCGCTCGATTTCAGCGGTGCTGCGCAAGGTTTTTATCTGGTCCTCAGTAACCTTTTGACGAATGCGAACGGCGCTCTGCAGTGCTTGTACCAGCTCATCGCTGGCAGATGCTCCGGCCAATTGCACATACTGGTTGGCCCAATCCGCATTCTGCTGACTATCGGGGCCGCTGAAGCTAAGTATGTGCCCGTTTTCACCTTGCTGGCGAACTTGCAACTGCTCTGTAAACTGATTCCAGAGTCGTTCGTGATCTTTTTGAGAAACTGTAATGGGTAAAGATGGCAAATAATATTCGTTAAAAAATTTTAAACGAGTGGAATAAGCGTGCAAGTGCCTTAAGAAAAATTCGTAGCTTTCTTTGGGTGTAAGTTCGTTTAGTTCGTTTTTTTCTTTAGTTCGCGACATCAAGTCTGAGATGGCGGGACCAGCCAACTGAGCTGCTAAATTGTATTCAGTCAAATCGGCACGTTTCGGCTGTAATAGCTCAACCTGAGAAGCGTAAATAGGGGGAGTTATTGCAATATATATGATTCCTGCGATAGTACAGGCAGTAGTGCAGGCCACAATCCACCATTTTCTTGCCCAAGCGCACAGCAGGAGCTCTTTGAGATTGAGATCCTCTGTCTCTTTTGTTGCATGTTGAGTCATTTCTGAGTTCATTGCCTATGTATGTGATGTAACAAGTTTTCCCGGCTTTCCGCCTTCCAATGATTCCGAGTTATGCAGCGATTTCTTTATCTACTACTCTACTAAGTGGACTTCATCAAGCCCTTGGGCATGATCAGCAGCAAAAATAGCCAAAAATCGACAAAGAAGCTCGGCTTCCTCGCTGCTAGTACCTTGGCAAGGTCTTTGTTAAAGCCTTTGGGCGGTGTATGGACGTAACTCATTCCTATCAAATGTCGATGTGCCATGAGCCTGTAGTTTTGCAACAGATGGCGAAAGTTCTAGATCGTCGTTCTATCAGATACCCGTCCGTCCTGAAACTGAGTAAATTGACACGTACAAGGCCTCTTCCATTGCTACTTCCCGCAAGCTGAACAGCTGCTGCAGAATGTGGGTCTGCCGTACCGCTCCTAAGGGATACGATTGGTGATCCACCGTCCCAAGCTTCTAATCCTGCTGAACTGGCCAGTGTACGAGATACGTGGGATGGCACAGCTGGATCACTGAATTGCAGCATCGTATTTAAGCTATGGCCAACAATAGAACTCCAGCATGACATCCCAGACATTGTATACACTATGAATTTAGTCAGTGTTGCAGTTTGTGTGTTCTACTCATGGGCGATCATCGAAACGTGTCTATGAGAACGGTGGGCACAAACTTACAGTCAAGGATGCGAATGGAGAAAATCGAATACTATATATATTGATGAGCTATAAGCAAATAAAGATGCGTCTCCCCAACAGGTTTAAGCTTCAGTTTTCGCCTGTTTCACGAGATCGTTATGTTTTCCCGTTATTTAGCCCCTGGCCTTCTTGCTCTATCCGTCTCCTTCTCCGCACAGGCTGCCGAGCAAGCTCTGGAGATCGGCTATTTGCCCATCATGCCTGCCGCTCAATTGTTCGTGGGCTTAGGGTCTGGCGACTTATTGCCAGAGGGACAAGCGGAACCCAAGCTGGTTCAGTTTCAAAGCGGTCCAGCGCTGACCCAGGCCTTGATCGCCGGTCAGCTGGATGTTGCCTATGTCGGTATTGGCCCTGCCTTGGTGGCCAAGGCTAAAGAGGCCGACGTCAAAGTTGTTGCCTCCAACATTGTGGAGCAGGTCAGCGTGGTCGCTATTGGCGATCTGGCTGCCTATCTGGATGCCGACAAGCCTGATTTCGCAGCGGCTGTGGCCAAATTCACTCAGGAAAAAGGCCACAAGCCCAAGGTTGCCAGCTACCCCAAAGGCGCTGTACCTGAAGCCGCCCTGCAGTACTGGCTGCGCAATATGCTGAAAGTCGATCCTGATGTGGTCGAAGTTATTTACCAGGGTGAAGCACAGATTCAGCAGGCCTTGAGTAATCATGCTGTAGATGCGGCTGCCATTCTTGAGCCTACGGTTAGCCAGATCCTGCAGCGTCAGCCCGACGCCAAGATTGTGGCTCATGGCGGTGAGCTGTTTCCCAATGAGCCAGGTTCGGTGCTGCTGGTACGCGAAGGCTTGATCAAGTCCAATCCTGAATTGGTTCAACATCTGGTGAATGCACACCTGCGTGCTACGGCTTTGTTGCGTGATGAGCCTGCCAAAGCCACTCCTTATGTGCAGAAGTATGTAGGCGGTGGTCGCTTGCCTAAAGAGATTGTGCAAGCCGCTATCGAGCGCTCGCGTGATCAGTTCCAGCCTGACCCTCACAAGATTATTGATGGCACGGTTCAGCTGCAGGATTTCCAGGTTTCTTTAGGCACGCTGGCTACCAAGCTGGATGATGTTCAAAGCCTGTTTGACGTTCGCTTTTATGAAAAGGCAGCACCGTAATGAGCGTTGCGAAACAAGCAAGTTTGCCCGCCACGGCTGCACCGGCACCTGCCGGTGCTTTGGTTGATGCCTTGTGGCGTCGTGGTCTGGAACGAGTTGTTTATGGCCTGGCTGGCTTGGCCCTGTTCATCGTGGTGTGGCGTCTGGCTTATGTCTATGGCTGGGCTCCGCGCGGTACCTTGCCGGATCCATTAAGCCTGCCTTCGGCCTTGTTCCAGGAAATCGAAGCGGGTCGTCTCTGGCCTGCAGCTCAGTCCAGCCTGGTGCATTACTTCTGGGGCTTGGGCATTGGCACCGTTTTAGGGATTGCCTTCGGCCTGGCGGCGGCCACCATTCATCGCTTTGATTTACTGCAAGCTTACTTGGTTCGCTTGCTGCGTCCTATCCCGCCCTTGGCGTGGGTGGTGTTTGCAATTGCCTGGTTCAAGGTCAGCCACACTGGTGCAGCCTTCGTGATTGCAATCGGTGTGTTCTGGCTGAATTACTTTGCCACTTACAGTGCGGTGCGTTCGGTCGATCCCCGCTATTACGAGTTGGCTGCAGCTTTTGGGCATAATTCTTATTTTTCTCGCGCCTGGACGGTAGTGTTGCCAGCGATCAGCCCCGGCTTGTTGAGTGGTGTGCGTGCCGGTATCGGTCAAGCCTGGATGACGCTGATTGCGGCCGAGTTGCTGGGTGTGCCTGGCATGGGTCAGGAAATGAATGCCGCGGCGGGTGTGGGTGCTTACGATGCAGTTGTGGTCTATATGTTGATCATCTCGGTGGTCTACACCTTGTGCGACATGCTCTTTCTGACTTTCAACAAATGGGTACTTCAGTGGCAGCCTTGATTCAGTTCCAGGGGTTTGGTTTTCAGTACCCCGGTGCGTCTGCACCTGTTATCCGCGATGTGAATCTGGAAGTGCAGGCAGGGCATTTTGTGGCGATTGTAGGTGGTTCGGGTGTAGGCAAGAGCACCTTGTTGCGTGCGGCAGCCGGTTTGAGCCAGCCCAGCTTCGGACATCTGCGTTCCAACCTGCAAGATAGTCCTGGCCGTCGTGCCAATGCCTTCGTGTTTCAGGACAGTCGTCTGTTACCTTGGCGACGTATTGCTTCCAACGTGGCTTATGGTCTGGAAGGGTTGGGCTTATCGCGTGAAGAGCGTGATCAGCGTGTGGATGCCGCCTTGAATCAGGTGGGTTTGGCGCATCTGAAAGACCGCTGGCCGCATCAACTGTCGGGTGGTCAGGTACAGCGTGTTGGCATTGCCCGTGCCTTGGCTGTGCAGCCGGATTTGTTGTTGATGGATGAACCTTTTTCTGCCGTGGATGCCTTGACTCGTCAGGCCTTGCAGGATGAGCTGGTTCAAGTGTGGCAGCGTAGTTCGGCAGCGGTTCTGTTTGTGACGCACGACATTGACGAAGCGGTCTTTTTGGCCGATACCATTATCGTTCTGGGTGGCAGCCCGGCTGGTGTCAGCGCCCGGATAGAGGTAGACCTGCCACGTCCGCGAGATCGCACTACACTCCGCTTTGGGGAGTTGGTGAAAGAGGTTGGTCAGGCCTTGTAATTACGTCTGCCATTGCATCAAGAAGAACGGCCCATTGAGTGGGCCGTTTCTGTTGCCCACTCTTGTCTGCTGGTTCTGCATGGGTATGCTCAGAGACAAAACAATCAGGCCCTGTGCTCACTTCTACCTTGCGCGCTTTACACTACTTGTTTGACGCCTAAACACATGACAAGGAGAGGACATGAAGCACCCGGTAAATGCATTCAAGCAGGCTTTGCGGCAGGGTCAGTCCCAGATTGGTTTGTGGCATGGCTTGGCCAGCCCGTATGTGGCGGACCTCTGTGCAGGCCTGGGCTATGACTGGATCTTGCTGGATGGCGAGCATGTTCCCAATACGGTACAGACTTTGTTGGCGCAGTTGCAGGCCGTATCGGCCCATCCTATTGCGCCGATTGTGCGTCCCAGCTGGAATGACCCTGTGCAGATCAAGCTGCTGCTGGATATGGGGGCTCAGAATCTTTTAATCCCCATGGTGCAAAACGCTGAACAGGCCAAAGCGGCTGTTGCCGCAACACGTTATCCTCCGCACGGTATTCGCGGGGTGGGGGCAGCCTTGGCGCGTGCTGCTCGCTGGGGGGCGACCACGGACTATGTAGCGTGGGCCAATCAGGAAATGTGTGTAATTTGTCAGGTGGAAACTCGCGAGGCACTGGATAATCTGGACGAGATTCTGGCGGTGGAGGGCGTGGACGGTATTTTCATCGGCCCGGCGGATTTGGCGGCCAGTATGGGGTATTTGACCGAACCAGGGCATCCAGACGTTTTTTCAGCGATTGAGGATGCGATTGTGCGTATCAGCAAGGCGGGTAAGGCTCCCGGAATCTTGCAGGCCAATGTCGAGGCAGCGCATCACTATTTGTCCTTGGGGGCCTTGTTTGTGGCCGTAGGCGTGGACGCGGTGTTATTGCGGCAGGCGGCAACGGCTTTGTTGGGTCAATTCAAGGACGAGGTCGAGGTGCCCGTTGCTCAGCCCGGCGCAGCTTACTAAAGCTGGTTTGATAGCCAGGCGTCTTGCGGATAGCTGCTCCGCCTCAGTTATGTTGTAAAGGCCGGGCCTGCTTATTAGACGATATGACCTTGGCCGTAGCACCGGCTAAGGTCGGCTTTCTTAAGCGCCGCTCTCGAGCAGGAAGCTCAGCAAGGTTTCGGCGCTGGGCTGTAAATCGCTACGGCGGCGCACACCGATCAGAATTTCTCGCTGACTCCATTCTTCGTCCAGCTCAATCACACGAGTATTGGGGATCTGATAAATGCTGGCACTCTTGCGCGGCAAGATGCCAATACCCATGCCCGCATTGATCAATAAGCACATGGCGTCGTAGCCCGACACTTCGGTGCGGATGCGCACGGAGCGGTTGGCTTCCATGGCGGTTTTGGTGATCTGGTAATGCAGCTGCGTGCCGGTCAGTAGCGTAATCTGCTCATGTTCCAGCGTCTGCTCGAAACGGATTCTTTCATGCTGAGCCAAGGGGTGATTGATAGGCACCAGCACGACTAGCTTGTCACTGCGAAATGGGTAAGCTTCGATATCGGCTGCATAAGGCAGGCGGGTAAAGACACCCAGGTCGGCTTTGCCCTCTGCCAGAGCCCGAATAATGTCCAGGCTGGTTTGTTCTTCCAGTTGCAGGGGAATAGCGGGGTGCAGACGTCCAAATTCGCCCAGAGGCTCGGCCAGAAACTGAGAGATAGCCGATGTATTGGCCAGGATATGTACCAGCCCTTGCTGGCCTTGCGAGAACGCCTGCAGGCGTGTCTCTATCTCCTGGGCGCTATTGAGCAGGGCACGGGAACGATAGAGCAGCTCCAAGCCCGCCGCAGTTGGGCTGACACCTTTGTTCGTACGCAGCAGCAAGGTGGTGTTCAGAGACTGTTCCAGATCCGCAATCCGGCGGCTGACCGCGGCGGCAGCAATATGCTCACGCTCTGCCGCTTGGCTGATCGTGCCTTCTTCCAGGATGCGGACAAACAGTTTGAGGGTTAGAAGGTCCAGTTTCATGCAGGCATCATATCGCTTTTTTTTGCTTATCTGCATCTGAGCTGACGGTGGCAGCGGAGAGAGTCATCGCCCTAAGCTCTATGGCTATTTCGCGTCGTGTCTACGCCATAGATCCATACGGATGTAGTAGTAGAGGGTGTTATCAGCCTGTATCGAGGGCGCACGACCGTCCATGGCTTGGCGTTTGTTTATGAGCCGCCACAACTGCGGTTTTTACGGCGCGCATTGAGGACGTCTAAGCATAAAAAAAGCCCCGCCGACTGTATGTCGGCAGGGCTTTGTACAGCTAAACCTGTTCGATCAGGCTTGTGGCTTGGCGCCAGACAGGATGTGGCCAGCGTTAGGAACGCGGGTTTCCAGACCCAGGGTCTTGAGCATTTGGTACACGGTGCAAACAGCGGCGGACAGAACGGGCTTGCCGATCTGGTCTTGAGCGCGCTGGATAGCAGGCAGGGAAGGCATCTGCACGCAAGCGGACAGAATAACTGCGTCCACGCCGTCGTGGTTCAGGCGCTTGACGTGCTCCAGCAGGTTCTCTGGATTCAACAGGCCCACTTCCAGGTTGTCCGACACTTCCAGGCTGATGGAGTCTTGAACTTCGATGCCTTCAGCTTCGATGTAGTCAGCCACGCGCTTGGTCAGCGGCTTCATGTAAGGGGTGATGATGGAGACTTTCTTGTAGCCGAATTCTTTCAGCGTATCGACCAGGGCACCGGCCGAGCTCAGCACGGGAATTTCCACGCCGTTGTCTTTTACGGTGTTTTGCAGACGCTCTTGCGAGACGCGGTGGTAGCCGTCGCCTTGGGCCATGATGGCGACCAGGCAAGCGTAGGCCATCACGCTCATGCGGGCGTCGCTTAGCTCAACAGCACAGCGATCGCTGGCGATGTCCATGGCTTTCAGCTCTTCGGGATTCACGTGCATCATGCGCATGCGCGAGGAGTGGAATGTGAAGCGCTCTTCAGGAAACTCGGCGTAACGAGCCTGCAACATGGCAGGAATCTCGGTTTCCATGGTGGTGTTGGAGCTGGGAACGATCTGACCAATGCGGTAGGTTTTCATAGGGATCTGTCTCTGAAGGTGGTTTTTAGATTGACGCCTTCATTCTAGGACCCGTTTTCTTCCTTGCAAATCAATCATCTGTCAACGTGCCATCGCCAACGGCGATGGCAGGAGGGCAGAGATCAGGACTGGCCGGATTGCCAGCGCCAGGCGTCGTCGCACATTTCCTGGATGCCTTTTTTGGCTTCCCAACCCAGTGTTTCGCGGGCTTTCTGGGTATCGGCCCAGCAAGCAGCGATGTCGCCGGGACGGCGAGGGACGAGCGAGTAGGGGATAGAGTGTCCACAGCTGTGGGCGAAGGCTGCAATCATCTCGAGAACGGAATAGCCCTGGCCTGTCCCCAAGTTGACAGTCAGCAGCTCGCTATCCTTGGTTTCCAGGTATTCCAAGGCGGCAACATGGCCTTCAGCCAGATCAGTGACATGGATGTAGTCCCGCACGCCAGTGCCGTCTGCTGTGTCATAGTCGTGGCCGAAAACTTGTACTTGTTCACGTTGTCCAGTCGCAACTTGCGCGATATAGGGCATCAGATTATTAGGAATGCCTTGGGGGGCTTCACCAATCAGTCCGGACTCGTGAGCGCCTACTGGATTGAAGTAACGTAGCAGGCCAATGCGCCAGCCCGATTCGCTTTGGTAGAGGTTACCCATTGCTTGTTCCAGCACCAGCTTGGTGTGGCCATAGGTATTGGTTGCGGACAGTGGGTGTGTCTCTGGAATGGGAAGCTGTTGGGGATCGCCATAGACGGTAGCAGAAGACGAAAACACCAGGGTGCGCACATTGGCCTGCTGCATGGCTTGCAACAGAGTCAGCGTACCAGTGATGTTGTTGTCGTAGTACTTGAGTGGTTGGGCGACCGACTCGCCCACCGCTTTCAAACCCGCAAAATGAATGACTGCCGCAATTATGTGTTGCTGAAAAATCGTGTCGAGCAAGGCTCGATCCCGGATATCGCCTTCGATGAAACCGGTTTGAGTACCCGTAATTTTCTCGATGGCATCCAAGACGCTTTTTTGGCTATTGCTCAAGTTGTCCAGGATCAGAACCTGATAACCGTGTGCAATCAACTCCACACAGGTGTGAGAGCCGATAAAGCCGGTACCGCCAGTGACAAGAATGGTTTTGCCCATGGGTCTTTCCAGTTAAATGCAAGTTGAAAAGAAGTGCTTAGTCTATGCGTTTCAAGGCCGTTTTGTAGTGGCCACCGCGTTGGGCGTAAACACTGGCGTTTTGACGTAGCTTGGCAATGTCCTCATCGCTCAGGGTACGTACGGCTTTGGCAGGCGATCCGATGATCAGGCTGCGTTCCGGGAAGACTTTGCCTTCCGTGACCAATGCTCCAGCACCAACCAGGCTATCGCGACCGATGACGGCACCGTTCAGCACGACCGCCTGGATGCCGATCAGCGCGCCTTCACCGATGGTACAGCCGTGCAGCATGGCTTGGTGGCCGATGGTGACATGGTCGCCAATATCCAGCGGGTAGCCTGGATCGGTGTGCAGTACTGCGCCTTCTTGCACGTTGGAGCCTACACCCACGGTAATGGTTTCGTTGTCGCCACGGATAACGGCACCGGGCCAGACACTGCTTTGCTCTTTCAAAACGACCTTGCCAATCAGGGTGGCCTCTGCGGCAACAAAGCTGCTGTCGTCGATTTGTGGGGCGTGTTGATCTAATTGGTAGACAGGCATGAAAGATCCTTGGGTAATGTGCCGGGCCGCCTATGCCTGAATGAGAAGGGATAGGCAGCAGAGCAGGTGAGCAGGGAAGTTAATGAGGGGCTTGCGTATAAAAGCCAGTGTGATCATTGTGACCCCACTGGCTCGATCAGGCTATCAGGACTAGCCAGTGCTTAAATCTGTTCACCAAACAAGTCATATTCACTGGAATCCGTAATGCGCACGCGCACCATTTGGCCGGGTTCCAGTTTTTGTTCGCTGGTGATGAAGACGTTGCCGTCAATTTCGGGGGCGTCGGCGCTGGAGCGGCCAACGGCATCGCCGTCTTCGTCGATCTCATCAATCAGCACGTCCATTTCGCGGCCCACTTTGGCAGCCAGGCGAGCGGTGGAGATGGCTTGCTGATGTTCCATGAAGCGTTCCCAGCGCTCTTGCTTGACTTCGTCAGGGACGATGCCGTCGAGTTTGTTGGCGGGGGCGCCTTCCACGGGGGAGTACTGGAAACAGCCGACGCGATCCAGCTGGGCTTCGGTCATCCAGTCCAGCAGGTACTGGAAGTCTTCCTCGGTTTCGCCGGGGAAGCCCACGATGAAAGTGGAGCGGATGGTCAGATCCGGGCAGTCCTGACGCCATTGCTTGATGCGAGACAGGGTGCGGTCCTCAAACGCAGGGCGCTTCATGGCGCGCAGCACGGAAGGGCTGGCGTGCTGGAAGGGGATATCCAGGTACGGCAGCACTTTGCCCTCGGCCATCAGGGGAATGATATTGTCCACATGCGGGTAGGGGTAGACGTAGTGCAGACGCACCCACGCACCCAGCTCGGACAGGGCGGCGCTCAAGTCCAGCATGCTGCTCTTGACGGGGCGGCCATTCCAGAAGCCGGTGCGCTGGCGGATGTCCACGCCGTAGGCGCTGGTGTCCTGCGAGATCACCAGCAGCTCTTTGACACCTGCCTTGACCAGACGCTCGGCTTCGCCCAGCACCTCGCCGACAGGACGGCTGACGAGCTTGCCGCGCATGGACGGGATAATACAGAAGCTGCAGCTGTGGTTACAGCCTTCGGAAATCTTCAGGTAGGCGTAGTGACGCGGGGTCAGCTTGATGCCTTGTGGCGGTACCAGATCAATGTAGGGATTGTGGTCCAGCGAGGGCGGGGCGGCTTCACGCACGGCACGCAGGACTTGTTCATATTGTTGGGGGCCGCTGACGGACAGCACCGAGGGGTGTACGTCGCGAATCAATCCTTCGTCCACACCCATACAACCGGTGACAATGACACGGCCGTTCTCAGCTAGTGCCTCGCCGATCGCTTCCAGCGATTCAGCCTTGGCGCTGTCGATAAAGCCACAGGTATTGACCACCACCACATCTGCATTGTCGTAGCTGGGGGTGATCTGGTAGCCGTCGGTACGCAGCTGGGTAAGAATTCGTTCGGAATCGACCAGGGCCTTGGGACAACCCAGGCTCACGAATCCGACTTTGGGGGCGCTCATAGAGGGTCCTTCTGGAGCTTGAGGGCTCGAAATTGGGAAATAGGCTTGATTTTACCGTCCCATGCCCGGATGCGTGCGGATCTTGTGCGTTTGAGCCCGGTTTATGCGGCAAATAGTGCTACAGTCGCAGTCATATTTTTCTTTTCTAGCGGTTGTTCTGTGTCCGACACCCATCTTTCCCCCTCTTTGCCCCTGTCCGAAGTCATGCTGCTGAGCGCGCGCAATATTGAAGGCGTGCTGGCAGGCAAGTCCCTGACTGAAAGCCTGGCTGCAACGCCAGCGCCAGCCCGTGCGGCAGTGCAGTCTGTCAGCTTCCATGTTTTGCGCCGTCTGGGCCATGCCCGTCAGATTCGTATCACGCTGGTGCCGCGCCAGCCCAGCAATACCTGGCTGGATGCCTTGCTGATGGTGTCGCTGGCCTTGCTGGATACAGCCATGCGTGTGCAAGAGGATGCCAGGACTTTTGAGGATCGCCCGGATGTGCCGGTCTATGCCGTGCATACGGTGGTGGATCAGGCTGTGCGTGCGGCTGATAGCCAGGCTGCGCTGCGTCTGTCCAAGGGCTTGGTGAACGGGGTGCTGCGTCGCTTTACACGCGAGCGCAAGATGATCCTGTCTCAGGTAGAGAGCCGTCCCGAAGCACGCTGGAATCATCCTGGCTGGTGGGTCAAGGAATTGCGTCGTGCTTACCCACGTGATTGGGAAGCGTTGTTGCAAGCGGCTAATCGCCCCGGTCCTTTGACCTTGCGTGTGAATCAGCGTCGTTGCTCGGTGGAGCGCTTGCAGGCGGTGCTGACGGAAGCCGGGATTGCGTCCAGCAGCCCCGGCACGGGTGCCGTTACCTTGGACAAGGCCATGCCGGTTCAGGCGATTCCTGGGTTTGATCTGGGCTGGTGGTCGGTGCAGGACTGGTCGGCTCAGCAAGCCGGTCTGCTTTTGCCAGTCAAGGATGGCATGCGCGTGCTGGATGCTTGCGCGGCCCCGGGTGGCAAGACCGCTCATTTGCTGGAGCAGGCGGATGTTTCCTTGTTGGCCCTGGATTCGGACGGCGAGCGTCTGGAGCGCGTAGGTCATAACCTGCGTCGTCTGGGCCTGGCCAGCGACAAAGTTCAATTGAAACGGGGCGATGCGGCTCGTCCTGCCCAGTGGTGGGATGGTCAGCCCTTTGATGCCATCCTGGCTGACGTGCCTTGTACCGCTTCGGGTATTGTGCGTCGTCACCCCGATATTCGCTGGTTGCGCCGCGAGTCGGACATTGCCGATACCGCGCGTTTGCAAAGCTCTATACTGGATGCCTTGTGGTCCACATTGCGGCCCGGCGGGCATTTCCTGTATTCGACCTGCTCGATTTTCCCGGCTGAAGGGGAGCAACAGGTCGAGGCATTTCTGGCCCGTCACCCCGAGGCGCAGCTTTTGGACTCTCCTGGCCAGATTTTGCCCGGCGTTGCGGGACGATCGCTGGCAGATGGCGACGGTTTTTTCTACGCCTTATTTACGCGCCCGGTTTGACTTGTCACAATTAGGGCTCTGACTTTGTCCTTTTTGCGGTTAATCACGATGTGGCGCGTTTTTCTGTCTTTTCTGCTGATTTTCAACTGCGCGCTAAGCTCGGCCAATACCATTGTGCCGGTCGCTACGTCGGGAGAGCGGGTCGTCAAGGTCGAGCCCCATATTCGGGACGAAAAACTGTATATCGACGCGGATGTCGAATTCGAGTTAAGCCCGGAATTGCGTACCGCTGCCGAGAAAGGGGTGCCGCTGTATTTCACGGTTGAAGTGGAATTGGCCAAACCCCGCTGGTACTGGTTTGACAAAAATGTTGTTAAAGAACAACAAACTTGGCGGGTCGTGTATAACGCCCTGACCCGACAGTGGCGCGTGGGCACCGGGGACCTTTCTCTGCCCGAATCCTCCATGAACGACGCATTGGCCATGCTGCGGCATATTCGCGGCTGGGCCGTGGCCTATGTGGCTGATCTGGATCGCGACCAGGAATACCAGGGTCGTGTACGTTTGCGCCTGGATACCTCTTTGCTGGCCCGTCCGTTTCAAGTGGACGCCATCAATAGTTCTGCCTGGACATTGGCTACTCCATGGAAAACCTTTTCCTTTTCCGTCTCCGTCGACGAGCCCCAACCTTGATACGTTGGATCTTGCGCACCGCTCTGTTCGGAGCGGGTGTCAGCGCGTTGGCGCTGTTTTCTCTTCTTGTCTGGTCTACGGGTAATGCTTCGCGCTATGCGCAGCAGTATGACTTGCTGCTGGTGCTTAACGGTGTACTGGCCGCCACGCTGATTTCCTGGGTGCTGTTGCTGACGATTCGCCTGTTCAGACAAATACGCCGGCGTCAGTTTGGTGCCCGCATGACGGCGCGCTTTGCCTTTTACTTCACCCTGATCGGCATTATTCCGGGGGCATTGATTTATCTGCTTTCGGTGCAGTTCATGTCACGATCGATCGAGTCCTGGTTCAACGTGCGGGTAGATACGGCGCTGGAATCAGGCTTGAGTCTGGGACGTGCCGCCCTGGATTCGCAGCTCAATGAGCTGGAAGGTCGTGCCAATGAAATGGTGTCGGCACTGAACAAGGCGGATAGTGCGCAGTACAGCAGCTTGCTGATCTCCTTGCGTGAGAACAGCGGGGTGACGGAGGCAATGGTGTTCTCCGGCAATGGCCGTTTGATTGCCTTTTCCTCAGCACGGTATGACACCTTGCTGCCGGATATGCCGCCCTCCAGCGTGATGAATCAGCTGCGTATTGCAGGCCGCTATTCGGCTGCCGAGGTGGATGATGATGCGCCTGTTCACGACAACGGCCTGGACGAAGGCGGGGTTCCCGCAGAGTCCACGGGCTTGCGTCTGCGCACGGTTCTACCATTGGCCGATCCCAATCGCTTTGCGGCAACCTTGAGTGGCACGGCAGACTCGCGCTGGCTACAGGTCATTCAGCCTGTGCCGGACAAGATTGCACGCAACGCCAACCAGGTGCAGCAAGGTTTCCGGGATTATCAGGAGCTGGCTTTATCTCGTCAGGGCTTGCGCAAGCTCTACGGCATAACGTTGACGCTGGCCTTGATTCTGGCGGTGTTTACGGCTGTGGCGGCTGCCTTGGCCTTGTCGCGCCGCCTGACGCGTCCTTTGCTGACATTGGCTGCCGGGACGCAGGCGGTAGGGGTAGGGGATTACCGGGCTTTGCCTGAGCCACCTGCCAAAGATGAAGTGGGCCAGCTGACCCGCTCTTTCAATGCCATGACTCGGCAACTGGATGAAGCGCGCCGCATGGTCGAGAAAAATCGTCTGCAGCTGGAACGCTCCAATATGTACCTGGAGTCAGTGCTCAGTAATCTGTCCAGTGGTGTACTGGCGTTTGACGAGATGTTCCGCGTCACCATGTTCAACCAGGGGGCGCAGCGTATCTTGCAGGTGGACTTGCGCTCCATTAAAGGTCGTCCGCTGGAAACGCTGGAAGGGGCCATGACCTTTGCCTCGATGATACGTGAAGCCTTTTCCACGCATCAGGCCATGGGCTCGGATCATCCTTACTGGCAGCAGCAGTTTGAATTGGAAATGCAAGAAGGTAATGAAGCGCGTGATACTATCGTCACCGTTTTGGCCCGTGGTACCTTGCTGCGTGTAGATGGTCAGCCAACCGGGTATCTGGTGGTGTTTGACGATATTACTGACGTGATTTCCGCCAGCCGTCTGGTGGCCTGGAGCGAGGTGGCTCGACGCCTGGCACACGAGATCAAGAACCCGTTAACGCCTATTCAGTTGTCGGCCGAACGACTGGCCATGAAACTGGAGTCGCAGCTGGATGAAGTCCATGCTGCCATGTTGCTGCGCTATACCAATACCATCGTCAATCAGGTCAGTTCGCTGAAAAAGATGGTGGAAGATTTCCGAGAGTATGCTCGTAAACCGGCGACTCAGATGCAAGCTCTGAATCTGAACGAGCTGATTACCGAAGTGCTGACTTTATATGGTTGGGACCCGGAAGAAGGCATGGTCCGGGACGATGGTTATAGTGTGGCAATTGATGTGGAGCTGGACCCTGATTTGCCCATGGTTCAAGGCGACCCCACGCAACTGCGGCAGGTTATCCATAATCTGCTGGCCAATGCTCGTGAAGCGGCTGCCCAGGATCAATCACTTGACCAGGCGCATGTATTTGTTAAAACCATGATTGCGGGCGTAGAAGGTTCCGACTCTTCTGATGCGGTCAGTTTTGTGGTGTCAGATAACGGGCCTGGTTTTGATCCCCAGATGCTGGTGCGCGTTTTTGAACCTTACGTAACCACCAAGCCCACCGGCACGGGTCTGGGACTTGCTATAGTTAAGAAAATCATCGAGGAGCACGGCGGCAGAATCGATGTTTCCAATCGTCGTGAGGGGGGGGCTCGCATTTCCATCCTCTTTACCCGGCTTGCTGGCCAGCATATTCGTCTGGACTCTGGGCGGCGAGCAAACGATAATGCGTAAAAATCACGTAGGTGACGTTTTATGGCCAGAATTCTGGTAGTTGATGACGAAATCGGCATTCGGGAACTTTTGTCGGAAATTCTTTACGACGAAGGGCACACCGTGCAATTGGCAGAGAATGCCGCCCAGGCTCGCGAGGCACGCTTGCGGGGCCGCCCCGATCTGGTCTTGCTGGATATCTGGATGCCAGACACTGACGGTGTCAGCCTGCTCAAGGAGTGGGCTTCTCAAGGTTTGCTGGATATGCCAGTGGTCATGATGAGTGGTCACGCCACGGTGGATACCGCGGTGGAAGCAACCCGTATTGGTGCGGTGGACTTCCTGGAAAAACCCATTACCATGCAGCGCCTGCTCAAGACTGTTGCTTCAGGTCTGGAGCGTACTGTTGCACCCAAGGCGCTGTCAGCCGCTGCCCGCCCGGTGGTTCAAGGTGGTGATCGCCGCCCTGAAACCGCCATCATGGCTCCCGGTATGGCACCTGCCATGGCCGTCCCTGAAGTCGAGCAGGATGAGTCCCAGCTGGGCAGCATTTCTTTGGATCTGCCTTTGCGCGAAGCGCGTGACGAGTTCGAGCGCATTTATTTTGAATATCATCTGCGCCGCGAAAATCACAGCATGACGCGTGTGTCGGAGCGTACTGGTCTGGAACGCACCCACTTGTACCGCAAGCTTAAACAGCTGGGTATAGACTCGTCGCGCAAGCGTAACCAGTCTTGATACAGTAGTTACCAAATGCATGGCCGGTAAAGTTCCGGCTAGCCCTGTAGCTGCGGGTAAAAGCCGCTCCAGGAGTCGAGAGTATGGCGGCCTTTTCAGGCCGCCTAGTCGTTTAAAGAGCGGCGACGGTTGCCGCAACAGGCAGTGCCTGCAATTTGCTCACGGTATCCAGGCATGTACGGGCCGCTTCCTGGCCCTTGATCACAAAGTGACGGTGGAAGTAATCGTGGTGCTCTTTGCCATCATGGAAATGGTGAGGAGTCAGCACGACTGAAAACACCGGCACGTTGGTGCTGAGCTGGACTTGCATCAAGCCTTGAATCACTGCGGTAGCCACAAAGTCGTGGCGATAAATACCGCCATCAACCACCAGACCGGCAGCCACAACAGCGGCATATTGACCCGATTGGGCCAGACGTTGAGCATGCAGTGGGATTTCAAAGGCGCCGCCCACTTCAAAGAAGTCGATCAGGCTGCTGTCGTGGCCCAGAGCTTTGACTTCGTCGATAAAACCCAGTCGGGCCTGATCCACAATGTCCTTGTGCCAGCAAGCTTGAATAAAGGCGATACGGGGAGCCAGAAGATTGGCTGAGGTAATACTGTTCATGTTGATTTCCTGTTTTATGACAACAAAAACAGGGCATGCAGGAAGCAGGATAGCTCAAGCCCATAGCAGGATGACTCCTGTACAGGTTATGAGGGTATCCCGTTCTCTCTTTATCCGGACTATACCGTCGGCCCCGGAATCACACCGGGTCTGCTGTCCCTGACCACAGGTCAGGCGCTCGCGGGCTAGGCTAGTGCCATTACCGCCGGTGGGGACTTGCACCCCGCCCTGAGAACGTAGTTGGCCGGGGAGGCCAACCGGACGAGTTTACCGCTAAACCGTTTTTTTGTCAGAGGCGGGAGCCGCTAGTGGCAGCAAGAGCCTCAGAGTGCAGGGTGCGCCGGGCAGGAACAGGGCCTGGCCACTGTGGCGCAGCATAATCTGGCGCACAATCGTCAGCCCCAGGCCCGCTCCTTTGCTGGCGCTGTCTTGCTTGTGAAAACGCTCAAAGGCCAGATGAGCTGTTTGCGCGTCCAAGGCTGCACCTTGATCGCTGATATCGATCGCGCATTGGTCTGGCTGTGGGTTATGCAAATGCAAGCTGACCGTGCCTTTGCCATGCGTCAGGGCATTGTCCAGTGCGTTGACAATGGCTTCGGACAGATCGGCCTCGCAGGCTTGAACAGTATCGAGCGAACTATCATCGTGAAATTGGATCTCCCGATTGGTCTGCTCGAAAAGCGGCCATAAGTCTCCCATCACACGGCGGCACAACGGTGCCAGGGCTGTGTGGTCTGTTAGCTCCGTAGCCTGCTCCTGCTTGCGGGCCAGGCTGAGCCATTGGCTGACCAGCCGCTGCAAGTGGCTAATATCCTCACGCAGCAAATCCCAGTTCTGATCGCTATGGTGTTCGGCCGTTTGCAGACGCAAGGACATTACAGCTAATGGGGTGCGTAGTTGGTGCGCCGCATCTGCGACCAGTTGCTGCTCATGTTGATAGGCCTGCATCAGGCGGTCCAGACTTTGATTGACGGCCTGTGCCAAGGGGCGAATTTCTTTGGGCAGTTCAGTGACCGGCAAGCGCAGCTCGGGTTGAGCAGGGCCCAGCGTCGCAGCCAGATTTGCCGCTTGTCGTACCGGGCGCAAGGTCCAATGAATCAGCCAGGTGATCAACAACAGACCCACCGCACACACTGGCAGCCACAAAAGCAGTGAGCGCCACATGCGGGTTTGCAGCAAGGCTCCGATCAGCTCTCTTTCGCGCTGATCTCGTTTGGCGATCATCAGGATTTCGCCACTGGGCAGCGTGACCGAAACCGAAACTACATAGCCACTGCGATGCTTCAGCCTGAACAAGGCCAGCTCGTCTTCGGGCTGAGCAGGGCGCAGGCGTCGTGGACTTGCCAGATTGGATGAGGCCTGGAGCAACTCACCCTCGGCGCTGTACAGCGAATAAGACATTTCGCCACCGGCGTACTGACGTGGCAAGCTGTCCAATGATTCCGAGGGTTTAAAGTCGCGGGCGATTTCTTCGGCCTGCAAAAACAGGCTGATGCGGCGCAGCTCGTCTCGTGTATCGAACAAGGACAGGGCCAAAGTGCAAAAGCCCAAGGCCAGCATCAGCAAAAGGCTGATCAGTAATCGCCCGCGCAGACTGAAGGCGCGCCTGCTCACAGAGCGCGCAAGCGGTAGCCCACACCGCGCACCGTGTCGATGCAAACCAGGGCATTTTGCTCGCGCAGCTTGCGGCGTAGTTTGGAGATCAACGCTTCGATGGCATTCAGACTGATGTCGGTCTGGTTTTGATAGAGCTGCTCCAGCAAATAATCCTTGACCAGCAAACGGGGGCTGGCCTGCATCAGCTCCAGCAAGAGCAGGCTTTCCCGCCGTGGCAACATCAAGGCTTGGTCATTGACCCAGGCTTGTCGCACTTCAGGTTCGAATCGTAGATTCGCGATCACCAGTTGCTGGTAACGATGGGGCGCAGCCCGCCGCAGGATTGCGCTAAGGCGGGCCTCCAGCTCAAGCAGATCAAAGGGTTTGAGCAGATAGTCGTCCGCACCGCCACGCAGCCCTTGAATGCGATTGTGGACGGCATCGCGCGCACTCAAGATCAGGCAGGGCAGGCGCTGGCTGCGATCTGGGCGATGCAGCTGCGCCAGAACTTCCATGCCGTCCATATCGGGCAATCCCAGATCCAGAATCAGGGCATCAAAGCTATGTTCTTGCAGCAGGGCAAGACCAATCCGCCCCGTCGTAGCGGTGCGAATTGCATATCCCTGCCCTTGCAGATGGCTTGCCAACAGGCTCAACAAAGGCCGGTGGTCTTCAATAATCAGAATAGTTTTCATCAGACTACGGTCAGAAACCGGGCTCATGATAGTAGCAAATAGAAATGAGTTTGGTTCGTATTATAAATAATGGAAAAAGTCTGATGAAAATGAGAACGGGCCTGCGTTGGCCCTTGGCCGCCTTATCCTTGGCGTGTATGTCCGCCTGGGCTCAGGAACGCAATGAAGTTGAGCAGTTAAGTGCAATCTCGGTGACCGCCTCGGGATTCGCGCAGGAGGTGGTGAGCGCACCAGCCTCTATCACCGTGATTCCGCGCGAGGAGCTGGAGGGGAAACGCTTTGAGTCTTTGGCCGATGCCTTGCGCCAGGTGCCGGGCGTCAGCATTTTAGGTGGCGACAAAGGGGCTATCTCGATTCGCGGCATGGAGTCCGAGCATGTGCTGGTCTTGATTGATGGTCGTCGCCAGGACATGCGTCAGATCACTATGAAGGGTGGGGTGTCTGAGGCTCTGGACATGAACTGGATTCCCCCGCTGGAAGCCATTGAGCGTATCGAAGTGGTGCGTGGCCCCATGTCGACCTTGTACGGCTCTGAGGCTTTGGGCGGAGTCATCAATATTGTGACGCGCAAAGTGGCCGACAAATGGCACGGCTCCTTGACCGGTGGCTATACCTTGCAGGACAGTGGTTCGGCTGGAAATAGCGGCTCGGCTGATTTGTACTTGTCTGGCCCCATCGTGCCGGGGCGCTTGGGCTTGCAGTTCTGGGGCTACCACAAGCAACGTCAGGAAGATCAGGTGTTGAATGGCTTTGCGCGTGCCAAACGTCAAAACGGTACGGTGCGTTTGTGGGCAACCCCCAATAACAATCATGAGTTCATGTTTGAAGCTGGCCGCACGACCCAGCATTTCTGGACCACCCCCGGCAAGTCATTGGCTTTGACGGGCAAGGCCAATGAAAACGAGTACGTGCGCGACAGCTATACGCTGGCCCATACGGGGCGTTGGGGCCGCTTTGATACGGAGCTAAGCCTGAACCGTGAACAAGCCTATCGCGATGGCCCCACTCAAAGCGCCCGCCCTGATCTTCGCAATACCGTGATTGATGGCAAGCTCACCCTGCCTTTGGCCGATCACATGCTGGTGGGTGGTTTTCAGTGGCGCAAAAGCGAGTTGAAGGCCGATGGCTACTACGCCAATCCGAATGGCGCAGGTGTGGATACTTCCGTGCGTGAATACTCCCTGTTCCTGGAAGATGAATGGAGCCTGAGCCCATCCTTCGCCCTGACCGGCGGCGTGCGTATGGACGACAACGAGTTCTATGGCCGTCACTGGACTCCCCGTTTGTACGGTGTCTGGAGTGCGACGGATGCCTGGACGCTGAAAGGCGGGATCGCCAAGGGTTTCAAGTCTCCGACCATTATGCAAAGCAATCCGCAAATCGGTTTGCCGCAGCGTGGCGGTGCTTATACCTGGGGCAATCCGGATCTGGAACCTGAGGTCAGCACCAACGTAGAACTGGGCTTGTACTTTGACGATGGCGGACCGTTGAGCGCCAACGCTACTTTGTTCCACACCCGCTACAAAAACAAGATCGCCAATACCGGCTCGCGTCAGCTGTACTACCCCGATGGCCGCCCTGTGCCACCGGACCCGTATACCAACAGCATGTATAGCACCTACTTCAATATCACTGAAGCACGGGTTCAGGGTCTGGAACTGGGCTTGGCCTATCGCTTTAACGAGCAATGGAAAGTGCGCGGCAGCTATACCTTTACGGACTCCAAGGTGCGTAATGGCAGCGCCACTATCCTGGGCTTTGGCTACCCGCAGTCTGAAGGACAGCCCTTGGTGGCGACCCCACGCAATATGGGCAGCCTGACCGTGGACTGGACGCCGAATGAAGCCGTGTCAGCCTTCTCGACCTTGAACGTGCGTGGTCGGGAAACCAATATTTCCTGGGGACAGGGCGGTGCTGTCAGCGAAAGCATGGGGACGATTGCTACGGTGGATCTGGGAGCTAGCTGGCGTGCCAGAAAAGATCTGAGCTTGAGCGCGGCCGTCTATAACCTGACCGATCGTCGTCGCGACTCGGGTACCAGCGGAGCCTATTCCTATGCGGAAGATGGCCGCCGCTTCTGGTTGCAGGCCGAATACCGCTTCTAAATGCGGTTTATTCCTGGGGTTTGGGGCGGCGGCTGATTGTGGAGATCGGCACGCTGACCTCGCCCTGGGTGCTGCGACGGCTACGAGCGCGCCAGGCGTGCCCGTACGCAATTTCCAGGCTCAGATGCAAGGTGCCGTCCATATGGCGCTGTTTCTCCAGCGCATTGAGCAGGCGTTGACGCCAGGGCAGGGTGCTCAGGCTGGCCTTGCGTTGTGGGTGCGGATTGCCGCCCAGTAGACGCAAATCATCCAGCAGTTTTTCAGCGCTGCGGTAGGTTAGCGTCACGACCTCTTGATCCATCACGGGATCAGCAAAACCGTTTTCCAGCAACAGATCGCCAAAGTCGTGCATGTCCACGAATTCCAGCGTTTGGGTGCCCAGATCCGCTTGCCCCATGGCACTGCGCAGCTCGGCAAAAGAGCCGGGACCCAGGCAGGAGAACATGACCAGCGTCTCGGGTTTCAGCAGGCGGTTCCATTCAGCCAGGACTCGATGCGGTTCCGGGTGCCAGTGCAGGGCCATGTTCGACCAGACCAGCTCCTGGCTTTCTGCGGGCAGGCCGCTATTGGCCATATCGGCCTGAACCCAGTTGGCAGCAGGGGTAGGTTGGTTGCGTAGTTTTTGCCACAGGCTGGGTTTGGATTGGTAGCGCTCGCGGGCAACCTCCAACAGCTTGGCGCTGCGGTCCAGGCCGGTGTAGTTCATATCCGGGTAGCGGGAACGCAAAGGTTCCAGCGCGTGGCTGGCACCACAGCCGGCATCCAGAATATGAGTGGGTTGCAAGCGCACCAAAGCCAGCCGGGACAACATCCGTTGCGCGACTTCACCATAAAGAAACTGAGCGTGATCCAGGGGAGCGCGGCGATTGAATTGCTGCTCGACGTGGGCGGAGTTGATTGGTAAAGAAGGTAACTGGGACATAGTTGCGCGGACGTTGCTGGCCTGGATCAGTGGCATGTGCTGTGATCGGATTAGCCTGGCTCTGAAAGGTAATGATCTATTATGGCGCATCCCCTGTTTCGGCGCGAGCCGACCCACCGTCTTGTAGGGATTCCACTGCTGGCACGGCCTTGTGTGCTGTGTGGATTACGTTCGCAAACTGGCCCACTGTGTCGCTTTTGCCGACACGCGCTGGCAACACCGGCCCAGGATTTGCGCTGTCCTCGTTGTGCTCTGGCCTTGCCGCCTTTGGCTTTACTGGCCTGCCCGGATTGCGGAGCAGGGCAATTGTCCCTGCAAGCGACGGTTGCCGGATTCGATTATGAACATCCTGGCGATATGTTGATACATGCGTTTAAAATTTCCCGTCGGCTGGAAATGGCAGCGGTGTTGGCGGAACTGATGGTGCAGCAATGGCGTAGGCATGGGCCTGTGCTGAACGCTGCTTGCCGGGTCATTCCAGTGCCTTCGCAGCGTAAAGCCTTGCGCCGGCGGGGCTTTAACCCGGCAGCCGTGCTGGCCAGGCGCGTGGCACATGAATTGGGTTTGTCAGCTCGTTTGCATATCGTCGTGACGCAAGTACGGCATGAGCAGGCACAGAAGAACTTGGGGCGTCAGGCTCGCAGGCAGGCCATGCGGGGTGCTTTTAACCTACGGGAGTCGCTACAAGGGTGTGATGTGCTGTTGGTCGATGATGTGCTGACCACAGGAGCCACTTTGGATGCTCTGGCCCGGGCCTGCCGTTTGGAGGGTGCACAGTCTGTTTATGCCTTGGTCGCTGCACGAGCTCCCTGGAAACTGAAGGCATCCTAGCCCTGTATACTTCCTCGCTTGTTTGCGGCTTTTTCTGCACTTTTTAGGTTTTTCATGTTTCATATCGTCCTGGTTTCGCCCGAGATCCCCCCCAACACGGGTAACGTCATTCGACTGGCGGCCAATACAGGCTGTGTCTTGCACTTGGTGCGGCCCCTGGGCTTTGAGCTTGAAGACAGCAAGCTGCGTCGTGCCGGGCTGGATTATCACGAGTGGGCGCAAGTGAAGGTGCACGACAGTCTGGAAGAAGCCCTCCAGGCCACTGGCTCCGCGCCGGATCGCGCGTTTGCCCTGACTACACGTGGTAGCCATTTGCTGGCTGAGCAAAGCTTTCAGCCGGGTGATGTATTTGTATTTGGCCGCGAAACCGCAGGCTTGTCTGCAGAACAACTGGCCTTGTTTCCCAATGAGCAGCGGATTCGTCTGCCCATGTTGGCGGGGCAACGCAGCTTGAACCTGTCCAATGCCGTGGCGATTTGTGTTTTTGATGCCTGGCGGCAAGCGGGTTACGAAGGTGGGGTTTAAGCTTGTGCAGAGACAGGCCGAAAGGGTGTAGTCCTGGGCGACGCCACATTTGTCATTGAACGGCGCGTATTTATTTTTTTGGGTAATGGCTGCAAAGAAAACGGCCCTGCAAATCTTGAATTTGCAGGGCCGTTTTTTTCGATCTTGTCCTTACTCCAGCGACAGATTCAGGCGTTCAATCACCTCATCCCAACGAGCCTTGTCGGCAATGATCTTGTCCGTCATCTCCTGCGGGGTGGAAGGCTCGGATGAGAAGTAAAAGGCGTTGAGCTTGGCCTTGATGTCGTCGCGTTGCAGGATGGTGGTGATTTCCTGGTTCAGGCGTTTGACCACATCGTCCGAGGTATTGTGGGGCACAAAGAAGGCGTCCCAGGAAATCGCCTCGAAGTTTTCCAGACCGGCCTGTGCCATGGTGTCCAGACCGGGCAGCAATTCGCTGGGCTGCAGGGAGGTTACGGCCAGAGCTTTCACCTTGCCCGCTTCAACCTGGGGCATGGCAATGCCGGGCACCATGAAGGCGGCGTCAATGTCGCCACCAATAATGGCGGTCAGGATTTGTGGAAAGCCCGAGTAGGGGATTTGTTCCAGTTTGATATCAACCGCATGTTCCAGCATGGCCATGGCCAGGTGGGCTGAGCTGCCGGGGCCAACTGAGCCGTAGTTCAATTCGCCAGGACGAGATTTCGCCAGGGCAATGAACTCTTCTACCGTGTTGGCGGGCGAGTTGGCCGGCACGACCAGCACGTTGGGGCTGGTGCCAATCATGGAGATGGCCTGCAAGTCTTTCAGCGGGTCATAGCCCAGCGAGGTCTTGTACAGGGTGGGGGCGGTCACCATGGGACCATTGATGGTCAGCAGCAGGGTGTAGCCGTCGGGTTTGGCATGCGCTACGAAGCGGGTGCCGATATTGCCACCAGCACCGGGGCGGTTATCAACAATGATAGTCTGGCCCAAAGCTTGGGACAGGGGCTCGGAAATGGCACGGGCCAGGGCGTCAGGCGAGGAGCCTGCCGGGAACGGCACGACCATTTGAATCGGGCGCTCTGGCCAGCTGGATTGGGCCAGAGCCGATTGAGCCAGCAAACCAGTGCAGGCCAGCCCCAGGACGGAGCGGATCAGAAGATCACGAGAACGAGCAAGCAATGACATTGTTTTATTCTGAGTAAGAGACGGTTGACTGCAGTTCTGGCAGCGCGGGTGAAGTGCCAGATCGGGCAGACGAAGGTATTAGTGGCCTTCCTGCTTTGCCTCGCGGGTAAGCAAGGCGTGGACAGCTTCGCGCGGGGCCAGTTGTTCAAACAGGATTTGGCAGACCGCGGCGGTAATCGGTAATTCAATCTGGTGTGCTCGGCCCATTTCCAGAACCGAACGGGCACAGCGTACACCTTCAGCGGTAATGCCGGTGGCCAGGATGCTGTCCAGGCTTTCACTAGCACCCAGCGCCAGGCCTACTTGGCGATTGCGGGACAATTCGCCCGTAGCCGTCAGGACCAGATCCCCCAGGCCCGCCAGGCCGTAGAAGGTTTCGGATTGACCACCCAGCGCAACACCCAGGCGCTGCATTTCAGCCAGGCCTCGGGTAATCAGGGCGGCACGGGCGTTATGGCCCAGGCCCAGAGCGTCGGCAATGCCACAGGCAATGGCCATGATGTTTTTGACAGCGCCGCCCACTTCCACGCCGATCATGTCGGTGCTGGTGTACAGGCGCGCTTGCTTGCCATGCAAAGCCTCCAGGGCAATGCCGGCCATATCAGCAGGTTCGCAGGCCAGTGTCAGCGCAACAGGCAGGCCTTTAGCCACTTCCAGGGCGAACGAGGGACCAGAGAGCACGGCACGGCCTAACCAGGGATGGTCGGGCAGGCTTTCACGCACAATCTGGTGGGGTAACAAGCCGCTTTCCTGATGGAAGCCTTTACAGGTCCAGACCAGCAGGACGGGATGGCGGCGTGTGGCAGGCAGGTACTGCGCCAGATCCACACAGGTTTGCGCCAGGCCACGCACAGGCACGCCCAGAATCAGCAGGGCAGGGCCGGT
Organism: Alcaligenes sp. PF14; assembly: GCF_037150615.1. NCBI lineage: Bacteria > Pseudomonadati > Pseudomonadota > Betaproteobacteria > Burkholderiales > Alcaligenaceae > Alcaligenes > Alcaligenes sp. PF14. Next base: position 30,014 of record NZ_JBAGRS010000005.1, on the reverse strand, counting down.
GTCATCAGCCAGAGCAAACTCCATGACTTGCTGCAGGCTGTCGCTGGCCTGTAGCGAGTCGGGCAGCACGACATCGGGCAGGTAGGCTGGATTGCGATGATCCTGCCCGATGGCTTGTGCGGTTGATGCTTTGCGCGCCCATACCATCGTGGGAGCCTGGGTGCTGGCCAGAGCGGCCAAGGCCGTTCCCCAGCTGCCTGCGCCCAGGACTGCAACACGAACAGGAGTGTGCGCGTTTGACATCATCAGGCCTGCAAGGGCTGGCCGTCAGCGGGGGCGGCTTGCTGGGCCAGACGCTGCTCGTACAGGGACTGGAAGTTCACTTCAGTCAGGTGCAGGGCAGGCAGGGACGTGCGGTTGATGGCGTCGGCCACGGCAGCGCGCAAGTAGGGGTACAGCATGGTGGGGCACACAATGCCCAGCAGGGGTTCGAGCTGCTCTTCAGGAATGTTGGCAGCTTCAAAGATACCGGCTTGGGTAGCTTCCACCAGGTACATGACCTTGTCGCCAATGCGTGTGGTCACAGTAGCGGTGACGGTGCTTTCGTAGACGGTGTCAGCCAGGCGTTGGCCGCCCACATTGATCGACACTTCCACGGAAGGGGCCTCTTGCTCCAGAAAGATCTGGGGAGCGTTGGGCATTTCGATGGACAGGTCTTTGATGTAGGTGCGCTGCAGGCTGAAGCTGGGTTGTTGAGCTTCTTGGTCAGCGGCTGGGGTGTTCTGGTCGGCCATGGGTGATCCTATGGGATAAAAAAATTGTTAGAAAAAAAATCAGGCAGCCAGCAGAGGCAGCAGGCCACCTTCGCGGTCCAAAGCGGCCAGATCATCGTAGCCACCTACATGGGTGTCGCCAATGTAGATTTGGGGAACGGTACGCCGACCGGTGCGCTCCATCATGAGAGCGCGCTGTTCGGGTTCGCGATCAATCATGATTTTATTGATTTCAGTTACGCCGCGTTGCTTGAGCAGCATTTCAGCGCGCACACAATAAGGGCACACCATTGTGGAGTACATCGTGACTTTTGCCATGAGAGCCTCGTAGAAGGGGGAGCTTACGATTTTTTGACGGGCAGACTGGACTGCAGCCAGCCTTGAATACCGCCTTGCAATGTGTAGGCTTCGTTGATGCCGTGCTTGCGCAGGACGGCCACGCTGCGCGGAGCGCTGCGACCGGTATCGCACACCAGAATGACAGGCTTGTCTTTGGGCAGTGTGCTGGCCTTGGCGTCAAGGTCGGCAGCAGGAATGTTGCGAGATTGTGCAATTGCCCCGGCCTTGAACTGATCGGCGCTGCGCAGATCAATCAAAATAGCGTCTTTCTGGTTTACCATCTGTACCGCTTCCGAGCTTGAAACTGCGCGTCCCGCACGGCCTTTGAAAAAGCTGGGTATTAACAGCATAATGCCGGCAAGCACCGCAATTGCTAAAATTAGAAGATTGTTCTGACTTAAGATGAAGTCCACGTTAAATCCTGTTGATTACCAAGAAAAGCAAGAAAAAAGGGCAAGATCACACGATTATAGAGTGGCGCCAATTTTTCAACCTCGAGGCTGTTTTTACCATGTATAAACTTGTACTGATGCGGCACGGCGAAAGCCAGTGGAACCTGGAGAACCGGTTTACTGGCTGGACCGATGTCGATCTTACCGAAACCGGGCGTCAACAGGCAAAGCAGGCCGGTGATCTGCTTAAAGAAAACGGTTTTGAGTTCGACCTGGCTTTCGCGTCGGTCCTCAAGCGCGCTATCCGTACCTTGTGGATCGCCCTGGATTCGATGGACGCCATGCACACCCCCATAGGTTTGAGCTGGCGCCTGAACGAACGCCATTATGGTGCTTTACAGGGCTTAAATAAAGCCGAAACCGCACAAAAGTACGGTGAGGATCAAGTCCTGGTCTGGCGTCGTGCCTACGCAATCGCTCCCGAGCCCGTCGCTGAAGACGATCCACGCAATCCGCGTTTTGATGCTCGCTACGCGCGTGTGCCAGCTGATCAGCTGCCTCGCACTGAGTGCTTGCAAGACACCGTAGCCCGCGTGGTTCCTTTCTGGGACGAGTCCATTGCTCCTGCAATCCGCTCCGGCCGTCGCGTTCTGGTGACGGCTCACGGCAACAGCTTGCGCGCGCTGATCAAGCACCTGGACGGCATCTCTGACGAGGACATCGTTCACCTGAATATTCCTACCGGCCAGCCTTTGGTGTACGAGCTGGACGAAAACCTGCGTCCTATCCGTCATTACTACCTGGGCGACCAGGAAGCGATTGCGGCTCAGATGCAAGCCGTGGCCAATCAGGGCAAGGCGCAGTAAATAATGTGGCGCTACAGCGTTTGCCTGTTGCTGGCAGCCTGGACCTTACCGGCCCTGGCTGCTGATCCGGACTTGGCCGCCCGCCAGGCCCAGGCTCAAAAGCAGCAGGCAGAGCTGCGCCAGAAGATCGAATCGCTGCGCAAAACCATCGACACTAGCGAAAGCTCGCGTCGTGACGCCGCCAATGCCTTGCGCGAATCCGAGCAGGCTATTTCCGATATCGATCGCACGCTGGCTCAGATTGAGCAGCGGCAGGAACAATTGCACCAGCAGCTAGGTACGCTGGGCAAACAGATCAGCGAACAGCAAGTGATTAAAGAGCAACGTCAGCAGGAGCTGGCCGAGCAATTACGAGCGCAATACGCCAATGGTGTGTCGCCCTGGTCTGCCCTCTTGTCGGGTGATGATCCCAACGCCATTAACCGCGAATTGCATTACCTGGGCTATGTCTCGCGTCAGCAGACCGAGCAGGTTCATAAAGTACGTCGCACCGTAGAGCGTCTGGATCGCTTGCAGACCCAGGTTGCCGCGCGTGAGAAAGAGCAGGAGCAACTGGCCAAGGAGGCCGCGGCTCAGAAGGAAGCTCTGGAAGAACAAAAAGAAAAACGAGCCAAGGTGGTGGCTGACATCAGCGCCGAGCTGGAACGCCAGCGCGGTCAGGCTGCCAACCTGCAAAGTAATGACAAACGGCTGGGAGATTTGATCTCCGGCCTGGAAACTGAAATTGCCCGACAGGCCGAGCTGGCCCGTCGCGCCGAAGAACAACGCCGACGGGAAGCGGCGCGCCGTGCAGAGGAAGCGCGCAAAGCCGAGCTGGCTCGTCAGCAAGAGTTGCAGCGTAAAGCCAAACAAGAGCAGGCCGCCCGTGAACAGGCACGTCTGGAGCGCGAGCGGGAGTTGCTGGAGCGGGCTCGTGCCACGCAACCGCCTTTGCCTGCGGCCTTGCCACCTAGCAAGCCGGAACCTGCTGCGCCACAGAAGCCAGATCCGGAACCCATGATTCCGCGTCCACCGCTGACCTACACGCCGCCGACCGCGAACGAGCGTCTCTTGTCAGACAGCCTGGAAGCGTCGTCCGAGCCTAGCGAGCCGATCAGCAAACCGGCCGTTCCCAAAGTGCGCGAGGTTCAGGTCGTTGAGGAGCCCGTTGAGCAGGCATCTGCTCCCGCCTTGGAACCAGAAGGTGGTTTCCAGGGTCTGAAACGTGGCTTGCCTTATCCGGTACGCGGCGAAATGCAAGGCAAGTTCGGGGCTGAACGTCCTGATGGCGGCATTTGGCGCGGTATTGTGTTGCGAGCACAGGCCGGCACCACGGTTCGCGCGGTAGCTCCAGGCCGAGTGGTTTTTGCCAGCTGGATGACCGGTTTTGGTAATTTGCTGATTATTGATCATGGTCGCGATTACTTGAGTGTCTATGCCTATAACCAGAGCACCCTCAAGCAAGTAGGCGATATTGTGGGGCGTGGGGATGCGGTTGCGCGGGTGGGAGCCACCGGCGGCCAGGTTGAACCCGGCCTGTACTTCGAGTTGCGCCATCAAGGCAAGCCAATCAATCCGCAGGTTTGGTTAGGTTCCTAAGCCACTTTTGCCTGCGGTGCTTACGTTTGCTCGCATTTGTTGCGCGGGGTAGCGACTCCAGCCCAGTTCACGCTGGTCGACGCTTTACGCTACTCTTATAATGCATGGTCGGGTCAGCTCCGGGAGGTGGCCCCGTCTTGAATCTGAAAATAATGGGAATGTGCATGAGCACTCGAAGGATTGGCAGCATTGGTCTAGTGGCAGCAGGTGCTGTGGGCGGTATCTTGATCAGCCTGGGCATTACTGCGGTCGCTCAACGCGGCGAGCCATTGCCTTTGCGCGAACTGCAGCAGTTCGCCAATGTGTTCGCTGCCATCAAGAACACGTATGTGGAGCCCCTGACGGATCAGGCCCTGGTCAATAACGCGATCAAGGGTTTGTTTACCGATCTGGATCCGCACTCGGCCTATCTGGATGCCGACGCTTTCAAGGAAATGGAAGCCATGACCCAAGGCGGGTTCGGCGGTCTGGGCATAGAGATTGGTAGCGAAGACGGGATGCCTAAAGTTATCTCGCCTATCGAGGATACGCCTGCGGCGCGCGCCGGTATTCTGGCGGGCGACATCATCACGCACATCAATGGCAAACCCACCAAGGATTTGAGCCTGAATGATGCCGTCAAGCAAATGCGTGGCGAGCCCAAAACCTCCATCAAGCTGACGATCCGTCGTGCCGGACGTGACAAGCCGCTGGAGTTCAACCTGGTGCGTGATGTCATCAAGGTACGCAGTGTGCGCTCCAAGATGCTGGCTGACGATGTGGCCTATGTACGCATTGCCCAGTTCCAGGAACGTACCGCTGCTGATCTGGTCAAGCAGTTGTCCGAAGTTCATAAAGGCCCAGGCGCACCAAAAGGCTTGGTGATTGACCTGCGTAACGACCCTGGTGGCTTGCTGGAAAGCGCTATCGGCGTGACTTCCGCCTTCCTGGATTCGGGTGATCTGGTGGTTTCCACCAAGGGCCGTATTCCTTCCTCCAACCGCGAGTACTACGTCAAATCCATGCAGTCCGTTCTGGGCGAGCTGGATACGGACGCGGATGTTCTGAAGAAACTGGATTGGCTCAAGAGCGTGCCTATCGTGGTGCTGGTAAACGTGGGTTCGGCCTCGGCGTCGGAAATTGTGGCCGGTGCTTTGCAAGACCACAAACGCGCCACCATTATCGGTAACCGCACCTTCGGCAAGGGCTCGGTGCAAAGTGTGGTCCCTCTGTCCGAGGAATCGGGCCTGAAACTGACGACTGCCTTGTACTACACACCTAACGGTACTTCCATTCAGGTGACGGGCGTACAGCCGGACGTGGTCGTGGATGACACCGCCCAGGGCAATCTGTTCCGCCTGCCGCGTGAAGTGGACTTGAAGCGCCACCTGGTCAACAGCAAGGTGGATGAAACTACCGAAGAAGAACAGCCTGATCTGGGCATGAGCCCGGAATTCAAGATGTTTGAATTCGGTGGTGACGACGACTTCCAGTTGCAGCAAGCGCTGAACCATCTGGCTGGCCGTCCTGTGATCAAGAATGATCCAGCCAAAGTAGCTGCGGCCAAGGAAGCGGCTGCCAAGCGCGAAAAGGAAGTGGAGTCCGAGTCGCCGGAAAAAAAAAGTCCCCTGAGTCAGCAACCCAGCGTTGAGCGGTTCCGAATCACCCCCAAGGGGCTCGAACCGGTAAAGCCGTAAACACAGGTTCCTGACGTGGAAGATCAGCAATTACTGCGCTATGCGCGGCATATTCTGCTCGATGAATTCGGGGTAGAAGCGCAGGAGCGGATTCTGGCTTCCCGCATCCTGGTCGTTGGAGCCGGGGGACTGGGTTCCCCCGTGGTGGCTTATCTGGCGGCCTCGGGTGTGGGCTCCATCATTCTGGTGGATGATGACCAGGTGGAATTGAGCAATCTGCAGCGTCAGATTGCTCACACCACCGATCGTCTGGGCTGGGACAAGGTTGAATCTGCCAAGCTGCACATCGAGCAGCTCAATCCCGAAGTGAAGGTGACACCCGTCGTTCAGCGTCTGGACGAAGCGGGCTTGATGCATTGGGTTCAGCAAGTGGATCTGGTTCTGGATTGCTGCGACAACTTCGCAACCCGCCATGCTATCAACCGTGTCTGCGTGGCACTACGCAAACCGTTGGTGTCCGGTGCAGCGATTCGCTTTTCGGGTCAGGTCAGTACTTACGACTTGCGTCAGCCCGAAGCTCCTTGCTATCACTGTCTGTTCCCTGAAGCGGACGACGTCGAGGAGCTGCGTTGCGCCACCACAGGCGTTCTGTCGCCTTTGTTGGGTATGGTGGGTAGCGCACAGGCGGTTGAAGCCTTGAAGCTGTTAGGCGGCTTCGGAGAGCCTTTGGTGGGCCGTTTGCTAAGTGTGGATGCCTTCAATATGAATTGGCATACCGTACGTTTCCGCAAAGATCCCGCTTGCCCGGTATGCGGTTCAGCGGCTGAACATGCCGATCACACTTGATCTGTTTCTGATCTCTGCTTCACGACTTCAGGCCATGAGCATGAAAATGGCCTGGCGTGATGCCAAAGCGCCGTCTAAATTGGCGGTGAAAGTAGGACAGATCTGAAAATCCCACTGAATAGGCTATTTGCGCCACCGTGTTGGACGATGTCTGGCGCAGCAGTTGTGCGGCTGCATCAAGCCGCAGCTGCATTAACTGGGCTGTAAAAGTACTTCCCTGTGCTTTGAACAGTTCCTGGACGGTACGCGGTGCCATACCCAGGTGCTCGGACAGGGCTGCAATATTCAAGGCGGGATCACCTAGTCGATCAGACAGATAGCCCAGTGCATCTTCGTACCGAGCCGCGCTTGGAGCAGGCGAGGCAGAGCGCCGCTCGTTAATGCTCATGGCCAACAGGTCGCGCAGACAACGCCAGGCCTGATCGTGCTGATTGGCCCGCAGGCCATCGGCAGACAGCAGCAAGCCTTGTAGATAGTGTTCCAGCAAGTGCAGGCTGGCACCTTGCGCCAGAGGCTGGGCGACCACGTCATTCAAAGGGCCGGTATAGGGTAGCAGCCCCTCCAGCGGCAAGCGCAGCGTGGTCATAATGACCTCGTCCACAAAATCCAGTGTGAAGGGGCTGGTGCCTATATTCAGGCTCAGGCTCCCGGCGGGGAGCCATTGCTCACGCCCGTTCTGAATCAGGCGGCAGTGGCCTTGTTGATGCACATTCAAGAACAACCAGGGCTGATCCGTTTGCGGCCTGCTTGTGCTGACCCGATAGGGCTGAGCGGTCAGCCGGTTGATCGCTACCTCCCCCAGACGTTGCGAGCGCAAGGTGCCATGAAAGTTTTGTCCGTGGCACTGCGTTTGTACGTGCTGAAAGGACAGTGAAATGGCTTGGGTCCAGAGCTTGGCGCCTTGTCCGGGTGGCAAAGCCTGCGTATCCCAGTGGTAGTTCGTGCTCATGCGTTTTTTTCCGTCTTCTGCGCCATTGTCCAGATTGGGCTGCGCCCCAGTCCACGACACAGAGAGGCATTTGGCTCAAGAATGGTATCTAAGACAGTACTGCATGGTGAGCTATGGCGCACCTCGGTGGCTATCGGGTTTAACCATGAAGGGTGCCCAAAGCGCACCTGGAGACAACACAGGAAAGGAGCAGTCATGACAGAGCAGCTAAAGCAGGTCTACCCCTACATCAACGGACAGGCCTGGAAATCAGAAGGTCAGTTGCATAAGGACCTGGTCAATCCCTATACGGGCAAACCGCTGGCTCGCGTTTTTCTGGCGACCAAACAGGACATTGAAGAAGCGCTAGCCAGTGCAGAACGTGCACAGCGCATCTGGGGCAAGATGCTGGCCCGTGAACGTGAAGCGATTTTGTGCCGTGCGGCTGACATTGTGGAACGCCGTCGCGACGACATCGTGCGTGTGCTGGTTGAAGAGGGCGGTAACGTCTTTGGCAAGGCCATGTTCGAGTGCGATTACATCGTCAGCACCTTCCGTATTGCCGCCGGTCAGACCCGCGATATTCGGGGTGAAACCATGCCGTCGGACCTGCCAGGGCGTATTTCCATGAGCATTCGTCGTCCTTTGGGCGTGGTGGCTGGGATCGGGCCTTTCAATGCACCTTTGCTGCTCAATGGCAAGAAGTTGGCCCCGGCACTGGCGGCGGGTAACAGTTTCATCCTGAAGCCTTCGCCGCATACGCCTATGGCTGCCTTGATGTTTGCCGAGATTCTGGAAGAAGCCGGTCTGCCTCCCGGTGTGTTGACCGTTCTGCTGACCACCGACGAAGCTCTGGGCGATACCTTGTTCTCTGATCCGCGCGTCAAACTGGTGACTTTCACGGGCTCGGCTCGAGTGGGTCGTATCCTGGCGGATCTGGCTGGTCGCCATCAAAAGCGCATTGTGCTGGAGTTGGGTGGTAAAAGCCCGGTCGTGGTGCTGGATGATGCCACGTTGGATTACGCTGTGCGCTCCGCCGCTTTCGGCATCTATTTCAATCAGGGCCAAGTGTGCATGGCCAACTCGCGCATCATTGTGGAGCAGGGCATTTACGATGCGTTCTGCGAAGCCTTTGCCAAGCAAGTGGCTCGTATTCCTACTGGTGATCCTGCTTTGCCACAAACCGCGGTTGGTCCGCTGATCAGTTCCGAACAGGCTGATTTTGTGCAGGCCCACATTCAGGACGCCGTCTCCAAGGGGGCCACCTTGCTGGCAGGTGGCGGCCGCGAAGGCAATGTGATCCAGCCTACGGCCTTGTGCGATGTGACCCCGGACATGCATCTGTACCACGAAGAGACTTTTGGTCCTGTGGCTGCCATCTACAAGGCGCGCGACTACGAGCACGCCCTGGAAATGGCTAATGATACTTCCTACGGCTTATCCTCTGCCATTCTGACTAACGATCTGCAAAAGGCCATGGATTTTGCCGAGCGTATCGAGGCAGGTTCGGTCCACATCAACGACAACTCCTTTGATGATGATCCGAATGCGCCTTTCGGTGGCTTCAAGGACAGTGGCTACGGCAAGGAAAATGGCCGCTACTCGATTGCGGACATGACCGAATTGAAGTGGGTCACCATTCAGCAAGGGGAGCGCCAGCTGGCGTTCTAAGCAGGCCTAGGAACGTGGCCAGTTCTTGACCAGTTGTGCGATGCGGTTGATGCGATGGTCAACATACGGGCTGCGTCCATGATACAGAGCGCTAAATGGAGTGCCTGCGTTATAGATATGGATGGTTTGCATCCCTAACTGGCGGGCACTTTTCAAATTGCGCAGGGTGTCTTCGACCAGAACAATGTCGCGGGCCTGGGATTTCAGCACGGCCAGAGCCTGCTTCATCAATGCCTGAGAGGGCTTGGGGCGATAACGGCCTTGCAGCTGCATATGCTCGATGGCCCATAGCCCGTCAAAGACAGGCAGCAGATTCAGGGCTTTCAAGACGCGCTGTGCGTACTCCAGCGGTGCATTGGTCAGCAGCAGTTTGTAGCCAGGCAGACGGCGCAATTGGTAGGCCAGGCCTGGTTCGGCGCTGATCAGGGAAGGCACGTCAAAGTCGTGAGCGTGTCTCAGGAATGTCGCCGGGTCTGCTCCATGGTGGCGTTGCAGGCCGATCATGGTGGCGCCGTAACGTTTCCAGTATTCCAGACGCAGCCGGTCGGCCTCGTCCATATCCACGCCCAGCGTTTGCGCCACGCCGATGCGCATGCGTCCATCAATCGCCTGGAAAATGCCTTTGGAGGCATTGTGCAGGGTGTTATCCAGATCAAACAGCCAGATGGTTTCATCTGGCTGACAGGCTGACAAAGGCCGTGCCCAGGCATGGGCACGGATAGGAGCGCGCACGGATTAGTGCGAGCTGATCATGGTGCCCACACCACGGTCAGTCAGGATTTCCAGCAACAGGCAGTGAGGGACACGGCCATCAATGACATGTACGGAGTTGACGCCATTGCGCGCTGCATCCAGGGCCGAAGAGATCTTGGGCAGCATACCGCCGGAGATGGTGCCATCAGCGAACAGTTCGTCGATGGTCTGAGCTGACAGGCGACGCAACAGTTGACCTGCCTTGTCCAGCACACCGGGAGTGTTGGTCAGCATGACCAGTTTTTCAGCGCTAAGCACTTCGGCCATCTTGCCGGCAACGACGTCGGCATTGATGTTGTAGGCCTGACCGTCTTCACCGTATCCAATTGAGGAGATCACGGGGATGAACTGATCGTCCTGCAGGGCTTTGACCACTTCAGGCTGGATGCTTTCAATATCACCCACAAAACCAATATCCAGCAGCTCGCCAGGATGCTCGGCATCCGGCAGCATTTTCTTGGTGACGCGAATCATGCCACCGTCTTTACCGGTCAGGCCCACGGCCTTGCCACCGGCTTCATTAATCATCATCACGATGTCTTGCTGCACCTGCCCGCCCAGCACCCACTCCACCACTTCCATGGTTTCTGCATCGGTGACACGCATGCCCTGAATAAAGGTGCCTTCTTTGCCCACTCGCTTGAGCGCGTCATTGATCTGGGGGCCGCCACCGTGCACCACAACGGGGTTCAGGCCAACCAGCTTGAGCAAGACGACGTCATGGGCAAAGCTGCGCTGCAACGCTTCTTCAGTCATGGCGTTGCCACCGTATTTGATGACGACGGTCTTGCCGTGGAAACGGCGAATATAGGGCAGGGCCTCGGACAAAACTTCTGCTTTGACGGTCGAGGAGTAATTCTGCGAATCTGTGGTGCTCATTGATGCGCTCACTTGAAGAAAACCCGGGTCCACTGCTGGTACCCGGGGTTATGTGGCTGGGGGCAGAAACAGGCTTTTAGCTGCTGGCCAGGGCTTTTTCGACGGTGGCAATGAATTCCTGCTTGTCGTAATTACCCAGGTAGCGCTTGATGATGTGGCCCTGTTTGTCGAGTAAAAAGGCAGTGGGCGTCAAACGGACGTCCCCAAAAGCCTTGGCGATTTCGCCCTTGTCGTCATGGACAACCGTGAACGGCAGTTGGCGGGATTGGGTGAAGTTGCGCACGTAGTTGATGGGGTCGTGCTTCATGGCCACGGCCACAATATCAAACCCTTTGCCGGACATGGCATTGAAGTTCTCAATGTTGTCAGGCATTTGCGCCACGCAAGTGGTGCAGTCCGTGGCCCAGAATTTCACCAGGACGACCTTGCCTTGCAAGTCTTTGGTTTCAAAGTGCTTGCCATTCAGATCGGTAAAGGCGACATCGGGGGCGCTGGCCTTGGTGCTGCCGGACATGGTCCAGACGCCCAGACCCACGGCAATGGCAACAGCAAGGGCAATGATGACTACTTTTTTCATTGGACGGGCATAACTTCTACAGAGGAGGCGGGCGCAGGCTCAGTTGCAGGGGCCGCTGTGCCAGAACTATTGCTTGGCTGATTATTGGTGCTCAAAGGCTGTGCCAGGCTTTCGGCGCTGACGTATTCAAAGAGCTTGGCCACCTTGTTCACGCCAGGGACGCTGGAGGCAGCAATCGCTGCGCGTTCGCCTTCTTCACGGGTAACGCGGCCCAGCAGATAGACCACGCCACGCTCGGTGGTGGTGGAGATCGTGCGGCTGGGAACGTCTTTGGCGTTCAGCAAGGCGGTGCTGACGCGGGTGGTGATCCAGGAGTCGTTCGAGCGTACGCTCAAGGGGGTAGGTTCACCCACACGCAGTTCGTTGACCACGCGAGTTACCTTATCAACCTTGGAAACCAGGCGAGCAGCTTCCTCCTTGTCGGCCTGGGTAGGCACATCACCCGTCAGCAGGGCAACCCCGGCGTAAGACGTGGTATTGATGCGGCCTTCCTTGTTTTCCAGCAGGCGACGTGTTTCCGCACCGGCTTTCATGACAATGGTTTTGTCCTCGACCTGCTCGCCCGTAGTGCGGCGGTCGGTAGCGACAACGGCGGTTGTGGCTGCAGCGCCGCCAACTACCAGCAGACCGCAACCGGTCAGCGTAGTGCTGGCCAGCAAGGCGGCCAGAATCAAACGGTGTTTCATAGTGGATCTCCGAGCAGCAGCGCATCAATGCCATCGCACATGGCGTGCAACAGAACAATGTGTACTTCCTGAATACGCATGGTTCGATCGTGCGGGACGCACAGATGGATGTCGGTATCCGAGAGCAGGTCGGCGATTTGTCCGCCGCCCTTGCCGGTCAGGGCAATAATGACCATATCGCGCTCGCGAGCCGCTTCGATGGCGCGGATCACGTTTGGCGAATTGCCGCTGGTGGAGATGGCCACCAGAATATCGCCAGTCTGGCCCAAGGCACTGACCTGGCGTTCAAAGATGCTGTCAAAGCCATAGTCATTACCCACCGCCGTCATGATGGAGGTGTCGGTATTCAAGGCAATGCCAGCCAGGGGCAAACGGTCGCGCTCAAAGCGGCCCACCAGCTCAGCAATAAAGTGCTGAGCGTCGGCTGCTGATCCGCCGTTTCCGCAGGCCAGAATCTTGCCGTCGTTGGCCAGGGTGGCAAACAACAGCTCGACAGCGGCGGCCAAAGGTTCGGCCAGTTCGCGTGTGCTGGCTTTGAGAGTATCGACGGAATCGTCGAAATGCGAAGTCATTAAGGCGATAAGGTCCATAGCGCGCATTATCGCACGGAGAATTTCCCCGTGGGGCAGGCAGATCGTGTCATGTTGAAAAAAACGCCACGGTATTGAAACCAGATGCTGTAACAGGGCCGAAATACGGCGCGGCGGTTGAGATTTTTGTATAGGACAGCGTTCTTGTCTGAAAATTCCCAGGGTAGCTTTGCTGCTTTTTATTTTTCAGCGCTGCTCGAAGGCGTTCTGGATCCAGATCAGGGTGTCGTCTTCAATGGCGATAACGTCAAATCGGCAGGCGGGCAGCCTGCCCTGGAAATGGCGCTGGCATAGCGTCGGCAGCCATTGTTGGGCTGTCAGGATCAAGCGCCGTTGCTTGTCCCGGTTTACACTGGCAAGCGCCCCGCCGTAGCCCTTGTGATTGCGCTGGCGCACTTCCAGAAAGACAAGATAATCTTGATGCCACAGAACCAGGTCAATCTCCCCAAAGCGAGTACCCAGTTGACGGGCCAGAATACGGGCACCCTGCGCGGTGACATGATCGCAGGCGCGCTGTTCAGCCTGGTCGCCGCATTGCTGGCTGGGAGAGCGCCGTGGCCTGTCCTTTCTGGCTGCAGGACGACTACGTTGTTTGCGCCGCAGTTGCCGGTTTTGAGCCTGGCGAGCGTATTCAAAGGGATTCATAGGGATACACGATGATCAATAAGCAGGATCAAGCATGAGCGATACCGAAAACCGAACAGGGAATGCCGGCGTCTGGCAAAGCATGATGGACAAGGTGCAAGGTCAGGTCTGGCCACAGTCTTGCCTGTATGTGGTGGCCACGCCCATTGGCAATATGGGAGACCTTAGCCTGCGCGGCTGGCAGGCGCTGGAACTGTGCGACATTATTGCGGCAGAGGATACGCGGGCAACCCGCCCTTTTCTGCAGGCTTGGGGCATACAAACGCCTTTGATGGCGGCGCATCGCCATAACGAGGCCCAAGCCGCTCAGGCAATTATCGAGCGTCTGGAGCAGGGACAGCGAGTGGCCTTGGTATCGGATGCGGGTGCGCCTGCTGTCAGTGACCCCGGTGCTCGTGTCGTACGTTCAGTGCGGGAGGCGGGCTTTCAGGTGATTCCTTTGCCCGGTGCCTCGGCAGTCATTACCGCCCTGATGGGTAGTGGTGCAACCAGTGACGAGAACCCCGCTTTTGCTTTTGCCGGTTTCATGCCGCCCAAAACTGTGGCGCGCCGTAAGTGGCTGCAGCATTGGTCCAGCCTGGGTATGCCGGTATTGATGTTTGAGTCTCCTCACCGTTTGCGTGCGGCCTTGCGCGATATGGAAGAGGTGTGTGGCCCGAAGCGCGAACTGACTTTTGCACGTGAGTTGAGCAAGCGTTTCGAGCAGATTCATACCGTACCTTTGGGGCAGGCCTTGGCCTGGCTGGATGAAGACAGCCACCGCGAGCAGGGTGAATTTGTCCTGATTCTGCATGACGCTGTGCGCGAAGTGGACGAGGATGCGCCGGCGCTGGATGCCACGACAGCGCGCTGGATGAAAGCCTTGCTGGAGCAGGTCTCGCTGCGTGATGCAGCCCGGATTGCCAGCCAGGCGACCGGAATTTCTCGCGATGTTCTGTATGCCTGGGGTCTGGCGAACTCGCCCAAGGACTAGGGCGCCTGGGTTTAGCGAACGGCAACCGAAGGGCTCAAGCCAGTTTGCTGCTGGATACGGTAAGCCGCGTTAATTGCTTCGGTCCGATTCTGATACGGGCCAATTTGTACCCGGTACAGATCGTTGTGCATCTGTACTTGGGCATCGCGATACTCTATCTGCGCAATCTGGCGATTCAACTGCTGTGCCAGGGCAGCCGCATTTTCACGGGCAGAAAAAGCGCCAAATTGCAGGTAGACCCGGCTCTGGCCGGACGGGGCCTGCGGCTTGCTGGTGGCGGCGGGCGAGGACTGCACAATCAACTGCTGATCGCTGGCGTCGCTGCTCCAGCTAGGCGAATCGTCCAGCTCTATCTCTATGTCTTGCTCAGACAAGGCGGCCAGGGCGTCCGGCGTGGGCTCCAGTTTTTCGGTAATCACCAGGCTGGATTTGGGAGCCGGAGCGGCGGGAGTCGGCTTGGGAGCCGGAGCCTCGGCAAGTTCAATGTCGCCCCGGCCAAAACTGCCACTGCGTATTTCTTCCTGTGTGATGGATTCAACTATCACGGTGCCGCTGCCGGGTGCAATCAAGTCCAGCTTGGCGGCGGCAACGTAGGACAAGTCGATGATGCGTGAGCTATGAAATGGTCCACGATCGTTAATGCGCACAATGACGGATTTGCCTGTTTTGGGCCGGGTCACGCGAGCATAGCTGGGAATAGGCAAGGTGGGATGTGCCGCCGTCATGGCGTACATATCGTAGGTTTCGCCATTGGCTGTTTTCTTGCCGTGAAACTTGCGTCCGTACCAGGAGGCGGTGCCGGTCTGGGTAAAGGCTTTGTGTGAAGTGTGGGGAACAAAGCTTTTGCCGAGCACGGTATAGGGGCGGGTATTGCTGCGGGCGATGGGTTCTATTCGGGGAACTGCGTCGGGGGTGGCTTGAAGATTGGCGGGGATGCGGGCGTCGGGGCCATCGTCTTTGTAGTAGCCCCCGCCTCGGGGCGCTGAAACGGTGGCCCCTGATTTGGCTTTGGGCTTGGCGCGTTTGGGGCTGGATGCGCATCCGGCCAATAAGGCCAGGATGCTCAGGATGGCGCCTAGTTTGCGTACAGTTGGGCTCATGGGACGGGATTAATGGGCGGTTGATTGCGATGGCGCACCAGCAAGGGGGCGTAATCGGCAAAGCGCAGCGCCAGTTGTTCGGTAACGTACACAGAACGGTGCTGGCCGCCGGTGCAACCAATGGCGACCGTCAGGTAGTTGCGGGTGTCCTGCATATACAAAGGTAACCAGCGACGTACAAAGCCGGCGATGTCATCTACCATGGTCTCGACGGAACCGAACTGGGCCAGCCATTTGGCTACTGGTTCGTCGCGGCCTGTCATGGGGCGCAGCTCCGGGTCGTAGTGGGGGTTGGGCAGGCAGCGAACGTCGAACACCAGATCTGCATCGCCGGGCACGCCACGCTTGTAGGCAAAGGATTCGAAAGTCAGCACCACGCTGGCGCGGTCGGCTTGCACCAGATCTCTAATCCAGGCACGCAATTGGCCAGGGGTCAAGTCGGTAGTGTCGATAATGTGACCCAGCTCGCGCAAGGGGGCCGTCATTTCACGCTCAACGGCAATACATTCTTCCAGGGAAGGCGAGCGGCCATCCTGACGCAAGCGGTCTGTCAACGGATGACGACGGCGTGATTCCGAGTAACGCTGCATCAGCGTGTGATCGCTGGCGTTCAGGAACAGGACACGCAGGGAGTAGCCTTCTTCATTCAGTTTGCTGATGACACCGGGAAGGATGTCCAGATCACCGGCGCCGCGCACGTCAATGGCAACGGCCAGCCGCTCCAGTCCTTGTTCGGCAGAGCGCTCGACAAATTCGGCCAGAAATCGGGGTGGCAGGTTGTCGATGCACAGGTAGCCGGTATCTTCCAGCAAGCGCAAGGCAACTGATTTTCCCGAACCGGATATGCCGGTAATCAATACAACTTTCAGCATCGTGGCAAAGGGCTCCGAGTCGCCGCCCGGCGGGCAGCGTTTAGGTGAAACAGGACAAAGCTGTCAGGGCCGTTAAGTGCCAACCGGCCCTTGAGCGCCTAGTCGTCGCGACTATTCATGATAGCCAATGCCTGGCGCTCGATGAAGTCGCCCATGGTATCAATGCCGCGAAAGGCCAGAATGGTGTTGCGCACGGCGGCTTCCACCAGCACGGCCAAGTTCCGGCCTGCGGCCACTTGAAGCATCACGCGTTTGATGTCCACCCCCAGCACTTCCTGGGTCTGATCCTGCGTAGGCAGACGCTCGAAGCTGTCGGGGTTGGAACGAACCAGGTGCACAATTAGTTTAAGCTTCATTCTACGACGAACGGAGGTTTCGCCGAAAATGGTGCGAATGTCCAGCAGTCCCAGCCCGCGTACTTCCAGCAGGTTCTGCAGCAGAGGCGGGCATTGGCCGTCAATCATGTTGGGAGCCGTGCGGGACAGCTCAACCGCATCGTCTGCAACCAGCCCGTGTCCACGGGAGATCAGCTCCAGCGCCAGTTCACTTTTACCCAGACCGGATTCGCCGGTAATTAACACGCCCAGACCCAGCACATCCATGAACACGCCATGCATGGTGGTTTTGGGGGCCAGACGTTTGCCCAGGTAGATGCGCAGCAAATCGATAAGCTGGGCCGCATCGATAGGGGTGTAGAGCAGCGGCACCCCTTGGGTTTCGCAAAACTGGATCAGATCGTCGGGCGCAACGGCGTCGTTGGCAATGAACAGGGCAGGAACACCGCCTTGCCTGAGATCATCCAGATGATGCAGGCGACGTTTGACGTCAAAGCGGTTGTAAAAAGAGAGTTCTTCAGGGCCGAAAACCTGAATGCGGCCAGGGTGGATCAGGTTCAGGTGGCCGACCAAATCCGCGGCAGAGGCGCCAAGATCGGGGATGGGGCGTTGGGCAGCTTGTTTTCCGGCTGCCCAGCTTACCTCGAGCTTGTCATGATTATCATTGACCAGTTCTTGAACTGTCAGCATCGGGATGTTCCGCGTTGAGATCAGGGGTCTGGGTCAGGAGTTGGTGGATTTGAACAGGGTCCGTTTCCTGGGCCAGCGCCTGGCGGATGTCCTGATCGGCCATCAAACGGGCGATCTCGGCCAACAAGTCCAGGTGAATTTGAGTAGCCGTTTCGGGAACCAGCAAAAAGAACAGCAAGCTGGCGGTACGACCGTCGCTGGCATCAAAACGCACCGGTTCGGCCAAACGCATGAAAACGGCACAAGGCTCCTTCAAGTCCTTGATGCGGCCATGCGGGACGGCTACGTCGTGGCCAAGAGCAGTGGAGCCCAGACGCTCGCGAGCGATCAGGCTATGGAAAACGGCTGTCCGGGCAATGCCGTGATGGTTCTCGAAAATCAGTCCGGCTTGTTCAAAAGCGCGCTTCTTGCTGGTAACAGCAAGATCCAGAACCACGTTGGACAAAGGCAAAATACGCGACAAGAGATTCATGACGGCCATTATAGGGGGGAATGTTTTTTAGCTAAACATTTTTTGGATGGCTAACAACAGGCGGACACTGTGCCAAGAAACACAAAACCCCGAACTTCTGAAAGAACGGGGTTTGTCGGCAGGCGGCTATGCCTGCTGTAACAGTTCGGCGTGATCAGGCTGCCGGAACTTCGAGCCGCTTGGCGGGCTCATGCGCATGGCTGTTTGCCTTTTCCTTGTATTTCAGAATCTGGCGGTCGATCTTGTCGGCTAGCAGATCGATGGCGGCATACAAGTTTTCGTCTGAAGAGGCGCAGTGTATATCTTTGCCGGGGACACGGACGGTCACTTCGGCATTGTGCTTCAGGCGTTCAATGGAAAGCATAACCTGCGAGTCAACCACGTTGTCGAAGTGCTTTTCAATTCGACCAATTTTGCTTTTGACGTAGTCGCGAATGGCAGGAGTTATGTCAAGATTACGGCCAGTGATGTTAAGGCTCATATAGGCTCTCCGTAGTAGTCAAACAACATGTTTCAGAGGGGGGGATATCTTCGTGTTTAGCCTCCTTACTACTGATCTTGGATATTCCAGTATACCTATATGTTGGTCAGATAACATGACCTGGATCAATCTGCGGTGTGCAGGAAAACCCTTGCTCCGACAGGCCCCGTTACAGGGCCACAAGTCGGCTTACATTCGGAAGTTCGAGCCCAGGTAAACCTTGCGCACGGCTTCGTTATCGATGATCTCGGACGGGTGCCCGCTGGTCAGTACCGTGCCTTCGCTGATGATGTAGGCGCGGTCACAGATGCCCAGGGTTTCGCGCACGTTGTGGTCGGTAATCAGTACACCAATATTGCGGCCTTTCAGAAACTGTACGATGCGCTGGATTTCAATCACGGCGATCGGGTCCACCCCGGCAAAGGGCTCGTCAAGCAGAATGAAACGGGGGTTGCTGGCGAGTGCGCGGGCAATTTCTACGCGGCGGCGCTCGCCACCAGACAGGGATAGGGCGGTATTTTGACGAATGTGCGCAATTTGCAGCTCGCTGATCAAGGTTTCCAGGCGCTCGTTGATGTCGTTCTTGCTGATGCTGCGGCCGTTATCGTCCAGCTGCAGCTCCAATACGGCGCGGATGTTTTCTTCGACCGTCAGGCGGCGAAAGACGGACGCATCCTGGGGCAGATAGGACAGGCCCAGCCGTGCCCGCTTGTGCATGGGCATGGCGGTAATGGGCGTGCCATCAATTTCAATACGGCCTGCATCGGCGGGCACAATGCCTACAATCATATAGAAGCTGGTGGTTTTACCAGCCCCGTTCGGGCCTAGCAGGCCCACCACTTCGCCGCTTTCCACATTCAAAGAAACATCCTGCACGACCGTACGTTTGCCGTAGGTCTTGCGCAGTCCTTGTGCAATCAAGCTGCCTTTGGTCGAGTGGCTGGCGCGAGTAGGGGTAGACGGGTTGTTAGAAGCAACCATGATTCAAGGGGGTCCGGGCTATTTGCGGGGGGAGGACTTGCGTTGGCATTCGGCCAGAGCAGCATCGGCATTGGCGCGTGGGCGGGCCACAGAGCGGACCCGGCCATCACGTGTGGCGGAGTCCGAACCACCAAAGGCTTGGTACGTGCCATCTTTTTGGCGGTAGATAATGCGCTGGCCCTGGACAGAGTCCTGCAGCTTGCCGCAAACATAACGATTGACGACTGCCTTGCCAATCAGCTCGACCTCTTCGGTTTTGCCGTTATAGATAGCTCGGACACCTTCGGCGACCATCAGTTCAAACTTGGCCGGGTCTTCCTGACGAATAGTGACACGGGCGCGCTCGGTCACCGTTGCGGTGCCATGCTGGAAACCTTCCGCGTCCTGCTCGATGGCCAATTGGTCAGCCATCAAGGTCATGGCGCCACGGGTCAGGATGATGTTGCCTTTGTAAATGGTCTGCTTGGCAATATCGTCGTAAGTCAGGGTATCGGACAGCACGGAGGTGTCCGGTTCGGCGGCAGCAGAGGCAGCCGCTTGGGCCAGAGCAGGGGCCGTAGGCAGCAAAGCCAGGCTGGCAGTGCTCAGGCACAGGGCCAGGGCACCACGCAAAAGGCTAAGAGAGAGCTTGGGCTTGTGGCCCAGGCGGGCGCTGTCAGGCGTGGTCATGGGGGGGAATCCTTAGAGCTATTGGAAGAACGCGCTTTTTGTGTTTGTTGGCCGGAGATTTTAACGTCGGATTCCGACATGACGTTCAATTGGCGAACGCGATTATCGTAACGCATCCCGGTACCGCGCATGGTGGATTGGCCGTTGACGACCAGGGCCGGTTCGTTGGTGTACACCACGTCCTCTTCGGGCAGGATGATCAGCACTTCGCTGCGCACGTCCATCGCCTCGTCATCAGGTGTGGCCTGGCGGTGAATATGGGCATTGCCTTTCATGGTGATGGTGTCCCCGCCTGCATTCATGTGTGCCGTATCGGAAGTGGCAATGGTCAGGGGCGAATCGGCCCTGTTGCTGACAGCGCGTGGGGAAGTAATGTCGTGCGAGTCGTCATCCGGGTAGTGATAGGCAATCTTGCCATCCAGGCGGCTGATGGCCATCCCGGTCTGGTCGGAGCTGATCATGGTGAAGTCGCGCGCCCAGGAGTCGGGTTCGTGGGTAATGCGGCGTGGCGGGTCAATGGCGACCGAGCTTTGGGTGTAATCGACCGCCCACAGCGTTGCCAGCACCAGCAAGGTCAGCAACAACAGGGAAATGACGGTGGGTAGACGGTCACGCATGATTACTGAATGACTCCCGTGGTCTTCAAAGGACCACCTGTAATAAAGGGCGCAAGGCGACCCTGGGAGGCCAGGATGGCATCACAGCATTCGCGCACTGCGCCGTGGCCGGCCGGCTGTGTGGCTACCCAGCTGGCAATTTGACTGATATAGAAGGGGGCACCAGGCACGCTGGCGGAAAAACCGACGCGCTGCATGGCGGGCAGGTCGATCAGATCGTCGCCCATATAACCCACTTCACTTAGGGACAGGCCGTTTTCCTGAGCCAGGTGGGTCAGGATGGCAATTTTGTCGCGTACGCCCTGGTAAACAAAAGGAATGCCCAGTTCGGCAGCGCGACGCGATACGATGCCGCTTTCGCGTCCGGTAATCAGGGCGACATGAATGCCGCTTTCGCCCAGCATGCGTAAACCGTGGCCGTCCAGAGCGTGAAAGCTCTTGAACTCCTCGCCGTTCGCGCTGTACCACAGGCGTCCGTCGGTCAGCACGCCGTCCACGTCAAACACCATCATGCGCAACTGACGTAATTGGGTGCGCACGTTCTCGGGCAGCTTGGCCAGAATTTGAGCTTCAGCGGGATGGAGCGGGATGGTGGGCGTATTCATCATGATCAGATTACCTTTGCAGCCAACAGGTCGTGCATGTGCAGAGCTCCCAATAGTAGCCCGTTTGTGTCCAATACCAGCATTTGGCTGATACGCAGGGCATCCATTTGCTCGGCTGCTTCGATGGCCAGGGCTTCGGCGGCAATGCTGCGTGGTTCGCGCGACATGCCCTCAGATACTGGCAGATTGCGTATATCGCCGGCACGAGCGATCAGGCGGCGCAGGTCGCCGTCGGTGAACATTCCAACGGGGTGGCCTTGTGCGTCCGTGACAATAGTCATGCCCATGCCTTTGCTGGACATTTCCATCAGTGCATCGGGAATCAGGGTCTCGGGGGAGACGATAGGCAGTTGTTCGCCGCTGCGCATGATGTCGCGCACAAACGTCAGTAGTTGACGGCCCAGTGCACCACCGGGGTGGGAGCGGGCGAAGTCTTCGCGGCTAAAGCCTCGTGCTTCCAGGCAGGCAACGGCCAGCGCATCACCTAATACCAAGGCGGCCGTGGTACTGGCCGTGGGAGCCAGGTTGAGTGGGCAGGCCTCATGCTCTACATGGGCATCCAGATGCAGGTCGGCATTTTGGGCCAGTTCGGACTGGGCATTGCCGGTGATCGCAATCAGTTTGGCACCCATGCGGCGCAGCACAGTCAGCACCGTGACCAGTTCCTGGGCCTGTCCAGAGTAGGAAATGGCAATGACCACGTCCTGCTTGGTAATCATGCCCAGGTCGCCGTGCAGGGCTTCAGCAGCGTGCATGAAAAAAGCGGGAGTGCCGGTCGAGGCCAAGGTAGCCGCAATCTTGCGCGCCACGTGGCCGGACTTGCCTATGCCGGTCACCACCACACGGCCCTGACAGTGCACGAGCAGCTTGGTGGCTTCTACAAAACTTTGGTCCAGACGCCCGCCCAGCGCTTGTAACGCGTCAACTTCAATGGCGAAGGTGCGTTGTGCCGAGGACAGGATATGTGCGGGGTCTAAAAGTGCCGGTGTATTCATGGCGAAATTGTAAACGTGAAGTGTCTGCTTGGCATGTAGATTTGCAGGAGGCAAATTGTAAGGACAGATGGCCTTGGACCAGTGGCAAGCCGAATAGTTTAGGGTTAAGATACGTCTTGTTTTGTAATTTCAGTAATTACTGAAAATTCAGGAAGCCATGAATCTAGGACCACAGGCAGAGCGTTTTATTCTGCATTTTGGGGAGATGGGCGGGCGCTGGGGGGTCAACCGGACGGTGGGCCAGATCTATGCGCTGCTGTTCATTGCCCCCGAAGCCCTCCACGCCGACGAGATCGCTGAAACGCTAGGCATCTCCCGCTCCAATGTCAGCATGAGCTTGCGCGAGTTGCAGTCCTGGAGACTGGTCAACATGACGCACAAGATTGGCGAGCGCCGCGAATACTTTGAATCTCCCAAGGATGTATGGGATATTTTCCGTACTTTGGTGGAGGAAAAGCGTAAGCGCGAGATTGATCCCACATTGACCTTATTGCGAAGTATCCTAATGGAAGCGCCCGTCAATGACGAAGAGGCATATGGGCAGCAGCGCATTAATGAAATGCTGGAATTGATCGAGTTGGCTTGTGGTTGGTTTGACGAGGTTCATCACTTACCGCCCGAGACCCTGCAAAATCTGATGCGTTTAGGTAGCAAAGTTCAGAAAGTGCTGGGGTTCGCCGGGAAGATTCGCAAAGCTGATCAAACTGGGGATCGTCATGATTGATCTGGATGTTGTTACCTTGTCGCGGTTGCAATTTGCTTCCACCGCGATGTTTCACTTTTTATTTGTTCCCTTGACGCTGGGCCTGTCTTTTTTGCTGGCCATTATGGAAAGCGTCTATGTCATGACGGGCAAGGCCATCTGGCGCCGCATGACCAAGTTCTGGGGCGTACTCTTTGGCATTAACTTTGCCCTGGGTGTCGCGACCGGGATTGTGATGGAGTTTCAGTTCGGCATGAACTGGGCCTATTACAGTCACTATGTAGGCGATATTTTCGGAGCACCGCTAGCCATTGAAGGTTTGATGGCTTTTTTCCTGGAAGCAACCTTTGTCGGCCTGTTCTTTTTCGGCTGGGATCGCCTCTCCAAACTGGGACACCTGATTGTTACCTGGCTGGTTGCCATCGGTACCAACCTGTCGGCTCTGTGGATTCTGGTCGCTAACGGCTGGATGCAGAATCCGGTCGGTGCCATCTTCAACCCCCACACCATGCGTATGGAAATGACCGATTTTGCCGAGGTCATTCTCAATCCCGTTGCGCAAGCCAAAGTTGTTCATACCGTCAGTGCCGGCTATGTCCTGGGTGCCATGTTCGTGATGGGTATCAGTGCCTGGTACTTGCTGCGTGGTCGCCATATTGATCTGGCCAAGCGCTCGATGACGGTAGCGGCCAGTTTCGGCTTGGCAGCGTCCCTGTCCGTGGTGGTGCTGGGTGATGAAAGTGGTTACCTGACTACTGAACACCAGCAAATGAAGATCGCAGCCATGGAATCCATGTGGGAAACCGAGGAAGCCCCTGCCAGTTTCAATCTCTTGGCCTGGCCTGATCAGGAGGCCCGTGAAAACCGCTTTGCCGTGGAAATTCCATGGGTGATGGGTTTGATCGGTACACGCTCAGTCAGTACCCCCATGCTGGGCATTAATGAACTGGTCGAACATGCCAAGATTCGTATTGCCAATGGCTTGCGTGCTTACGAGGCACTGCAGCTGGTGCGCGCTGATGACAGCAATATCGAGGCCCGCCGCGTCTTTGACAATAACTGGAAAGACCTGGGCTATGCCTTGCTGCTCAAGCGTTATACGGACGACATTACCAAAGCCGATACCGAGACCATCGCCCAGGCTGCCTGGGATACGGTGCCACAGGTTGCGCCCCTGTTCTGGAGCTTCCGTGTGATGGTGGCGCTGGGGCTGTACTTCATCCTGTTCTTTGGCGTGGCTTTTGTGCTGGCATCGCGTGACCGTCTGCAACGTCACCCGCACTTGCTTAAAGCAGCGGTCTGGAGCATTCCCCTGCCTTGGATTGCGATCGAATGTGGCTGGTTTGTGGCCGAGTTCGGACGTCAGCCCTGGGCGATTGAAGGTGTCTTGCCTACCTACTATGCGGCCTCTGGTCTGTCCTTTGTGGACTTGATGATCAGTATGACCATTTTCCTGTTGCTCTATACCACTTTGGCGGTGATTGGCATCAAGGTCATGCTGCACTCGGTGCGTAAAGGTCCGGACGAGGCTGGCGAGACCGCCACACCTTCCGCTTTGTCTTATGGTTCGCGCAACGCTCCGTTGCTGCGCGGTTAAGGAGGGGGAACCATCATGGAAAATTTGATTCTTCTCGATTACGACACCTTGCGCATCATCTGGTGGTTGCTGCTGGGCGTTTTGTTGGCGGCATTTGCCATCATGGACGGGGCCGACCTGGGTGTGGCTATGGTGTTGCCGCTGGTTGCTCGCACTGATGATGAGCGGCGTACGTTGTACAACGTGATTGGCCCGGTCTGGGAAGGTAACCAGGTTTGGTTGATCGTGGCCGGTGGTGTGGCCTTTGCAGCCTGGCCTTTGCTGTATGCCATGGCTTTCTCGGGCTTTTACCTGGCCATGATGCTGCTTTTGGTCGCCTTGATTGTTCGCCCGGTGGCCATCAAGTATCGCAGCAAGCTCAGCTCGTCGCGCTGGCGTCGTAACTGGGACGCGATCTGGACTGCCTCCGGCCTGGTTTGTGCTCTGGTGTTTGGTGTGGCCATTGGGAACGTCATGCTGGGCGTACCTTTCGGCTTTGACGAGACAACGCTGCGCCCCATGTACCAAGGCAACTTCTTCGGTCTATTCCAGCCCTTTGCTGTTCTGTGTGGCTTGCTCAGCGTCCTGATGCTGGCTTTCCAAGGTGCGGTGGTGGTTGCCTGGAAGGGCAGTGATCATGTGGCTCGTCGTGCGCGTGCCTGGGCCCTGCCGTTGGGCCTGCTGTCCATTGTGGCTTTTGCTGCCGGCGGCTGGTGGATCAGTGCCATGAATGGCTATAGCATGCCTTGGCCCGAGGCGGCCCACGCCATGTCCAACCCGATTGGCAAGACGGTCGATATGGTTGAAGGTGCCTGGTTGGCTAACTATCGTACCTGGCCTGCCTTGTGGGCAGCCCCCATTGTCGGTTTTGCGGGCTTGCTGTTCGGTGCCTTGCTGGCTGGTCGTGGTCGCGGCTTGTTGGCTCTGCTGTTCTCGTCCTTGGCACTGGCTGGCATCATCCTGACTTTTGGTTTTGCCGTCTTCCCATTCCTGCTGCCTTCGTCCTTGAACCCCGGTTCCAGCCTGACCCTGTTTGATGCCTCAGCCAGTCATCTGACCTTGTGGATCATGCTTTTGGTGACACTGGTGTTCTTGCCCATCATCGTGCTCTATACCTCCTGGGTATATAGCGTAATGCGTGGCAAGGTGTCGGTTGCCAGCATGAAAGATTCTTCTCATTCTTACTAAGGAGGCCAGCGCATATGTGGTACTTCTCTTGGGTTCTAGGTTTGGGTCTGGCCTGCGCATTCTCCATCCTGAATGCGATGTGGTTCGAGCTTCGTGAAAACACCGCTTTGCAGAGCGCAGCCGCCTCCAAGGCTAAAGCAGATATCGAGGTCTGATTGACACCGCAAAGTCCAACGGCGCAACAATGGCTGGGGCAATTCTCCAGCCGCGCCCGCACGGCTTTGCGGGCTTCCATGCTGGCCCCCGTGCTGGCCGGCGCTTTACTGATTCCCCAGGCCTGGTTGCTGGCAAAGATTGTGCAAGCAATTGTGGTCGATGGCTTGCCCTGGACAGGGCAGCTTTTCTCTATCCTGATGGTGGCCGCACTTTTGTTGCTGCGTGCCGCTATTTCCGCTTTTGGCGAGCGCCGTGCGCAAAAGGTTTCAGAACATCTGAAACAAGGACTGCGCTCCGAGCTGTTTGCCCGACTCTTCCGCAGTACGATGCCGCGTTTGCGGGCCAGCAATAGCGGCGAACTGTCCACCAGCTTGATCACGCAAATTGAAGCCCTGGATGGCTTTGTGACTCGCTATATCCCTTGCATGGCAGCGGCAGCCCTGGTTCCTTTGGCGCTAGTGCTGGCGGTCTTGCCGGTGGATGGCATTGTTTCCTTGATTCTCTTGTTGAGCACACCTTTAATTCCCCTGTTTATGGCCTTGGTGGGCTGGGGGGCGGAAGCGGCCAGCCGTGAACAACAACAAACAACGCTGCGACTGTCCGGCTTTTTCGCCGACCGGCTGCGCGGCATTTTTACCCTGAGCCTGATGGGGCGTGGGCAGGACGAGTTGCAGCGTGTGGAATTGGCCAGTCAGGAGCTGCGCACACGTACCATGAAAGTGCTGCGAATCGCATTTTTATCGTCGGCTGTGCTGGAGTTCTTCGCGGCATTGGGTGTGGCCGGGATAGCCGTCTACATTGGCTTGGGTTACCTGGGCTATCTGGGCGAGTCCTTCTCGGGCATTAGCCTGCAACAAGGCTTGTTCTGTTTGCTCCTGGCCCCCGAGGCCTACCAGCCCTTGCGCCAATTGGCCGCTAATTATCATGATCGGGCAGCGGCGCGTGCGGCTGCGGTGGAAGTCGACAGACTGTGGGCAAACTTGGGCCAGGATTTGATTCCTGCGGCTCCCACCAGCGCCGACAATGAAGCGGTTTTTCCCAACTTACCGGTACTGGTATTGCGTCATCTGCATTTGCCGCAGTTGGGCGGGCAGGGGACCTTGCTGGAAGTGCCCGGCCTGCAACTTTATATAGATCAGTCATACGCCTTGCTGGGGGCCAGCGGCTCCGGCAAGACCAGTCTGCTGGAAAGCCTGATTGGTTTGCGCCCCTTGGCGCAGGGTGAAATTTTGCTGCGCAACAGCGATACTGCCGGGCGTTTGCTGACGCGCCATGATGGCGTCGTACTGATTTCCCAGCAGGCCTTTTTAGCCATGGGGACCATTGCCGATGGCTTGCGTCTGGCAGCCCCACAAGCCAGTGATGAACAGCTGTGGCAAGCCTTGGAACAAGCCTGTGCAGCCGAATTTGTACGGGCCTTGCCCGATGGTTTGCAAACGGCGCTGGGCGAGGGTGGTTTTGGGCTTTCCGGTGGCCAGATTCAGCGTTTGGCACTGGCCCGCCTGTTTTTGACAGACCCGCATGTGGTCTTGCTGGACGAACCCAGCTCCCGCCTGGATGCGGCGACCCGGAATCGTGTTATGCGCAATATTCTTCGCTTCTGTCAGGGGCGTTGTCTGGTCGTGGCCACGCATGACCAGGAGCTGGCGGCCATGTGCTCGAACCAACTGCACATTGCCCAAGGAGTTCTGACGGCATGAAAGCGTGGTTTCGTCTTTTAGGTTCCAGCCTGCGCGCACGACGTGGGGCCGTATTGTTTACGGTTCTGCTGGCGATCAGCACGGTGGCCGCCGGTGTCGGCCTTTTGGGTGTGGCTGGTTGGTTTCTAAGTAGTGCTTTCCTGGCTACTTTGGGCATCGTGTTCAATCTGTTTGGCCCTTCGGCCATGATTCGTGGCCTGTCTTTTTGGCGTATCGCCTCCCGGTATCTGGAACGCGTCGTCGGCCATGCCCTGACGCTGGATCTGCAAGTACGTATTCGCAGCCTGGTTTTCGGACGCTTGAGCCGATTCAGTCAGTCTCGCTTGGCCCAGTTCCGAGATGGGGAGCTGGCTTCCAGTCTGACCTCTGACGTGGCTGTGCTGGATTTGGTGCTTTTGCTGATTTTGGTGCCGCTGACTACGGCTGTGGTGGCTGGTCTGGTGTTTAGCGCT
Source organism: Alcaligenes sp. PF14 (assembly GCF_037150615.1). Lineage (NCBI taxonomy): Bacteria > Pseudomonadati > Pseudomonadota > Betaproteobacteria > Burkholderiales > Alcaligenaceae > Alcaligenes > Alcaligenes sp. PF14. The sequence goes on along the minus strand of NZ_JBAGRS010000005.1, from coordinate 2,370 downwards.
GTGCTGCAAACCTGGCTGTCCTGGTGGGCCTGGCTGATTCTGGCTTGTTTGCTGATTGCCGCTTGTCTGATTCCGTATATTTGCGCCCGTGGCGCCAGCCGTGCAGCCCAGCAAGTCCATCAACTGGAAAACCGCCAGCGTGTTCTGGTGCATCAGGCCATCCGCGCCTATGCTGATATTCAGGTGTTTGCCGCTGCGGATGCCGTGCAGGAACAAGTGGACAAGCTGGGTCTGGAACTGGGGAAAGCCCGTTTGCGCAGTAATGGCTGGGGCATTGTCGGGCAGTTTTCCCAGCAGGTCTTGATGGGCGTGGCCTTGATGACCTGCCTGCTGGTTGGAGCGCAACAGGTCAATCTGCAAGCCATGAGCGGCCCCTTGTGGGTGGGGCTGGTGTTGGCTTTGCTGGGCTTGTTCGAGATCATGGCACCCATGATGCGCGGTGCGTCCCGCCTGGGAGAGGTTCAGGCAGCCAGCAATCGTTTGCTGACCATTCTGGACGAGCCCGAGGAAACCGATCAGGCGCAAGGGCAGGCGATTGCGTTGGACAAGCCAGCCTCCCTCGAAATCACAGATCTTAATTTTGCCTACGGTTCACAGCCTGTATTGGAGCAGTTGTCGCTGCAAGTCCAAGCTGGTGAGCACATTGCTATTTTTGGCCCCAGTGGTTCCGGCAAGTCCACCTTGCTGGGTGTGCTGATGCGCTTGTTACCTGTTTCGGGAAAGCAGTATCTGGTTGAGGGTAAAGCAGCCCAGCATTGGAGCCGCGCCAGCTGGTTTGATCATTGCGCCTTGTTGGCACAGGACTCGCCGCTGTTTCTGGGCTCGGTGCGAGATAACCTTTTGCTGGCAGAACCGACAGCTTCAGAGCAACAAATCTGGCAGGCTCTTCACGATGCCCAGCTGGACAGTGTGGTACGTGATTTGCCCCAAGGGCTGGATACCTGGCTGGGCGAGGGCGGGCAGCAATTGTCCTTGGGGCAGCAGCGTCGCCTGTGTCTGGCGCGTGTACTGTTGTCGTCTGCCCATATCTGGTTTCTGGACGAGCCTACGGCCAGTCTGGATGGCCCGACCAGTCAGGCCTTGATGCAGGATATTCTGGCCGCAGCGCGGGGGAAAACTGTGATTATGGCGACACACGATACCCGTTTGCTGCCTTTGGTCGATAGCGTTTATCAGTTTGAGGCGGGGCGTTTGCAGTGCAAATCCGGCGCAGCAATGGATACTTTAGGACCAAACTAAAAGGATACTTCGGGTCAAGTCTGTAGCGTTTTTTACCCAGCCGCGTCGTATTAGTACAACTTACGGGCACAAGCCGGGCGAGCCCTTGTTGCTGCTGCCCAATTGTGTACACTTGCAACGTATCCAAGTGCGCCCTTCGCGCCCGGATTTTCTGTTGTAGAAGCTTTGACATGCAAATTGATCCCACCCAGTACATCCGTCAAATCATTCGCAATGTGCCGGACTGGCCCAAGCCAGGGGTGACTTTCCGCGATATCACCACCGTTTTGCAGGACCCACGCTCCTTCCGCGTTCTGATTGACCTTTTTGTCTACCGTTACATGGGACAAAAGCTGGATCTGGTGGCGGGTGTGGATGCGCGTGGCTTTATCGTGGGCTCGGTTCTGGCTTACGAGCTGAACCTGGGTTTTGTGCCTGTGCGCAAGAAAGGCAAGCTGCCTTTCAATACCGTGGCCGAAGAGTACTCCCTGGAATATGGCAATGCCAGCGTCGAGATGCACACGGACTCCGTGCGCCCCGGCCAGCGTGTCCTGCTGATTGACGACCTGATCGCTACTGGCGGTACTTTGCTGGCGGCGGCTCGTTTGCTGCAGCGCCTGGGTGCCAACGTGGTGGAAGCCGCCGCGATTATTGATCTGCCTGAACTGGGTGGATCCAAGGCCGTGACAGATTCCGGCTTGTCGGTTTACACCGTATGTAGCTTTAACGAATCTGACCGCTAATTGCCAGAACCGGCGTATTGCCGGTTCGGCTTTGTAGCCTGAATCCCTGCCATGCCCGGAGCATCGCAGGGATTTTTCATGTCTGTCTGCTGGAGAGCGGGACTGGGGTACTGCCAGCCCCGCGCGTGGTCGTAGTGCTTAGAAACGGACCTTCATGAACAGGGAGCCAGCATGGTCCTGATTACGACCAAACTGACCCTGGTAGTTCAAGCCAAAGGAGGTGCTTTTGCCGGCTTTCAGTTCAGCGCCCAATTCGGCGACAGCAGCATTTTTGGCGATAGGCGCGCCGCTGATGCGGAAGTTGTTGCCGGGCAGTGCGGCAAAGGCCAGTTCACGTTCGGGGGTGGTGTCGCCCAGGGCATGACGCCAGCCTAAACCGGCACTCAAGGACAGCGTGGTTTTGGACAGA